>CAKQKA010000170.1 GCA_934247855.1 uncultured Clostridia bacterium | reverse complement strand
TTTATGATGCTGCTGTTATGCATGATTTTTAAGCCCGAAGTAGACACAGCCGTTGAGTATACGACGGTTTCTTCAGCTGCCGAACTTTCAGCAAGTTTTTTCCATAACTTGCTGAAATTTCTTAAAGAAGTTGCAATCGCCCTTGCTCCTATAGCAGTAGCGTTCTATGTTTTCAATTTTATATCTTTTAAAACGCCAAAAATAAAACTGACGCGTATTTCGCTCGGTTTACTGTATACATATTTCGGTTTAACGCTCTTTTTAACCGGCGTAAACGCCGCTTATATGGGAACAGGTTATTACATAGGCAAAAGCCTTGCGGCAACCGAATACGCATGGGTTTTAATCCCCGTCGGAGCATTGGTCGGCTTGCTTATCGTTCTTGCCGAACCCGCAATCGGCGTTCTTGTAAAACAGGTAGAATCTATTTCTGCAGGCACCATAAAAAAGAGAACGATGCGCATTGCCCTTTGCGTTTCTATGGCATTTGCGGTCGGATTTTCGATGATGAGAATCATATTCGATATTTCTATATGGTTCGTTATAGGAATCGGATATGTGATAGCGCTCGGCATTTCATTCTTCGTTCCTAAAGTCTATACGTCGATCGCGTTCGATTCCGGCGGCGTTGCGTCAGGGCCGATGACGGCAACATTCCTGCTTCCCTTTGCAATAGGAGCAGCCGAAGGATTCGGCGTTTCAGTTCTGAATTTTGCTTACGGACTTGTCGCGACAGTCGCATTGATGCCCTTGATAACAATACAGTTATTAGGTTTAACGGCACAAATCGTCGAAAATCGTTCGCGCAAGAAGAATGCTCAACTCGAAAAGATCGCAAGCGAAGATATTATCGAATTCAACAAATAAGGAGATTGTTATGTTACCTAAAAACGAAATTCAATTAAGATGTTTACTGATAATCGCAAATCGCGGTTTGGGTGACGCAATATCTGATAAATTAAAAGATTATGCTCATTTTCAGTCAATTATTCTCGGAAGAGGCACTGCGACAAGCGAAATAAGATCCGCACTCGGAATATCCGAACCGGAGAAAGATTTGATATTTTGCTTTATAGAAAAACACAATGTTCCAATGGCGTTCAACGTTATCGAAGAATGTTTCAATTTTACAAGGAAACATCTCGGCATAGCGATGACTATTCCTGTAAGCTCGGTCGGAGGACTCACCTCTTTTAAAGTTCTTACAGGTACAGGAAATAACTGACAAAGGAGAAATAAATTATGAATAATACGGCATGTGAATTAATTGTTGCAATAGTAAATCACGGATTTGAAGACGACGTCATGACCGCCGCAAGATCGGCAGGCGCACGCGGCGGTACAGTCTTTAATGCACGCGGCACGGCTAACGCCGACGACGAAGTTAAATTCCTCGGCATTACTTTACATCCTAACAAGGAAATTATCTTCATTCTTACCGAGCAAAAAACTAAAATCGAAATAATGCAAGCCATAAAAAAAGCTGCAGGACTTGCAACCCCCGGCGCGGGAATTCTATTTACCCTGCCTGTAGAGTCGTTTCTCGGAGTTGAATTTTAAC
>CAKQKA010000169.1 GCA_934247855.1 uncultured Clostridia bacterium | reverse complement strand
ATATAACCCTGACCGCCCCGACGGCACGACTAAAAATTTACAACTTCGTAGTAGTTTAGCACAAGGCGATTTTCTTGTCAAATATCCGACTTGGCAAAACGAAAAACGCTCTTGTTCCGAACTGCGTTCGGATTGCAAAATCACAGTCCGCCGAAAACGATAAAACCGTGCCGGTTTTGCGGTTTGTTCTGCCAAGGTCGAAAATACGTATATTTTTAAAATAAGAAACTCGCTTTTTATATCGACAAACCAAAAAAAATGCAAACCTGTCATGATTTGCAACTTTTTTCTTGATTTTGTATTATATATTAAATATAAAAAAGTTCTTTGTTATTTTTGAAGTATGTATATTGTTTTACCGTCTTTAAACGCTATCGTTCCGTTATCGAAATACGCATAGAATATCGATCCTGCTATGCCTATATATCGATAAAACTATCATTACATCGATATATCCGCGTAAACAAAAGCAGAACTACGCGCAAAAGGAAACTTTTACGGAAAACACGCAGCCGTTAACCGCGCACAGCCCGCTTATCAGACAACAATCGAGTCCTGCAACATAAGCCTGTCGGCAACTAAGGCTATGAACTCCGAATTTGTCGGTCTTTCGTTTTCTGAAAAAGCAGTTACGCCCAACAACTCGTTGAAATGCCGAGATTTACCTTTATTCCACGCAACATCCAGCGCATGTCTTATAGCGCGTTCGACTTTACTGCCCGTGGTATCGAAATCTTTTGCGATTTCCGGATATAAAGCCTTCGTCATAGAATCGATAAGCCTCGGATTTTTAATAGTCAATTTTATCGCGCATCTCAGAAAATAAAATCCTCTGATATTCGGCGAAATACCTATTCCGATAAACAAGCGACCTATCAACAGATCTAATTTTTTATTATTTTCTTCGTCTTCTTCCTGATCGACAAAAATTTTATTCGTTTTACTTTCGGATTTAACCGACTGCTCCGCCACAGCATCTTCGGTTTTAAAAAATTCCGCATCCAGCCCGATTACTCTGTCGCAGATATTCAGTGCGGAGTAGCCGGTAATATCCTTCATTTTCGATTTTACGACGCTATAATCGGTCGGTAAAGCCACATACAAATCGACGCCGGAACGCAAAGCAAGAATTACGACATCATATGTTTTTATGTAATCCAAAACAATACATACGGTGTTTTCAGACAGTGTTTTAACGTTTTTAACAACCGACAACCCGTCGGCATGGTGCAAAAATAACGAACATATAAAAAAGTCAGGCTTGACTTTTTTCAGCTCGCCAAGCGCAACCTCGCTATCCGAAGTTACACATTTTACATCAAAATCATATTCAAAACTTTCCTTGCATCGCTCGGCATCGTCATCACTACTTTGCAGGATGACTGCAGTGGCCATTTTACTCATGTTGCATCTCCTGTTAGAAAAAATCTATCTATATTATACCACATTAATTGTAAAAATAAAAATATATTGCAGTACATTTTGTAAATATTTACATATTTTATTTGTCGCTTTTTGTCCGAATTTGTCGAATTATGTAAATTTTTGTAGAAAACCGCATAATCCATACACCAATAT
>CAKQKA010000168.1 GCA_934247855.1 uncultured Clostridia bacterium | reverse complement strand
TGTACTTTTCAAAATTTTTCATTACTGCTTCGCGTCTGTCCACAGTGATTCCTCCCAAAAGCATAGTTATACCGCATCGGTATAACTTGAATATAACATCTTTTTTGACGCTTTTAAACCCAATTTTCGCTATAATAGACTTGATTTTCGCCGTTTTATAAAATATAATGATAGTGCGATGTTTGAAAATGATTTAATTGTCCAAATATCCGATGTTTTTGTTTTTTCACAACAAAAAGGCTGTTTTTTTACAGACAAAAGGGGCTTTTGCGGCGTATCGCTGAGAAAAAACACCGATGTTAAGTTTAAAAGCAAAAAGCAAACCCTGCGGTTCAGCGGAGACGCGGTTTTAGTCGTTCCGCCCAACACCGAATATACAAGATATTCATACACCGACGAAGATTTGATAGTAATACATTTCTACTTACTCAATTCCGAAATAAACGAAATCTCCTTTACGCCGATTACGGCAGGCGACGGGTTTGAAGAAGAATTTAACAGTATTTTATCAATCTGGCAGAAAAAAGAAGTAGGTTACCGATTTTTCGCGACGTCAATACTCTACTCGATATTAGGCAGACTTGAACAGCGTTGCCGAAATGAAGATTTTTACTCAAAAAACTATGCGACAGCGGCGGCCGAAATAATAGAAAGAAGTTTTCCCAATTCCGATTTTACAATTCAAAAACTGTCGGAAGCGCTTAATGTGTGTCCATCGCAGCTGCGAAAAAAATTCAAAGAAAAATACGGGGTGTCGCCTGTTTCATATTTGCAAACCTACCGCATAAACTATGCCAAAGCGCTTATAAGAACCGAATACTTTACGCAGAGCGAGATTGCCGAAAAATGCGGCTTTTGCGATGTAAAATATTTTAGAAGCGCTTTCAAAAGAATTGTCGGAAAAAGCGTTTCCGATTACAAAAAGTAACTTATTTACCAAAAAAAGAGTTGAATACAAAACAAATCAATCACCAATAATATTATCGGTGATAATGATGAAAAAACACGGCACAAAATTTATGTTGTTTTCGATAGGCGCCTGCGGATACGGAATGATAGAAATCATCTGGCGCGGCTACACGCATTGGTCAATGCTTGGCGCAGGCGGAATTTGTTTTGTGATATTTAACGCAATCTCCGAAAAAATGAAAAAAGCGAGCCTTTTTGTAAAGGGAATTGTCGGCAGTACCGCGGTAACTGCGGTCGAACTTGTTTTCGGAATAGTGTTTAACGTGATATTGAAAAAGAATGTTTGGGATTACAGCAAAGTCCCCTTAAATATAGGCGGTCAGATATGTCCGCTTTACTCATTTTTTTGGTTCTTGCTGAGCTTCATTTTTATACCGTTTGCGGGGAAAGTAAATAAACGATTGCAAAAACGCAATAAAATGGTATAATTATCTTTAAAGGTGGGATAATTTTGAATTTCTTACACAGAACCTGGGCGGAGATAGATACGGACGCCCTGTTACATAATTTCAATATAATAAAATCAGAGGCAGACGGTGCAAAGCTGATGGCGGTTGTCAAGGCGGACGCATACGGTCATTCGGCACGTTATATCGCCCCTTTACTTGAAGAAAACGGCGCCTCAGCTTTTGCGGTATCCAATAT
>CAKQKA010000167.1 GCA_934247855.1 uncultured Clostridia bacterium | reverse complement strand
CGTTCTGCGCAATAGATTATCTGATAAGGATTGTGGAACTGTGCGCCATATCCGACGGAGAAAGTATTTCTTACAAAGACGGCTGGTACGACGCAAACAACCCCGCTCTGATACAAGCATACGATATGTTTGCCACGTCTATCGCCAAAGGACATATTGTCGTATCCGATTTGTATTCCAACACGCAAGTTATGACGGGACAGACCTGCGCAGGTATCGGCTCTTCGGCTTCCGTGCTTTATTACAACGACGAAATCACCTACCCCGACAATACTTCGGAAGCCATGAATCTGAAAGTCTTTCCCATGCCCCAACAGACAGGCAAACAAAAAGTCGCAACTCAATCGGGCGTCGGACTTTGCGCTTATAAAACGACTGATATCAAAGCCGAAGCGGCAACCGTTTTCGCAAGATGGTTCACCGAAGAACACCGCAATGTGGATTTTGTACTTTCAACGGGTTATATGCCGGTAAGAACGGGTGCTTTTGCAAAAATCGGCGAAAAATCTTTTAAGTCGGATGCATACTGGAACCTTTATAAAGCCCTGACTAAAACAGTTGAGACCTGCTCTTTCAAAAAAGAGCCGGGGTTTGACGGGTATTACGCCAAAGTGTACGCTTTGTACGAAAAAATCCGTAATATCCAGAATACTCTTGAAACCAGATACGAAAAAGGCGCAACTTGCGAACAGATAGTTGAGGAAATGAAAGCCGCGCTGAATAACGTCGGCTGACAAAAAATTACGGAGCGACCGGGATATGAAGTTTATAGATTTCAAAAAAAAGAAAACGTCTATGCATCGTAAGCTTTTATTATATATGCTTACGCTCGTTCTCGTTATCGTTATGTTTATCGCGGTCGGCTTGTTTTTCGTCGGGCAGTTTTCTACGACAACGGAAAAATATTCAAACAATCTGACTTTTCAAAACGAATTCTATACAAAGCAAATCGAAAAATACTTTGACGATCTTTCGATGATGAACGAAATGCTCGCAAACGATTCCTCGGCGATAATAGATAATTATCTGAATGAAAAAGGAATTCATATAAGCTCGCTCAACGATTCGCAATTATATACGGAAGGCGTACAGGAAGTTCTTTTCCCTAAACTTAAAGAAGAGTTGCTTAAAGCGGACGCTTCGGGCGCATTTATAATGCTTAACGCAACCGTGAATACGGGCGAAGCCAACTCTGATAAATCCAGAACGGGGTTATATTTTCAACGCAGTACACTTGACCGCACGGACGAAACGCTGCTGCTGTTTCGGGGCAGCGCGGAACTCGGAAGAAAAAACGGCATAATGCCGCACCGTAAATGGCGATTGGAATTCAAAATCGATTTCGTGCCGCAAACAAGAAAATTTTTCAACGAAACAATCGTCAAAGAAAAAAAATCGGTACTGACCGATATTTTTACGCTTAACGGAACAAGCGAAGAAGCAATGGCATTCCTCACTCCTCTGTTCGGAGCAGACGGGATGTATTACGGCATTTGCGGATTTGAAATCTCGAAAAATTACTTCAAAGATTTCTTTGCTCAACCCACAATATTAGAAAAACTGACCTGTACCTTTTCCAAAACGGCAGAAGACGGCAAAATCGACTGCAAAAATATATTCTGGGCAGGCGTCCT
>CAKQKA010000166.1 GCA_934247855.1 uncultured Clostridia bacterium | reverse complement strand
CTTGTATACGGCGGCAAGCTGAATTAAAACGTCGTCGCAATATCTGTCGTTTTCTATCATTTTAGAAACGCCGTTGATTTGCCCCGAAATGCGGTTTTATCGACTTATAAGGGCACTTTTTTCTTTTTCGGTGCGAGGAACCGCTTTCTTTTTACAACAAGTACACTCTGCCATTGTTCTATATACCTCCTGATCAATATCGCTTAATATACCCCCTATGGGTATGTATATTGTAACACCGCTTGTACGGTTTGTCAACGATTTTACAAAAGTATTTTCCCGTTTTAAATATTTTTTAACCGCCGCCTGTTTTTTGCCGTTTGCGCCCGCCTTAAAAAACACAAAAAAAAGCACGCTTTCTTGATTCTTACGCAAAAAAGCATGCTTTGACGTGACAAAATTTGATTTTCAGTCGAATTGTTTTACATAAAAAGTCTACATCCGACCTCTTTTTTCGCTCTGAACGAGCAGGTAAAAAACAATAAATTTTGACTTTGAAGGATTTTTCTATAGTGATGTTGTTCTATTCCCGACCGGCAAAAAGCGCGTTGTAATAATCGCAAACCGCGTCGACGACTTTGTTCATATCTTTATGCGACGTGTTCACCATAAGGTCGTACGTTTCGCGAGCGCCCCACTTACCCTCGCTGAAAAACGAATAATAATCGGCACGACCGCGGTCGATATCGTTCATCTTGCGTTTCATTTCTTTTTCGGTAATTTTTTCGCCATCCGCAAGCCTCGCCATACAACGTTCTAACTTGCAAACCTGATCGGCATACACAAAAATTCTGAACGGATTCTCTTCGCGAAGAATATAATCGGCGCACCGACCTACGATTACGCAGTCGGACTTTTCAGCCATTTCGAGGATAATCTTGTGTTGTTCGGCAAAAACAGCGATGCTCTGCTTGAACGCAGGATCGGGCATGTGCACAAAACTCATACCCACATGAATGGGCAACGGCGCAACCGGTTTACGCTCGGCAACCTGACGAACGTATTCTTCGGAAAGCGACGTACGCTTGGCAATTTCGGTTATAATCTCGTTATCGTAATAAGCATACCCGAGTTTTTCGGAAAGACGCACGCCCAGTTCGCGCCCTCCGCTGCCGAATTCACGACCGATAGTTATAATTTTATTCATAAACAGACCTCCGCTGTAATACATCCTTAATTTATAATCTTGCTCATAATTATTTATTTTTAAATCTGAATTTGATGCAAACGGGATTATGGTCGGAATACTTGAACCCCTCATCAAGAACGTTCGACGAATCGACCGTAACGTTGGACGAAACCAAAAATCCGTCTACGGTAAGAACGAACTGTTTACCCTTTTCATAAGGCGCGTCGGCATTACGGCAGGAGGGAACTTTTTCTTCCGCATTTTCACCGGGAATCACGAGCGACATCCCCGTGCCGTCGAGCATAGTTTTATCGAACGGTTTTGCCCAGGTGTAATCTTTGCCGTCAACGCCGAAAACCTCGGACGCATTGCCGTACAAATCCTGATTGAAATCGCCTGCACAAATAACATAATTACCCGCCTCGGTTTCGGTCTTGCAGATATCTAGCAGCATTTTTAACTGATCTTTTGCAATCTTGCCGTCCGACGAATACGCCGTAAGGTGCATATTTATAAGCACGAAAGTCTTGCCGCCGCTGACGGGTATACGGTTTATGGA
>CAKQKA010000165.1 GCA_934247855.1 uncultured Clostridia bacterium | reverse complement strand
ATAGGAGATGGTAATTTTGTTTAAAAAAAGTATACAATATACCCCCATTAAAAATTTTTTTGTATTAAAACTATTATAATAAAAAAGTATTGCTAGATATTAATGATAAATATGTAAAAGAAGTGCATTTCTATTATATAATACGCGCATAAATAAACGCATATGTTTAAAACCATACGCAATAAAAAAGTGCGTTCAGGAGGAAAAAGATGAAAAAATCACAACTTTCGAGCATTTTGCTCGCTTTATGCTTGCTGTTTTCGCTTGTTGGTTGCGGCGAAGAAACTAAACACGTTTATTCGTTTAGTTTAAGCACGATCGACGACGAAGTCGACCAACACACCGAACTTCAAAAAAGTTATCTTGCGGACGCTTATACTTCGATATCGAAGTACGCAAACGGTCAGAAGGAAAGAAGCATACCCGAGGCGTTGAATCTTTCGTGGACGGCGCAAGCAACCGACGAAAATTCTTCACCGATAAGTTATTACACGGTAAAAGTAAGCCCGACGGCAAATTTCAGCGAAAACGTCTGGACTTACACTTGCACCGGAACAACCGTAAGCGTATATAACCTGATGGTCGGCTACAATTATTATTGGAAGGTCGAGGCTACGCTTGAAAACGGAAAAACAAGCCTTTCTCCCGTGAGTGCATTTAAAACCGCGGCAACATGCCCGAGAATGATTTTCGTTGAAGGCATAACCAACGTGAGAGATATGGGCGGCTGGCAAACCGAAAGTGGCAAAACGGTTAAACAAGGTCTTTTATTCCGCTGCGGAAGATTAAATAAAAGCAGTTCTTCTCAAATTAAAACGGAAATAACCGAAAACGGCAAAAAAACTATGCTCGATATGCTTAAAATAAAAACCGAAATCGACTTGCGTATGGTTTCAAACAACGAAGTCGGCGGTTTAACGGACACAAGCCCCTTGGGCGACGGCGTACAATACGCACAATGCCCCATGGACTATACCGCATCTAATCTTTTGACGGGAAACAAGCAAAAAATCGCATCTATTTTCGGTATACTTTCAAACGAAAACAACTACCCTGTGATTTATCACTGCAATATCGGCACTGACCGTACGGGCATTATATCTTTCCTTGTGGACGGACTTTTGGGCGTGTCGGAAGAAGATTTGTACAGAGATTATTTAATGTCCAACTTCGGCAATATCGGCGGAAGCAGAAACGTAAGTTCTATTCAGCGCAATTACGTAAACTACATTAAATCGTTTAACGGCGATACTTTAAGCCAAAAAATTTACAACTGCCTCGTCGCAAACGACGTGCCCGCAGACTACCTCGACGCGGTAATCGAAATACTCGGATAAATAAAACTCTACCGCAAATTTGTTTTTTTTGTTAAGTTTTTGAGTTTTTAAATCAGATAAAGTTTTTATACTGCGTTTACAATTCTAAGTTTAAAAAATGCGAAAACTTAAACGTAAGCGTCAAAAAATAAGTGTTAAATATTAGAATCTTTCAATTTAATATAATCAGGAATATTATTTGACCAAGGGAGAAGATTATCAGAAAGAGATAATCTCTCTTTTTCATTTAAAGGTCCTAATGTATCTAATAAATAAGTTAAATATTCAAAAGGTTTTAAATTGTTTTCTACTGCAGTTCTTTATAATGAATATAAATTACAAGATACTTCTGCACCTTTAATTGTATTAGCAAATAACCAATTCTTTCTTCCAATAACAAACATTTTTACTTTTCTTTCAGAAGCATTATTATCTAATTCTTTTTTCTTCCTAAAATGATAAATCCCTGTTTGAGTA
>CAKQKA010000164.1 GCA_934247855.1 uncultured Clostridia bacterium | reverse complement strand
ATGGGAATATCGCTTCCGTAATGCGTGGCTATAACGCTGTCTACAAATTCGATATATGCGGCTTTCATTCCCGCCGGCGTATAGCCCGTGCTGTATTTCAAACTGCGCAAATAGTCGTTCGTACCGAGATAAACCACGACTGCGTCAACCGTGGACGAAAAATCATATTCGGGGCAATCGCCGTTTGCCACCGACAAATCGACGGCATAGCTCTTGTAGTTGTTAAGCACGGAAAACGGCTCGATATCGGGGTTACGGAATTTTAAGGTAATACCGCCGCGACCGAATATTTCGTACGATGCGTTGAGTTTACCCGCTGCGTAAGCGGCATAAGATTGCAATGCGTTTTGCGTCAAAGCCGTATATTTCGCGCTGTCCGACGGTTTATAATCTCTTAAAACGCCCTCGCCGCAAGTAATGGAATCGCCGTAAAACGCAATGTTTACGGACGGTTTTTCGGGAACGGCGGTCAACATACCGTCGGACGAGATTTCTTTGACCAAAAGCCTGTCGAAATTGGACGGCGTACGTTTAAGAACTTTTATGATATGCTCGCCCTCGGAAAGACCTTCTACGAGCGTTTTCTCAATGAATACGCCCTTTGTATCGGTAAAAGTCAGAACGCGTGCGTTGCTGTCCGTTTCGCCGTCAACGAAAACAGACCACATAGAATCGCGCGAGCCGATTTTGCATAATTTGGCGGAAACCGACGTACCGCGGAATTTGATTTCAAATCCCGAAGCACTGTTTACAAAAGTCATTCCCGCAAGATTTTCGTTATAAAAATTCCTGCCGTATAAGTTGACATAGCGTTCATCGGTCAGATCGTCAATCTTTTTGATTTCGGGTGTTTCTACTTTACCGCCGGACGAACTGTCACCGGTTACGCCACATGCGGTAAATGCGCATACGCCAGCCGTAAGCAATGCCGATAAAGAAACCGATATCGTCTTAAAAAATAATCCGTTTTTTCTCATTTCTTTCCTTCCTTTGCCGCCGCAAGCGCGCAAAAACGCTTAATCGTCTTGATTTCGTTTACGTCATACGGCAAGCCGTTGAAACGATAAATGTCGTGCTGCCACTTCGTAAGGTCGAGAGTCGAGCCCTCTTTTAAATAGTCTACGAAATAATGTCCCCACGGCTCGTAAGTCTGCGAGTAACCCGCAATCAACCCCCAATGATAAGAACCGATGCGTTCGAGATAGAACAGCGGGAACAGTTCTTTTACGTCGTTGCCCGCAATACGGTTAAGCCACTCGTTATTGATAAGCGGTCTGCCGATCTTTTTGAGGTTTTCTATAATTATGATCATATTTTCATACGATCCGTAATAATGGAACGTGATAACGTCGGACAATTCCACCGCGACTTTTTCCATTTCGCGCTTGGGCATGAAATCTTCGGTATAACTCCAGCAATCTGCGGTAAGCGGCTGAACAGGATCATGCGAACGGATGATTTCAAAGAATTTTTTCATCGCTTTAAGGCTTAAATTATCACGCCTGCCGTTACCCGGTTCGTTCCATACGTCCCATATCTGCAAACGTTCGTCCTTGCAGTATTTAGCGGCAATTTCGTCCACCATTTCGTAATATTTGGGCTCGATTTCGGGATCGTCGAGCAGACAGTATCCGGGACCGACCAAACCCGCCGAATGAGGTCCTGCTTTTATTCCGCTGTGATATCCCCAGTCCACGTTTTGTTTGCCGAAAACAACGGGTTTGAACTTTTCCTTAGGCACGGTGCAGTCGTTTCCGAGCGTGAGCATGACTTTAAGTCCGTACTTGTCTGCAAGCGTAAAATATTCTTCGAGGTTGTTCATGAACGAATCGTGCTGATA
>CAKQKA010000163.1 GCA_934247855.1 uncultured Clostridia bacterium | reverse complement strand
CTTTTATATCGACGATCATTTTCAGACCATTCTCTTCAATAATAACTTCATCGGGAACTTCACCGTATAATAAGCCTGTTTTTTCTTCTAACCCTTCTTTTTTTCTTACCGCAACGTCGCTGCGTTCATATATTCCTTTCGGGTTAAAAATCTTTACGAGAATATCAACGATCAACTGTTTACGCTTCTCCATTCCGAGCGACAAGAATTGACAGGAAAGATAATCACCGTATTTATCAACGATAAGCGCAGGCAATAAATCGGACTCACCGAATACCACACGATATGCGCAATCGTATCCGAGTGCAAGACGATAATTCAAGGCCGCACGAATACGGCGTTCAAAAAAAGCCTCGTCGATCGGTTCTTCCTTATAAGACAAAACACGGACGATTATTTTCGACAAATGGTTAATATAACCGAGTGCAACAAATCTTCCGTCGGCGGCGCAAACACGACATACGTCGCCTTGTTTGCCCTCGCCCTCGACTCTGAGCACTTCATTGGCAAAAACCCAAGGCTCGCCGCGCAGTATTCTTTTTTCTTCGTTCTTCTTTAAAAGTAAAGTATACATTATAGATGAAATATCTTAGTAAACTGCTGTTTTATAACTTTCCCGCCGAAAATGACGTATGCTATAACAAGCAACGCAGCATAAACTATATTTATCAGATTGAGAATTTTAAACGAATCATAGTTAAATAAAATAACCACGGACGCCGTTCCCAATAAAATGCTGATAGTAAAAAACGAAAGCAGCCACGATTTGTCTTTTTTGATAAGGATTATCATGAGCATAACGGTAAGCACCGATAACGACACCGACGGATAAACATATTGCTGCAACCAATCGTGAGTAGGCGAAATTTCGCTTGACGTCCATAAAATAAACATTATCGAAAGTACCTGAAACAATACTTTTTCGAATATGCCCCTACGCGAAATAATGGTGTGCGAAACCAATATCCAAACATATAATGCGCCGCTAACGACCGAAAGCGACCAAAGCACCGACGGATCGATCAACAGATTTGTTATAAGGCAAATCGATACGACGCAAATCGTCATAAAAACAAAAATTTTAGTCAGTATATCATTGCGTTCGTTACTGTGCTCGTTTGCTTTTCTTTCGGCAAACAACTGTGTATCGCTCGAACCTTCGCCCGAAAGTTCTCTGAAACAAAGCGGGCAGTAATCTTTATCGGAATCGACTTTTATCTTGCAATTCTTGCAATATTTCATAAATCAGCCTCCCAAAAATTACTAGTAACCGTAATGTCAATACCGCTGTCGGCAAGTTTTCTTATAAGTATACGTTCGATATCGTTTTCTACATAACCTCTTGCCGAAGTAATATAAATGTTGCCGTTGTAGCCTATAACGCCGAGATTTTGTTTCGCAGATTTGGTCGGTCCTATAACAAAAGTCAAATCTTTCAGCCTTTCGTTAAAGCACTCGGGTGTTTTTACCAGTCCGATATTGCTTATATCGCCCGACTGTAAATTTTCACCTACGCGCATGTAACTCAATTTCATAACAATATCTTTCAAAAACAACGGTACGATTTTAATAAGCACGTTCTTTTCGATTTTTACATTGTAGTGAATCAGTTTTTCTATTTCTTCCGTGTCAAGCCCTTTTGCGATTTGTTCTTTGCAAAGCGCGATACATTCTTCAAGCGAAATATCCGTATGGAAATCATGCTTACACCTTACGTAAAGGGTAAAATTACGCATAGTTTTAGAAGCGAAACGAGAACGCAGATTTATCGGAACAAGAATTTTTACGTCCTTGTTTTTTACAGGTTTATCCTTAAGCCACGCCTCGTAAATAGACAGCAT
>CAKQKA010000162.1 GCA_934247855.1 uncultured Clostridia bacterium | reverse complement strand
GCACAAGGATAAGGATTTTAAATATCCCGAGATCAAATCCTCCGATACCGTTATTTCTAAATTTATCGACATAAGTATGTATGACGAGGAGAACTATTCCGACATATACTTAGGCAAAAAATTCAAGTTTGACGTTTCTTTTTCGTCAAGTCCTTTCACCGTGCCGACAACGTATAAGAATATGACCCGAAACGGTTGGAACCTTATGGACGAGGGCAAGTACGACGCCGATTCTATGATACTCGCCTGTGAAACGGTGGAAACCCACTTTACAAACGATAAGGGCGTTATCATAACCGCATACTTCTACAACTCGTCAAATTCCTCGGTTAAGCTGAGCCGCTGCAACATCGTAAAATTCAGGATTGAAAATCAGTTCCTTTACGATGGCGATGAAGTAAATCACGACTTTAATATTAACGGCGTCACAAACAATATGGCTATAACCGATGTTATCGACACGCTCGGTTCGCCGTCGCATTTCTACGCCGATTCGGAAGATATTTATTATCTCGATTACTTTGTCTCTAAGGACGACCGCCGCAACGGCATAACCGTTTACGTAAGCATTGCGGACGATTCGATAGTTGCCGTAGAATTTTCATATTATAAATAAAACCTAAAAACTAAAACGGCTGTCCCGACAAACGGAACAGCCGTAATTAATTGTTTAAAGAGGGGTAACGATGGAAAATAAAGATTTTTTTAAACCTGCCGATATACTGTTGCCGAAAGCCGACTTTGAAAAGTGGGCTGTTATTGCCTGCGACCAGTACACATCGGAGCCTGAGTATTGGCAAAAGACCGCCGAAACCGTCGGCAATTCAAAATCGGCATTTAATCTGATTTTGCCCGAAATATATTTAAAAAGCGATAATTCGCAAAGAATATCAAAAATCAATAAAACTATGCTTGAATATCTGTCTTCGGGCGTGTTTGAGGAATATAAAAATTCATATATCTACATAGAACGCACACTTAAAGACGGTGCCGTCCGCCGCGGAATAGTCGGCGTTATCGACCTTGAAGATTACGATTACACGGCTAAATCAAACGCGCCTATAAGGGCAACCGAAGAAACCGTTATAGAGCGGATACCGCCGCGCGTTAATATCCGCCGCAATGCGAGCATTGAACTGCCGCATATTATGCTGCTTGCGGACGATAAGGAAAAGACAGTCGTTGAGCCATTGCAAAAGAAAAAGCAGTTCTTTAAAAAGCTGTATGATTTTGAGCTGATGCAGAACGGCGGCAGTATTTCAGGCTATCTTTTAGACGAAGAAGCGGCACAGGAGGTAAGGGCAAGCGTTGCGCGCCTTGCCAAGGCTTCGGCTGACGGACCGCTGTTTGTCGTGGGCGACGGCAACCACTCATTAGCCACCGCAAAGGAATGTTACAGGGAATCGGGCAATCCCCTCGCCCGCTATGCGCTGGTCGAGCTTGTCAACCTGCACGACGATTCGCTTAAATTTGAACCGATATACCGCGTTCTGTTCGGCGCCGACCCCGAAAGAATTATAAACTCCTTCACAGCATACTGCGGCGGGCAGTCGGACGGCGAAAACGCGCAAAAATTCACCTTTGTAACCGCGGACGGCGAAACTACCGTTGCGGTAGCTCCGAAAGCAAAATTGAGCGTCGCGACCCTGCAACCGTTCCTTGACCGATACATAAAAGAAAACCCCGAAATAAAGATAGACTACATTCACGGTACGGATTCATTAAGAACGATTGCAAAAAGAGAAAATGCCGTGGGAATAATTTTTGACGGTATGGAAAAAGACGACCTCTTTGATGCGGTAAAGAGCGACGGCTCCCTTCCAAGAAAAACATTCTCTATGGG
>CAKQKA010000161.1 GCA_934247855.1 uncultured Clostridia bacterium | reverse complement strand
CTTTTGCAGTACGCTCAGCTGAATGGCCTGCCCGAGTGCCAGCCGTTCGACGAGGAAAACGACTTCGGCCTGTACGAGACGCCCGAGCAGTGCACGAACGTTGTGCTGCGCGCCGGCGACCTGGCCGTCCTCGCGCCCGAAGATGCGCACAAGCCCGGCTGCACGCTCGGCTCCGAGCCTTGCCATGTGCGCAAGATCGTCGTGAAGGTCCGCGCGTAACAACCTCCTTCAATAAAGGAAGCACATGAACAAGCAAGATCGCAAATATCTCAAGCGTCTGCTCGAGACCCCTTCGCCCACAGGCTGCGAACAGCGCATCGCCGCTATGGTTCGCGAGCGTATGGAGGGCGTTGCCGACCAGGTCACCACAGACGTCATGGGTGCGGTCCTTGCGCGCCTTGCGGTCCCGTTGCGCCTGTAGCACCCGTTGCGCCTGTTATACCGCTTGACGGACCTGTAGGACCTGTCGGACCGACAGGTCCTCTCGGACCCGTAGGTCCGCGTACGACCGAACCGCATCTTCTGCCGGTCGTATTGCAACCGTTGTTTTGGTTATTCTCGCAGTTGCAGCCGAATATAAGTCTATAAAAATCGTCAAACATATTTTATCTCCGAAAATAGAATTTACGGTTATTCCGTATCAATATATGTTATGCGAATATGTTCATAAATGTATCTTTCTGTGCTTTATTTGCGTAACATAACATGGGTGTAGTGGGATTGTGGTTAAAATGAATATTTCTTTATGTATGATAGTAAAAAACGAAGAAGCGGTTATCGGCAGGTGTCTCGATTGTGTTAAAGATATATTTGATGAAATAATAATCGTCGATACCGGAAGTATCGACAACACGAAGAATATATGCGTGAGATATACCGAAAAAATATATGATTTTGTGTGGTGCGATGACTTTTCGGCTGCAAGGAATTTTGCGTTTTCAAAAGCAAGTTGTAATTATTTGTTTTGGCTCGATGCCGACGATATAATTGAAAAAGACGACTTGTTGAAAATTTTAAAACTTAAAAATGGCGATACTGATTACGATACATATATGTTCAAATACATTGCCGCCGAAAACGACGACGGTGCAGTGTATGAATTTTATAGGGAACGTCTTTTTAAAAAATGTGATAAGTCGATATTTAAAGGTTTCATCCATGAGTGCGTCGTGCCGTTTGGTAAAATAGGGTATTTCGACATAAAAATAAGACATAGGAAAAATTACGATAGCCATGTCAACCAACGCAGAAATTTAGACATTTTCTTAAAACATAAAAAGGCAGGCGAGGTTTTTGATGCAAGAACGACCTATTACTTCGCAAAAGAATATTTCTATTTGTCCGATTTTGTACAGTGTGAAAAAATACTGAAAGAGTTTCTTTTGTTTAAAAGAAAGAATGTCGCCGACGTGCGCGATGCGCTCCTGACTCTTTATCGGTGTAGTCATGCAAGGGGCGAAGCTCAAATCGAATATCTTAATCGTTTGCTGACCGAGGTCGGGGGCGATGCGGAAGCGTTGACTTTAACAGGCATGTATTATCGTAATAAATCCGATTGCAGCCGTGCCGAAATGTATTATAAGTTTGCGTTGTGTGTGGATGAGACGACGGTTCCCGGTTTTATTTATAAACCCTACTATTATCTGTACCCATTGCTTGAACTTGTTTCGTTGTATTATGCAATAGGTAAAAAAGAACTTGCCGCAAATATTCACCATAAACTGAAAGAGTTGTACCCGAATAATGAAAAAGTTATTTATAACGATCAATTTTTTAATTGAACGATTGGAAAATTCCGAACCAGTAAGCATCCACCCGCATAGCGGGTGGCTTTTATTTTTCGGGCATAGCCCTTATTCACTGGCGTAGCACAAACGT
>CAKQKA010000160.1 GCA_934247855.1 uncultured Clostridia bacterium | reverse complement strand
AGACCATAATGACCGCAAAGGTCAATTATGTCCTTGTCGTTCGGCGAGCCTTGCAATGCTTGTATCTCTGCCGCAAACCAAACTTTTGCGCGACAAAAGTTTGAAAGAGAATATAAACGATAGAACTAATTTTTAAAGTAAAATAGCAACTGTTAAAGATAAAACCGATATAAAACGGTAAACAGATAGGTGCGTGCACCTTTCTTACTTTCCGCATCTCCCCGCATGCATGCGCGCGGTTTTTTCATGTAAACTAAGTGACATTAGCGTTGCGGTCGTTCAAAAGTTGCAAAAACAGCGAACATGGTGTATACTATGCAAAAACGAGTAGCAACAGGTGATTGCGTTTTGGCTCGGTCACCTGTGGCTAAAGGGTAAAACCCTGATAATTACCGCAAAAGTTTACTCTTTTTCGGTAAAAAAGGATACAATGGCTATTTTCGGCGGGAAACAACTTAATCTTATTATCGGTATAGATACCGCGTATTGCTGCCTTACTGTAATGCGTGTTGTCGGCAATGATATTTCTTCTTGTCGGGTGAACTATATCGCTGTAGAGCCGTCGCTCGTAAACGACGGAAAGTGGGCGGAGATAATTGCCGCATATCTGCCCGATTACATCGAAAGTCAGCATTTCGATAAGACTTTTGCTATTCATCTCGTTTTGCCCGATCGGCTTGTGGCAACCGATATTATCACCGTGCCCACGTTGTCTATGCAAAAAACTATCGATGCGCTCGATATGCAGATCGGCGAGTTGTATCGTTTTGCTCCCGATTACAAATTCAACAGAATACTGCTTACGTCCAATAAATCAAATAGCACGTTCGAGTTGATTATGGTCAATAAGGACAAAATAAACGCTATTTATAAAGCGTTTTCCGCGTTAAAGCTTTACGTTAAAGAGTGCACTTACGCGGCGTCGGCTGCGTTGAACGCTGTTTTTGCGCTTCGCCCCAGAACAAGAAAACAAAGTTTTCTCTTCCTCGATATAAAAAGCAAGTCGGCGCGCATTTCCGTCTGCGGTAACGGTAACACGATCGGGTGGTCGGAGATTCCTTTCGGCTTGGATTACCTTTCCGATAAAACCGTCAATATAGAAGCCAACGTCATAAGAAACGATATCCCTTATCTTGCTATCGTCAATGCGACCAGACTTGCCAAAAAAGGCAAGATTTCTATCGTGCGGGACGAAATGGCAGAGTCGGATTTGCTTTCGGATTCCGCCTCGGAGTTTTGCGATATTACCGACGATCGGGATGACGCCGAGCCGATCCCGCAGGAAGCCGACTGTTCCGTCGGCGACAAAACAGAAAAATCGGAAAGCGAGGCGCTTCCGCTTGACGACGGCGCGACGATAAGCGAATCTATAAACGCCGCGCAACTTGAAAAAAACAAAACGGAGGTTTTCTCCGCGCGCAAGTTTAAGAAGCTCCCTGCGCTTCTTAAACGCCCGCAGCCGCTTACGCCTGCGGGCTATGTATACGAAAATTTTCGTGCGTTTATAAAGCGTTGTCTGCTTGTTAAAATGCAGAACGAACAGTCCGAATATCTGCCTGTTCCGTCGTTCGTGCTTGTCAATATGCCCGAAGAATACGCATATTTAATCGACGAAGCCAATAAAGAAAAAGACAACGGCATAGAATTCCGTTTCTTCGATCCCTCCAAGGAAAATAACGTTCAGCTGACCTCGAATCTGGATCTTTTCGGAGTATTGTATACTAAGTCGTATAACAAACCCAGCACTTTTTAGGGCGCATGCATCGCTTGCGGCGGTGTTTCTGTTGTCGCTTGCAGACCTGAATGACCGACAAGGTCTATTCAGTCCTGCAAGCACCAACGAGCCTTGCCGTAAGCGCGCCTGCGCCCTAAAAAGGGGTTGCGGAAAAATGGCGAGCCTCGCACTGCTTG
>CAKQKA010000159.1 GCA_934247855.1 uncultured Clostridia bacterium | reverse complement strand
GCCGCGCCGACCGACATTTTTTTGGTAAAAAGATTTTAACATATCCGCCGAAAAAGCAAAACCGAAAACGGCGTTTTTTTCGATAAAAAAAGTAAATAAAATATTGCTCCACGGTAAAAAATCGGTTGACAGGTCATTTATATTTTGGTATTATGTTTAAGACCGCTCGGAATGGGCATGCAAGCGTGCTTTGCGCACCGCCTTGTTTTCGGCGAGCTTAGACAGGAGGATTTTTGTAGGATGTATGCAATTATCGAAAACGGAAGCAAGCAATACACTGCAAAAGTAGGCGATGTTATCAAGTTTGAAAAACTCGATAAGCAGGTCGGCGAAAAGGTAGAATTCAAAGTGCTTCTCGTATCGGACGAATCGGGCATCAAAATAGGTAGCGATGCAGCGGGATTCAAAGCAGTAGGTGAGGTAACCGCACAGGATAAGGCGAAAAAGGTTATCGTTTACAAGTACAAAGCTAAAAAGAACGAAAGAAGAAAACACGGTCACAGACAGCCGTTCACGGCAGTCAGAATCGATGAGATCGCCGCTTTATAAGGAGGAATAAGAGTTAATATGTTTTTCATTAGTTTATTCGCTCATAAAAAGGGTGTCGGTAGCAGTAGAAACGGTCGTGATAGCCAATCCAAGAGATTAGGCGCTAAGCGTGCGGACGGTCAAACCGTTCTCGCAGGTAACATTCTCGTTCGTCAGAGAGGAACCAAAATTCACCCCGGTGTGAATGTGGGTATCGGCAGCGACGATACGTTGTATGCTCTTGTTGACGGCGTGGTCAAATTCGAAAGACTGGGCAGAGACAAAAAGCAAGTCAGCGTTTACGCTGAATAATTGATTATAACCGAAGGTCTTACGGCTTTCGGTTTTTTCATACAAACAAACTCTCGCGGCGGCATATGTCGAGGAAGAAAAATGGATATTCAATTCGATTCAGCATATTTTTGCGATAAAGACACGCTCGAATGCGGTCAGGTTTTCAGGTTTAACAAATTTGACGGCGGGTACATAGTTTACTCTGGTGATAAGGCGTGCCGCATTTCAACCTATGGCGATATTACGACCATCACTTGCGAGGCAAACGATAAAGATTATTTTTATAATTATTTCGACCTTGCAACCGACTATTCTTTAATCAATGCGCGTGCGCAAAACAGCGGTTTTGCCGTGCTTGAAAAAGCCGCAAAGATGGGTGCGGGCGTGCGCATATTAAGGCAAAACAGCATGGAAATGCTTTTTTCGTTTTTGATTTCGCAAAACAACAATATTCCGCGCATAAAGGGTATAATCGAAAAATTGTGCACGGCTCTCGGCGAAAAAAGGCAAGCCGTCGGCGTGGATTATTATGCCTTTCCGTCGCTTTCGGCATTAAAAAATGCCGACCTTGCGTTTTATAAGTCGATAGGGCTAGGATATCGCGCGGAGTTTTTCAAAGACCTTGCCGACGTTGTGGACGAAGATTTTATCTTGCGTCTTGCTTCGTATGACGGCACCGAGCTGAAAAAACAACTTTTAAAAATCCGCGGCATAGGCGATAAAGTCGCCGATTGCGTCCGCCTTTTCGGGTTTTACAAAACCGACAGTTTCCCCGTGGACGTATGGATAGAGAAACTCTACACCGAAGATTTTTGCGGCAAGGAGAAAAACCGCGAAAAAATCTCAGCCTATTTTGTAAATACTTTCGGTTCGGACTCGGGCTATTTTCAGCAATATTTATTTCACTATAAACGCAATCTGGAAAAACAGGCTTAATTTTTGCCATAATATCGCCCGAAAGCCACGGTCATTGAGGGGCGTGCCGTTCGGAAATAAAACGGCACGTGGTCTGACGGTGTAATTTTAACAAATTAGTAAGCATCCACCCGCATAGCGGGTGGCTTTTATTTTTCGGGCATAGCCCTTATTCACTGGCGTAGCACAAACGT
>CAKQKA010000158.1 GCA_934247855.1 uncultured Clostridia bacterium | reverse complement strand
AGTACAAGCATTGCAAGGCTCGCCGAATGACAAGGACATAATTGACCTTGGCGGTCATTATGGTCTTGTCATGACGGCAGTTAACGCCGCAATGCGCCGTAGATATGCTGCAAAAACGGCAGCGGCTTACAAAAAGCGCGCCCCTACAACCCCAGGCATTCCGCATCCCCGTCCCCTTGTCTAATGGGCACCAAAGCTAGGCGTTGAGGTAGCTGCGGTTAGCGTAATTATCTAAATGGCGGTTGGTGTAATAATTTAAATGTTAATTCTTATTTATCGCTATATTCTCACCGTCATCCTGAGACGAACTTACTTGACCTGTTTACGAAGGATCCGGCCGCAGGCGCACCATAAGCAAACATTATGCGAAACCTCAAATAATCAACCTATAGCGCGACTTTTATTAAAAGTTTTTCCTATGTCTATAGTTTTTTTAAGGCTTAGATACAAGCATGACGAGGCTCGCATTGGTCGAAAGGATACAATAGACCTGTTTCGGTCATTGTAGTCTTTTAACCAATGCAGAAACAAAGTCAGGCGCCGTATATAAGGCTTGATAATGGGCTTATAGACCGACTTTTAAATAAAAATGCAGTTCGATAACTAAACAATCTTTTCAAAGACAACAGTCTTTTCTTTTAAAGAAATTTTACCGACTTTATAGCCGAAATCATACAACTCTTTTTTATAAACTAAAAACGAATGGTCGATTTCCGCGCCGGAAAATTCTTTTATTTGCTCGAAAGTAAGTTTTAAATACGGCGCGCCTACGCTTTGCACATATTGCCAAAGTTTTTCGTACTTGCTCATAAATAAAATACCTTAGTCATCTATACCGAAAATATTTTTTACAATCTCTTCGTCGTAAATCTTTTTTGCCCTTTCGTAAATATTTTTGCGCTGCGCTTCGGTCAAAAACTCGTCGAAGTCGTCCACAAGGCGAAAGATTACGTCCGGATCGTCAAAAACCATAAAGCACTCGTAAAGCCTGCGGGCATTCGCTTCGTTAACGGGTAAAAGTTCTATCACCGAAGAAAACAAAAAAGATGCACATTGGTCTTTGTCCGAAGTTTCGCCTGTTTCTTCGCAGAACTCCCCTACAACCGCAAACACATCGGTCAGATCGTAAGTCGTATTTTTTGCGATATCAGCCGGATTATTGCAGAGTTTATTCATTTTATCCTCGTAATACGGAGGATAAAGATCCTCGATTTCTTCGTAAAGTTCTTTTGCTATGCGATTCATAATACCGCTCCTTAATTTGTTGAAGTCTTTTTATCCACAGCATGCAACGCTGACAACAATTCATTTTTTTACCAATTTTATCATATCGCAAAAAAATATAAACCGAAACGCAAGAGAAAAACACCGCGTTTTTGCAAATTATTTATTTACGGCGGGTTATTTATTTACAACGGCAAAAAAATATGATAAAATGATAAAGTCGAATCGATGTGCACCCGTAGTTCAATTGGATAGAATTTTCGCCTCCGACGCGAACGGTTCCGGGTTCGAACCCCGGCGGATGCACCAAAATAGCGGTCTGTAAGTCTTTTCTTGCAGACCTTTTTTGTTTGCTTAGGCGCGAAGGGTTAAAAAAAACGGTGAGGTATGATACAATGCCGAACGTCAAAGGCGAATATGATTTTATGTACGAGGTATTTATAAAAAGGAATATTGCGGCATTTTTTGCATGCCTAATCGCATTAACGACGCTTTTGTTTACCGGCTGTCACTCGGCGGACAAAGACGGCGGTGAAAATAATCAGCAACCCACGCAAACCGTTATCGAACTCGACGAAAATAATTATTGGAAGTATTTTGTCGTCACTTACGATATGAGTAACTTATACCCCGGCGGGAAAGGTCAGTTTTCTTACGATATCAAAGGCGATTTGCGCTGCGTTAAACGATTTCCAAGTACGTCTAATACGTCGGCTTTCGACTTTGACAAAATGTGCGTAAATATCGGCGTTTTGGCGGGGTTCGTATTACTCTTGTCCGGCATAGCG
>CAKQKA010000157.1 GCA_934247855.1 uncultured Clostridia bacterium | reverse complement strand
TTCGTGCGGGATAGTTTCATAAATTTAAACGGCGAATGGGATTTCGTTTTCGACGACGAAAACAGCGGTGAAAAACGCAAACTCTACCGCGGTTTTTCGGGTGAAAAAATAAACGTTCCGTTTTGTTATCAGTCCGAAGCAAGCGGTATAGCCGATAAATCCGACCACGCGTTTATGTGGTATTCCCGCACATTCCGGTATGCACCGATTAGTAAAAAAAGATTTATTCTTAACTTTGACGGCGTAGATCACGTTGCAAAAGTATGGGTAAACGGCAATATGGTCGGAACGCACAGCGGCGGTTATGCGAGATTTTCTTTCGACGTTACCGATTATCTTAAAAAGGGCGATAACCTTCTTGTCGTAAAATGCGAAGATGAATTTTCTCCCGCTTTTCCGCGCGGAAAACAGCGTTATGTTGAGAAAAACATTTCTTGTTTTTACACTCCGACCTCGGGCATATGGAAAACCGTCTGGGCGGAGGAGGTCGGCGACGTATACTTAAAAAACGTTACCGCGCTTTGCGAATACGAGAATTGCAGGGTGAATTTTGAATTTGAACTGAACAAACTTGCGCCCGATACCACGCTTGCCATAGAGGCAAATTATCAGGGCGAAAAAGTCGCATGTGTAGAAGTTTCGGCATTTGCCGATTACGGCAGGGCGGTTATGGATCTGACGCTTTTCAACAAAGTGCTCGTTATGAAGCCATGGTCGCTTAACAGGTCCAATCAGTTTTTCGATATCAGATATATTTTAAAAGCAGGCGGAGTAGTGGTGGACGAAGTCGGTTCTTATACCGCGCTCGTCGATTACCGCACTCGCGGCAATACGATAGAGGTTAACTATCTGCCTTGTTACTATTTCAGAATGGTACTCGATCAGGGCTATTATCCGCGCGGCGGAATGACTTGCGAGAGCGACGAAGAATTATTGAACGACGTTTTGCTTATCAAGCAATCGGGGTTCAACGGCGTAAGAATGCACCAAAAAATCGAGGACGAACGTTTCTATTATTTCTGTGATATGGTCGGTTTGTTCTTCTGGTTGGAAATGCCTGCCGTTTACGATTTTTCTTCTAAATCGGTTTCCGCGCTCACCGCGGAGTGGACGGAGATCGTGCTGCAGCACAAAGGGTATTTGTCGCTTATGGCGTACGTGCCCGTAAACGAAAGCTGGGGTGTTTTGCAAACAAGCGAAAACGTTGCCATGCAGAACTTAACCGCAGGGTTATACAGACTTACCAAATCGCTCGATCCCACCCGTCCGGTCATATCGAACGACGGTTGGGAGCATACCGAAAGCGACGTCGTAACGTTGCACAACTATGCGCAGTCGGGCGATGAAATCCGCCTTGCTTACGGCGATATGGAAGGCTTTTTAAAGGGCGATATCGTAAAAGACTTGCATACGCGCGCTGCATTTGCAAACGGATACGAATATTCGGGGCAGCCCGTTATATTAAGCGAATATGCAGGCGTTTCTTACATTCCCGATAATTCGGAAGGTTGGGGGTACGGCAATGCTGCAAAGACCGAAGAAGAGTTTGTTTCTCGTCTTTGTGAACTTACACGTGCCGTGGAAGAAACCAAATGTCAGGGGTACTGCCTTACGCAGTTTACCGACGTTATGCAGGAAAAGAACGGTTTGTTTACCGAAGATCGCAAACCGAAAGCCGATATGGCAAAAATAAGACTAATCAACGGTATAAAGGACTAAAAGGGAGAGAAAAATGGACGAAAAACTTGTTAAAGGTCAATGGACGAAAGAACAGGCATGGGAATGGTACGACAAACAGCCGTGGATACGCGGATACAACGGTTATCCGTCCAACTGCGTGAACCGTATTGCCATGTGGCAGGAGTACGAGCATAAAGAGGTATTCGAGCAAATCGAATACGAATTCAATCTTGCGCGCGAAACCGGGTTTAACGCCGTGCGCGCCATAATACAGTTCGAGTTTTGGTATTATCAGCACTATTCTTTCTTGAACAACCTCGAATAATTTTTTACGCTTGCAGACAAGTACGGACTTAACGTCATGCTCACGCTCGGAAACGACTGCAC
>CAKQKA010000156.1 GCA_934247855.1 uncultured Clostridia bacterium | reverse complement strand
ACCAAGGCGCGTATCGTGCTGGCGTGCGGCGCGGAGTACGAGGCGAACTGGCATTCGCATCAGATGCAAAGGCATATTTCCGACCCCGATTTGCGCCGCGATCTTGCGACCGTGCGATTTGTTGAAAAACAGCAACAGCAAAAACTTGCGCAGTTAAAGCCCGTTGACGAAAGCATACTTGAAACCACCATAACCTACGAACAGCTGGCGGTTGACCTTACCGCGGGCATGGCGCGGGAAGAAAACAATTTTTACGTTAAAAAGGCGTTAGATTTTGCGCTGCTTGAAGATTTCGATCACTTGTACCGCTACGCCGATTTGCTCGATAACGATTACGGTATTCACGCCGAAAGGCTTGTAGGCAAATATACCGAGATTATGCCCGCGCGCCCGACGATTGCGCACCACCGACACCCCATCGATAACGTTAAGCGCAATATCAGCGCGAAAACAGCCGACCTTAAAACCGTGCTGAACACTATGATCATTACCGCCGCCGAACAGCAAACGATGAATTTTTATATGAACGTTGCGGCTAACTATAAAAACGACGCGGGGCGCAGGCTTTACGAGGAGATTTGCCTTGTGGAGGAAGAACACGTTACGCAGTACGGCTCGCTGATAGATACCTCATGCGACCTGATCGAATGTACGCTTATGCATGAATACACCGAGTGTTACCTTTACTGGTCGAATTTTGTTACCGAAACCGATCCCGCTATCAAAAAGATTTGGGAAAGATATTTCGAGATTGAACTCTCGCACCTGCACGCCGCCGAACGCTTGCTTAAAAAATACGACAAAAAGGACTATACCGCCGTTATTCCCGACGCGGAATTCCCCGAGGCGTTGTCGCTCCATGAAAATATCGACTACGTTCGCGATATCGTACGCGATACGGCTCAGTACACAGGCAAACTGACCGATTACAAAGATATTTCCGACCTTGAGGATGACGACAGATTTTTTGCGTTTAACGCGGGCTTCACAAAACCCGCCGACCAAAACCCCGCACATGCCGTCATCCGCGATTATATCATTAAAAATGGCACCGACTATCGGTTTGAAACTAAAGAGCATCCGCTTAAACGTATGCAGAACAGAAAGACCGACGACACCGAAATCGGTACGATAAAAAGCGCGGCAAAGTCTACAGGTTTTACGCCTGCAAAGCCGCAAAAGAAGAGTAAACAACCTGAAAAATAATTTCGTTTTTAAGAAAACGCAAAGAAAAAGCCCGTCTATAGGTCGATTATCGGCATATAGACGGGTTTTTGTTATGCTTTTTTGGTGTTTATTTTATAACCCGAGAAGCTGTTTTTTCTTATTTTCAAACTCGCTTTCGGAAATAATTCCCTGATCTAAAAGTTCTTTCATTTTTTTGATTTCGTCAGCAACACTTTCAGCCGCTTTCGGCTTTTCCGCAGTAGTTTCGCTTTGCTGTTTCAATAACAAATCGGAAATGACCGCTAATACGGCATCGCGATTGAGTACTCTATGAAATGTTATTACACCAGACGCAGTCGAAATGGTAACTCCTTTAAAAAGTACTGAAGTACCTACAGCCGAAATTTTGCTTATCGGTAAATCCACTCTTTTACCCGATGCGGTTACACCTGTTACCCTGTAATTTGTAACGGTCAACTCCCGACCTTTTGCTAAAAATACAAAACCTAATGTTACGAATACGACAATACCTATAAAAAACCAATAGTATCCGTATTTTATGCCCTCAAATGCCCATGCGGGACTTCCGCCATATTCTGTAGCAACTGTAAAACAGGTAATAAAAGCGATTGCTGCAATACTAAAACAAAGTATTGACAGCATGGAAGAGCCGAATTTTGAAAACTCGCCTTTAATCAGCAATTTTTCGTTCACTTTTTCGTTCATTTGCACATTTCTCCTTTTTAAAATAACTCTTTTGAACTATTTTTATCGCTTTAAGTATAATATCAACATCTTGCTAAGTCAAGTATTTTTAGCAATATTTTGATAAAATCTTGCTGAAAATAAAGCTGAGAGAAAAATCAATGTACGGAAAAGAAATAAAAAACATACGCCTGTATTACGGCATCACCCAAACAGAGTTATCGAAAGCGATAGGTTTACCGCAAAACACAATCAGTTGGATAGAACTCGATAAGGG
>CAKQKA010000155.1 GCA_934247855.1 uncultured Clostridia bacterium | reverse complement strand
GTTTGACGACATATCGTTTGCGGAAAAATATATCGGTGAAAACCTTGGCGAATCGGCGGCGAATACGATAAAACGTTCGTTTACGTTTGCTCAAGCGGAATATGTAATCGGCAAGACAGATAAAAAAGGCGTCCGCACGATTACTTATCTTGACGACGAATATCCGAAATATATCTTGAACTATCCGCTGTATCCGTTGGTTTTATATGCAATCGGAAACATAGATTTGCTTAAAGCTAAACGTAAATTTTCTATTGTCGGTTCGCGTAAAACGTTGTCTTTCGCGCTTAAAACTACAGAGTCGATTTCGCGTTCGCTTGCAGAAAATTCGGTTGTTATCGTAACCGGCAGTGCGCTCGGCGGCGATCGCAGCGCGATAATCGGTGCGGTAAAAACAGGTAATATAATCAGTGTTTTGGCGCACGGCACCGATCATATTTATCCCGAAAGCAATCGCTCGCTTATCGAAGAGGTTATGAAAAACGGTCTCGTAATAAGTGAGTATCCGCCCGAAACACCGCCTGTCGCTTGGCGTTATCCTATAAGGAACAGAATTATTGCCGCACTTGGCGACGGTTTGCTTGTTGCAAGCGGAAGCATGGAAAGCGGTACTCGCCATACGGCAAAATATGCCGAAGCGTACAGTAAAAGATTATATTCTTTCCCGTATTCGCTTGGCGAGTCAAGCGGTGAAATTTGCAATTTGCTCATTAAAATAGGCAAAGCTTCGCTTGTAGAAAACGCAGAAGATATCGCACTCGGCGAGGGCTTTACTCTTGACGGTGCAAAACTTCCGGAGCTTACCGAGAGAGAAAAAGAATTACTTTTTGCGATAGACGGAAAGATTACCGTAGACGATTTGTGTATAAAGACGGGAAAAAAGACCTTTGAGGTAATTCCGATTTTGTCTATGTTGGAAATTAAGGGCGTTGTGGCAAAAGAAGCGGGCAACTCTTACGTTGCATTAGTCAAATTAAATAAATAAAAAAAGAAAGGTACGACAGAAGTCGTTAAATATATAAAACGGAGAATTATGCAGTTAATTATAGTTGAATCGCCGTCCAAGGCGAAAACAATCGAGAAATATTTAAAAGGAAAGTATAAGGTTGACGCCAGCGAGGGGCATGTAAGAGATTTACCCGAAAAAAGATTGGGTGTAAGCATAAATAATAATTTTGAACCTAATTATGTCATATCTGCCGATAAAAAGCAGATAATCAAGCGTTTAAGCGAAAAAGTCGGCAAAGCCGATAAAGTTTTTCTCGCAACCGACCCGGATCGAGAGGGTGAAGCTATTTCATGGCATTTGATGGAAGTGCTCAAATTGCAGGGTAAGGCTCAAAGAATCGTATTCAACGAAGTTAGCGAAAAAGCCATACTGAATGCGCTTGCAAACCCGCGTGAAATCAATCAGAATCTGGTCGACTCGCAACAGGCGAGACGTGTTCTCGATAGACTGGTGGGTTACAAATTAAGTCCCTTCCTTTGTAAGAGAATTAAAGAGGGGCTTTCGGCCGGACGTGTTCAGTCGGTTACTTTGCGCCTTATCGTTGATAGAGAAAAGGAAATCAAAGCGTTTAATCCTCAGGAGTATTGGAATGTAGTCGCAACGTTAAAGGCGGGAACGCCTCCGCAGTTCAAAACGCTTCTTGTGGAGAAAAACGGTAAAAAGTATAAACCGTCCTGCAAAGAAGAAAACGAGGCGGTGATTTCGCAGCTGAATGACGGACATTTCCTTGTTAAAGATGTTAAAAAGTCGGTTATAAAGTCGCACGCTTTGCCGCCGTTTACTACGAGTACGATGCAACAGGACGCATCAAATAAACTCAATATGAGTTCTCCGATGATAATGTCGGTTGCTCAGCATTTATACGAAGGTATCGAAACGCCGCAAGGGCACCTTGCGCTCGTCACCTATATCAGAACAGATTCGGTGCGGGTAAGTACAGATGCGCAAAGTGCGGCTCGCTCGTTTATTGCCGATAAATTCGGTAAAGATTATGTTCCCGAAAACCCGAATTTCTATAAATCAAAAAGCAATAGCCAGGACGCACACGAAGCCATAAGACCTATAGATCTTTCGGTTACTCCGGAAAGCGTCAAAGGTGTACTTGATAAAAATCACTATAATTTATATAAGCTTATTTACGATC
>CAKQKA010000154.1 GCA_934247855.1 uncultured Clostridia bacterium | reverse complement strand
CTCCGGACACCGTGATTAAAAGTCACGTGCTCTACCACCTGAGCTAATGGACCGTATTAAATTAAAACTACTATGGCTGGGGTGGCAGGATTTGAACCTACGAAATGCCGGAATCAAAATCCGGTGCCTTACCGCTTGGCTACACCCCAACGATAATGGGGCGAGAGAAGGGTTTTGAACCCTCGACCTCCAGGACCACAATCTGGCGCTCCACCAATTGAGCTACTCTCGCCATACCATTGGCGCGCCTGGAGGGACTCGAACCCCCGACACACGGCTTAGAAGGCCGTTGCTCTATCCAGCTGAGCTACAGGCGCACGTGCGCTTGTGTGTGACTTTCAGGCTATGGAGCGGGTGATGGGAATCGGACCCACGCAACCAGCTTGGAAGGCTGGTGTTCTACCATTGAACTACACCCGCACTTCACACAATGCTATGACATTATATCAAAAGAGATTTTTGTTGTCAAATACTTTTCGGGCGTTTTTGCCAAAAAAAACGTTAATTTTAAAAAACATAAAATTCGGCATTTTTTGGCAAAAAACTATCGATTATAACGCATTTTTGATTACGTTTTCTGTTATTTTTTTCTTGTGTGCCGACTTATAAACAATCAGCAATATCACATTGATAGCGGGGAATATAACGCCGGCGAGCAATCCGACGTTAATCGAGGTTGCTGCCGAAATTTCGCCCGCGAGGGTAGGTCCTAACGTGCAACCGATATCGCCCGCTAAGGCGAGCAGTGCAAACATAAGCGTTCCGCCGTTCAAGCCGCTTTCGCCCGCTAAACTGAGCGTGCACGGCCAAAGTATGCCTACCGACAAACCGCACAGTCCGACGCCTATAACAGATATTGCGGGCACGGGGGAGAGTGCCGTTAACAGGTACGCTGCTGCAAGTATAATTACCGATATCAGCAGAGATTTGCAAATATCTGATTTATGCGTCTTTGCACCGAAAAACGTCCTTGCAAGAGCCATACACAGCGCAAACGCGCTTGTGCCGAACAGGTCTCCCAAGGTCTTTGAAATTCCAAGTCCTTTCTCAACGAAAAAAGACGCCCATTGCGATACGACTTGTTCGCCCGCGCCCGCGCACATCATCATTAAAAACAGCAAAATAAACAGCGAGTTTTTTCCGAATGAAGAAAATTTTACGCTGCCTTGCTCTTCGAGCGTAACGATGCGTTTTATAGGTATGTATAACGTTCCGCCGATTATGGGGATAAGTGCGAAAACGAACGGCAAAACAAACCATTTTTCCTTGCCGAACAGCGCGAAAAAACCGGTTGTCAAAAGTATTACGAACAGGTATCCCCAGCAATAGAACGAGTGCAAAAAGTTCATTGCCGACGACTTGTTGTCGTTCGGTAACGCCTCGATCAGCGGGCTTGCCGTAATCTCGATTATTCCGCTACCTATGGCGCAAAGTACGGTTGAAATAAATATCACTGCCGCCGGCGACGGAAACAAAGGCGTGAAGCCGAGCAATATAAGTCCGAGCGTTGAAAAAGCGTCGGCAAGCATTGCCGTGCGCTTATAGCCGATTTTTGCGACCACACCCGAAAATAGTCCGTCGATTATAATCTGCAAACCGAAAAATAACGTCGGGAACAGGGTGATAAGCTGAAGAGACAGGCCTAATCGCTCGTTATATAGCGAATAAAAAAGCGGCGGTAATCCGGCTACCGCCGCCTGAGTAAATGCTCCGAAATAGCACGCCGCAACCGTGAGTTTTATATCGCGTTTGCTTGGCGCGTTTAAAGTTGGATTTTTCATAAAAGTAGCTGTATAAGTCGATTATTCGCTATTTTCGGTTGTTTTCCGGGCAAAGGTCTGTAAATGCATGGTTGCAAACGCCGAAATGTGTGATAATCGTGCTATAGGTCGATTTTTATAATTATTTGAGCTTAATAAATTCCTGCCCGCCCATAAACGGACGAAGAACCTCGGGGATCTTAATGCTGCCGTCGGGCTGCTGAAATTGTTCGATAAGTGCGGGGAATACTCTCGAGGTCGCAAGTCCGCTGCCGTTAAGCGTATGAACGAATTCGGGCTTGCCGGTCTTGGAATCGCGGTATCTCGTATTGTTTCTTCTTGCCTGGTAGTCGTTCGCGTTGGAAACCGAACTTACCTCTTTGTAGATGCCCATTGAGGGAATCCAAACTTCGATATCATAAGTACGAGCCATAGAAGCCGAGCAGTCGCCCGCGG
>CAKQKA010000153.1 GCA_934247855.1 uncultured Clostridia bacterium | reverse complement strand
ATATAAGAGCATACCGCAAGCAATACGGTGCAAACTATGAGGTGCACAAGCCCGATTATTAAAAGAGTTCTATCTTCGATAACCACATGTTCGCACTCGGTTTGCGCCTTTTCGGCAAGTTTTTTTCTGAAAAGCAGTATAAGCATTATGTAAGCAACCGCAGCCGAAGCGAGCGTGGGCAATGCCATTACTTTAAAATACTCTATAAAAGTGACCGAATACGCCGTGCCGATATAAATGTTCGTAGGATTGCCGATTATAAACATCATGCTCATTGTGTTTGCGGCAATGAACTCACCCACCAGATACGGCACGGGATTGATTTTTGCGTTTTTGGAAAAGTAACAAATGAACGGCGTGAACGTTAGAATTATTATATCGTTAGAGGTGAAAACCGTAAGAATCGACACGGTTACATAAAGCACGGTAAATAATTTTAACTGACTTGCGCCCGCAACCTTTAACGCGAGCGTGGCAAGATAGCGAAAAAAACCGAGTTCATCCAAAAAAATAGATAACACCGTCATCGAAATGAACAGCACGAGAATTTTTATGGGGTTTACCGCCGAATTTTCGGTTAACTTTTCGCCCAGCGTTGTAAGATCTATCTGTCCGCTTGCTATAACGACAATCGCGCCGATAAGCACTATCACCCAATAAGTATCCAAAGTAAGTTTTTTTATCTTTATCTGCGGGAAAAACAATATGCTCGCTATCATCGCAAGGCAAGTTGTTCCCACTATTATAAGCGCAACCATATATCCCTTTCGCTTCTTCTGTTTTATATCGTCCGAATTTTATCACAATCACCCATAAAAAACAACCGCTCAATACCGCCCGCCCGTAAATTATTCAATTTTTTCGCAGTTGTTTTTTTTGTGTTTTTGAGGTTGGTTATATCTTAACAAAGAAAACAAAAAGCCCTGAATATATTTCAGAGCCGGTTTTTTATATCGATTTTTTACATATAAAGTAAGCCTATAGGTCGATTATTTGAGTATCGGCGCAACATGCCTACAAACATTTTTAGGGTTTAGATACAAGCATAGCGAGGCTCATTGATAATGACCGGACGAGATAGACCTTGTCGGTCATCTCGGTCGGGCATTGTCAACAGAAACAAAGTCAGGCGTAGCAGATAACCCCTAAAAAAATCAAATAAACTTCAAAAGATCCACAGCCACCGCGAACAATAACAGAGCGATAAGACCGACGGCGTGTATGGTACCTTCTACCTTACGGTTGATAGGTTTACCGCGGATCCATTCGATAACGACGAATACGGCGCGTGCGCCGTCAAGCGCGGGAATAGGCAAGATATTGAATGCCGCAAGGCTGACGCCGATAAGCCCAGCCATTTGCAACAGATATTCGAACCCGTAAGCCACATATGTGGAAGTAACGGTAATGGTAGTGATAGGTCCGCCGATAGCGTCGAGCCCTAGTTTACCGGTAAGCAACTGACCGAGAGCTTTGAACGTTACGCCCGCCGTATTGAACGCGCTGACGATTCCGCGCCCGATTGTTTCAAAAAAGCCGTAACGCACCCCCACGGAATTTATACGATAATTTTCGGCAACGGACTTAATGCCGAGATATTCGTCTATCGCGGCGTCGCTTGATTTTACCGCGTCGGTAAAACCGTCGAGTTTGTATTTAAGCAAAATTCTTTCGGATTTGTTATCTTCCGCCGCGCGCGATACATAGAAATAAACGGTATCGCCGTCGTTATATTTTTTAAGCTCGGTGCGCAAGTCCGCAAGCGAAAACGCACGCGTTTCAGCCAAATATTTCTTTTCGTTTACGGCGCGCAGCTGTTTGACGTTGTTTTCATCGAAAACCACCAGATCGGTGTACCCATCTTTGCCGATATATTCGGCATCGAAAAGTTCGGGGCGCTCGCTTGTTATTCTTAAAAAATAATCGCCTTTGAGCAGTTTTGTAAAATCGGTATTATTTGAATCGCTTATGCCGAAAATCGTTGCCACGCCAAGACTTTTGAGGGCGTTGCCGTAATCCTGAATACTTTCGGACGTGGGATCGCACAGCAACCTTACCTGCACGGTCTTGCGCTCGCAATCGCCCGCGCCTATATGCGTTTCGGAACCGGAGCCGCGCAAAACAACCACGTCCACAAGGTCGTTCGCCTTTTTACCTTTTAACGCACTGCTCAGATCTGCTACGTTGTAGATGTTTCTGCCGTTAACCTTTACCAGAATATCGTCGGTTTGCAAAGAATTTGCCGTTTCGGTTACAGCAGGCATTGTTTCAAACGCGCGGAAGCTCGACTGACCGTATAT
>CAKQKA010000152.1 GCA_934247855.1 uncultured Clostridia bacterium | reverse complement strand
ATATCGGCTGTGCGTTCAACGAAGAACTTGCCGAAACGTCCTGTGCGGCATGCGGGCAGTGCATTAACGTCTGCCCGACGGGTGCATTGCACGAAAAGAGCGAAATCGACAATGTACGCGCCGCGATTGACGATCCCGAAAAGATAGTTATCGTAGGTGCCGCTCCGTCCGTCCGCGCCGCGCTCGGCGAAGAGTTCGGCTACCCCATCGGCACGAACGTAGAGGGTAAGATGAACACCGCTTTCAGACTGCTCGGCTTCAACACCGTGTTCGACGTAAACTTCGCAGCAGACCTTACCATTATGGAAGAATCGCACGAGTTTATCGAGCGCGCTACCAAGGGCGAACATCTGCCGCTTATCACCAGCTGTTCCCCCGGTTGGATAAGATTTATGGAATATTACTATCCCGAACTTATCCCCAATATATCCACTTGTAAATCGCCTCAGCAAATGTTCGGCGCAACCATAAAGACCTATTATGCCGAAAAACTCGGCGTAGATCCGTCTAAACTGTACGTCGTAACGGTTATGCCGTGCGTTGCCAAAAAGTTCGAAAAGAACCGTAACGATCAGGCTGCCGCGGGTTGCAAGGATATAGACGCGGTTCTCACCACAAGAGAACTCGCAAAAATGATTAAGGCAAAAGGCATACTGTTCAACGAACTTGCCGACTCCGATTATGATGCGCCGCTCGGCGAATACACGGGCGCAGGCGTAATATTCGGCGCAACGGGCGGCGTTATGGAAGCCGCTCTTCGTACCGCGGTAGAAACGCTTACGGGTAAACCGCTCGATAACGTAGACTTTACCGCCGTAAGAGGTACGGACGGTATTAAAGAAGCTACTTACAACGTAAACGGTACGGAAGTAAACGTTGCCGTAGCAAGCGGACTTGAAAACGCAAAAGCTCTTTGCGAACAAATCAAAAACGGCACTTGCAAGTATCAGTTTATCGAAATTATGGCTTGCCCCGGCGGTTGTGTTAACGGCGGCGGTCAACCCATTCAACCGGCTTACGTAAGGCGCAATGTGGATATAAAGGCTCTCCGTGCAAGCGTGCTTTATAATATCGACTCGGGTAAAAAACTCAGAAAGAGCCACGAAAACGAGTTTATCAAAGCTCTTTACGCTAACTATTTCGGCACGCCCGGCAGCCACAAAGCTCACGAAGTGTTGCATACCTCGTATGTTAACAGGAAACAATGATCAATTTTTAGCCTAATAATTTGACGCAAAAAAGACCTGATCGGGCTTCGGAATTAAAATCCGTTTTTTCGATCGGGTCTTTGTGTTTTAGCGTATTTTTTTGCCGCGGTGCTTTATGGCATTGCGATTTTTCAGCCGATTTTTGCGTTGTTTTTATGTGATTTATCACCGAGATACTGAACGGTTTTACTAAAACACGAAAAACTGTTCAGTAGAATATAATGGATATGTTTAAAAAAATAATACAAAGTGTAATATGTTATAATAAATCTAGGAGATAATTTGCACAATGAAGGGTGAAGTTTTTAATATATCCAATATTCCTGCTGTTGTATATGGTAAACAAAGCAATATGTGTTTTTTATTTGTTCATGGACAAGGTGGAAAAAAGTTTGAAGCCGAAAGGTTTGCTAAAATTGCCACAAAGTATGGTTATCAAGTCTTGGCAATAGACCTGCCAAAACATGGAGAAAGAACAGATGAAACGAACTTTGTTCTTTGGAAAATTGAAAAAGAGTTAAAATTAGTAATGAATTATGCAAAACAGAGATGGAATAAAATATCGCTTCGTGCTAACAGTATAGGTGTTTATTTTTCATTACTAGCACTCCAATACGAAAAGATAGAAAAATGCCTGTTTGTTTCACCACTTTTAGATATGCAGAGAATGATTGAAGACTTAATGAAACTTGCAAATGTTACAAGAGAACGATTGAAAGTTGAAAAAGAAATAAAAACAGATTTTGGTCAAACTTTGTCTTGGGAATATTATTGCTACGCACAAGATAATAACGTAAAAGCATTATGCAAAGATACTGAAATTTTGTATGCAAGTGGTGATGAAGTTATTCCGCAAGAAACGGTTGAAAAGTTTGCAAAAGACAACAACAGTAATCTTACTATTTTGAATAGTGGCGAACATTGGTTGCATTTACCAAAAGAAGTAAGAAAAATGGAAGAGTGGGAAAACAAACACATACAATAACGGCAAGAAAATTGATTTTTTGGCGACTATATCGATTATTCCACAAGGACCGTAAAGCATATTAAATTTAAAGACTTTTTGTTTATGGAAAGTTTGTAAAAACCGATTTTTATGTTTTGATAAGTAGTTCTAAGTAAAAGTTAATATGCCGATAATCGACCTATAGCCGAAC
>CAKQKA010000151.1 GCA_934247855.1 uncultured Clostridia bacterium | reverse complement strand
ATTCAGGGCGGATATGCGGTTTCGGATTTCGGCAAAAAACTGTTTTGCAGTATAATCAGCGGCGTATGTTCGGGAATATCGATCGCAGTAACTTTCAGAAATATGGGCAGTCTCGGCGGCGTGGATATAATCGTCATGATTATCCAAAGAAAAAAACCTTATGCAAACGTTTCCTTATTGCTGATCGGCGTAAATGCGATAGTTATCGCTGCAGGGTGTCTGGTGTTCGACGTCGAATCGATTTGTTTCGGTGTGATTTATATACTAATATTCAGCAAAGTTTCAGAATATATTTTAACCGGAACAAAAAGCGCTCTTAAATTTGAAATCATCACGGAACACCCGGATGAATTATCGGCAGAACTTATCGAAAAACTCGGACACAGTGTAACGGTTATGCGCGCTACCGGTATGTTTGAACATAAAGAAAAATATTTATTGCTTTGCGTGATCAGACCGAGACAGATTTCAAGTTTTGAAAAAATACTGAAAGAATACCCCGACTCGTTTGCTTTTGCGTCACCGGTAAGCGAAGTATTCGGTGTGTTTTTTAAATAAAATATTTAACTGAAAATATAAGGGAAATGTATGACTGAGAAAAGAAAAACCATCTTAATTATCGCCGCGGTATCGGTTGTGTTTTTGGCACTGCTGATTATTGCGACGTTCTATGACCTTGAAATAACTCGCGCGCTTGCAGACCTCAAGGTCGGACAGTACCAATCGAACAATATATTCGGACGTATCTTTGAAACAATAGGTGAAATGCCGGTTTACTTGATTACATTATTTGCTGCAAGTATAGTAATCGCAAATTTGGCGCATAGAAAACGTACGGCTGCTTTCATAATAATTATTATAATCCTTGAAATTATCTCTGTTTTTGTGGCATATTACGCTTTTCATAAATTATTCAAGTATTTATCCGAACACTTTGATATAGCGTCTTCCGGTTCCTGGACTACCGAGTTGTCGTATCTGTTACTTGGTATAATTGTCGTAGCGACGGTAAATATTTTATCAAGAAAATATACTCTTAAGTTTTTGAATTGCGTTTTGCCATGGGCAATAATTGTTTTAGCAACCGTTGCACTTTCGCAATTTCTTACGCAAGTTGTAATTAAAATACCTGCAGGGCGTTACAGATATTGTACGATGAACACGCTCAACGATTTTTCATATTTCACGAAATGGTTTTGTTTTAACGGCAAAATTTCGCCAACCAATGCAATGCTTGAGATGGGGATAGCAAAGGACGGTATGAAATCTTTCCCGTCGGGGCATACCTGCGCTGCCGCAACTTTAATTACGTTAACCTCTTTGCCGATGTTTTTGAAAGAAGCGGACACAAAAAAATATAAGATAGTATGTTGGTGCAGCGTTGTCGCTTTCGTGCTTATCGTAATGTTAACGAGATTGATAATGGGGAAACACTTTTTAAGCGACGTGCTTATCGGTGGTTTTGTTACAGTAATAAGCTATTATGCATGCCTGATTTTCGGCAAAAAGCTATACGATAAAAAAGTAAAATTACAGCCGCTTGAAAAAATCAAGCCTGTTATCAGCGAAGAACGAATTTAATATATAAAAATATAATTAAAAAACGCTTTCCGGGGATGTTCAAAAAGGAAACTTATGAACCAGCCATTCGGAAAGCGTTTTTTATCATTCATTATTGTTATTGTTCGGTTTGCTTATAGCTTTTACGACTTGTTTGCAGACAATCGCACCGATGACGCCTAAAATCAGATCTTTCGGAAGATAGAGCAGATTATACGAAACAAGCGCAGTACCGAGTCCGTCTTTTAACATATAGAACTTCCAAATCAAAATAAAATATGGAATTCCGACTATGTAATTTACTAAAACTCCGGCGATCGTCGCTATAATATAAATATACAGCGGTTTATCGTTTGATTTTTCAAGAATAAATCCCGATATAAAAGCTGCGGGAATAAAACCTATAATATATCCGAAGCTTGGTTTAAAGACCGATGCAAATCCGCCCGTAAAACCTGAAAACACAGGTATATGACAAACGAAACCGAGGAAGAGGTAAACCGCCATTGCTATCGCACCTTTTTTACTGCCGAGCAAAATTCCGGACGCAACGCAAATAATAGTCTGAAAAGTCAACGGAACAGGACCTAACGGTATCGATACAAAGAGAGTAAACACTACCATTAACGCGACGGTTATGGCAATTTGTACCAAATCTTTTGTGAGCATTTTGTTTTTCATATATCTATACTCCGATTAAAAGTTATAAAATGACATAAAAAAACCCACTTAAAAGTGGGAGTAGTTGGTAGCCCCATGGGGAATCGAACCCCAGTTTCCGCCGTGAGAGGGCGGCGTCTTAACCGCTTGACCATGAGGCCGTG
>CAKQKA010000150.1 GCA_934247855.1 uncultured Clostridia bacterium | reverse complement strand
GTTTTAGGCGTGCCGACAAGCGAAATAGATTTGACTCTGTTAAAGTTGCTTAAAAAGCAACCGCTGAACAATGCGGCAACAATCGTCACCAATGATAGTACAACTATCAATTTGATCTTGTTTTTCATTTTTTTCTCCTTGAAAATTTTAAGATTTAAGATCTTCTATATATAATAATATAATAAGCGGGATACTGCCCGATTATTAACAATTAGTTATAACTACGGACAAGAATCAGTTTCTTGTCTGCAGGTTTAGATAAATCGGGCGTGTAGTATACCTCTACACTTTCAATTTGGCTTGTCAATGTTGAATAACCTGTCATTGTCATGTCAGTCGGGCAATCGAATTCCAAAACAAATTTCCCGTCAACGAGTTTTGCCTCGGCTGTGGTTAACGAACCAGCGCTATAGTCTTTTTGCGTATAGTAAATTGTACCGTCCATCAACTGTTCTTGCGAATAGTTATTTACAACAGGTTTATAGTTCACCTTGACCGACAAACGATCCCGATAGTTGCTGAGCGACGTCGCGCCATCGGTCAGACTGACTTCTATTCTGCCTTTACCGTTCGGAAACGCATCGGTTTTACCCGTGTGGTTAATCGGATAATAACTTTCCACAGTGTTCGCTTTAAGATTCGTTATATAACCCACGTTAGAGAACTTGTAACCTTTTACAACGCCGTTTTCTGTTAATATAACGATTGCGCTGTACTTTGTAAGTCCGTTTAGTTTACTGCTGGAAAGGCTGAGTTTAGATATTTCCGTAACGTTTTTAAAGAATCCGTCGCCTTTATTCAATATATCGAAAACAGGAACAAGGTACTTAACCCTTGCATCTGAGCCGATGTCTGCAAGCGTTTGATTTTCGGTAAGACTGCCGCTTGCAACGCCCGAATCGGTCATATAAAAATATTGAGCGTTTTGCGGGTAATCGCACGAATAATCTCTGCCGAAGACAATATCGGCACCGTAATACTTAAGACTGTCGTCCTTTACGACCGAGGAATAATTCGAATCTATAATCTCTGCGCCGGTTTGCTCGGTCTTTTCAAAGCTTGTTTTTTCGACGTATTCGACGTAAATCTTACTTCCGGCAGGACTAAGTTCAACTAAAACAGCAGCCCGAACGCTTGCTACCGTTGAAGGAATAACAATTGTAGTAGCTATCTGAATGTTTGCATTTGATTTAGTAGAGTCAAACTTTTGAGAGTCTATATGTATTACCTTAGCATCTACAAACGAATTGACGCAAATAACATTCGGAGCGCTTTGAGTACTCGTGTTATACGCAGGAATATACATTCCTTTTAGGCCTATAAACAATGTGTTTTCTATGTCGAAAGAAGTTTTTATACTGACAGAATCGATATTCAAAAGCTTTGCAATGCTTTCTAAATTAGCGTTATATTCGTTAACAATTTTGTTTGCAATGTCTGCCGGATCCGTAGACTCTTTTTCTGCTTTGGCAACAATGCCACCGTTTTCTTTATCTCCCTTTAACTGCTTAATAATCCCATTGACTTCTTTGTTCGTTCTGTCAATATAAAGTAAATCGCGGTTGTACGGGTTGAGAGCTTCTATCTCTCTGCTGCCGATTTCAATCTCGTCTGCCGAAGCGTATGCCTTGCGGACTCCGGATTCCGTGCTTGACGGATTTGAAGACGAGAACGCCTCATCGTTTTTTAACAAACGCAAGTTGTTAACCGATTTATCGTACCAAATGGAATAACCCTTCGGAGTTTTTTCGAGGTCAAAACCCATTTCGTCAAGAATTTCGTTTATTTCATCTGCCGAATAGCTTGAACGGTTATCATCCTTTATGGCACGAAGCATCAGGTTGGAATTCAACGTAGTCAGATTCGCGCGCATAGCCGCAACTTTGGCATCTGCGACTATGTTACCAAAGACAGGAATCAGCACAGCCGAAAGAACCGCTATTACCGCAATCACGATAACCAGTTCCACCAGCGTGAAGCCTCTGCCCGTACGGCGATTTTTCACGTTTTTCATTTTTACTTCTCCTGTAAAATAAGGGCATTTTTTCGCACCTGCCCCTAAATATACGGCAGACATCGGACAACCGATATCACACCCTAAACTTAATGTAATGATAAAATAGTTGATTGTGTTTGTCAAGTGAAAATTATACAATTCGACAAAAAATGCGATTAACCGTAATGATAATGCCGTTGCGCATGAGCGCGTATGTGAGCTATGAACGGGCATTGAAACGAACCGATAAATGAAAACAGAGCAATAAAAAAGCCCCGAAAATGCGGGGGTGAAAAGCGAACCGGCTAAGTATATAAGCAATCTCAGGATGACGAGATAGGCTTAGATACGAACATGACGAGGCAAAAAAACGCTAGCGTGCAGTAGCGGTTACAGCAAGGCTCGTTGATGATTGCAGGACTGAATAGACCTTGTTGGTCATTCAGGTCTGCAATCGTCGAC
>CAKQKA010000149.1 GCA_934247855.1 uncultured Clostridia bacterium | reverse complement strand
AAAACTTAATATCGTGGACGTGGTAAGCGTGTATTGTCAGCTTACGCGCAAGGGCGGTTCTTATTGGGCTTGTTGTCCGCTACCCGGGCACAGCGAAAAGACGCCCTCTTTTGCCGTGAACGAAGCCGGGCAGTTTTATAAATGTTTCGGTTGCGGCAAGGGCGGCGACGTCATCAGGTTCGTGATGGAAATGGAAAGTCTGTCCTTTTACGAGGCTGTAAAGCTACTTTGCGAAAAGGCGCATATACCTCTGCCTGAAGACGCCGATGGCAAGAGCGACGAAAACACGCACAAAAAATTCGCCGAAAAAGAAAGACTGCAAACGCTCATGCGCGACGCTGCGTTGTTCTATGTTTCGCAGCTGAAAAATCCCGCATGCGAGGCGCACAGAAAATATATCGAAAAACGTAGGCTTACCAAGCGAGAGGTTACCGTTTTCGGTCTCGGTGCTTCGCCCGACTATGATTCGCTAGTGGAATATCTTGCTCAAAAAGGCTATACTATGGAAGAGGCTCTTTTGGCGGGGGCGATTCAGCGCAGGCGGCAAAAAGAAGGCGATGAAAAGCGGCGTATTAAAACCGACGGCAAAACCGATAAAAACGGCGCGCCGTTGCGCGACTATTTCGACGCGCTCGCAGGTCGATTGATTTTTCCGATAATCGACGGGTTCGGCAAAGTAATTGCGTTCGGCGGGCGCATTCTTGAAAAGACCGATTTCGCAAAGTACAAAAATACAAGCGACAGCGTGCTTTTTTCCAAGCGCAAAACATTATATAACGTAAATAATTTAAAAAAAGAAAAAAATGCGCGCGGCAAACTCGACTACACGATAATGGTTGAAGGGTATATGGACACCATTGCGCTGTACAAAGCAGGTTTTAAAAACGTGGTTGCGAGCATGGGCACGTCGCTCACGGTCGAGCAGGCGCGTATGCTCAAACGCTATACCGATGTTGCTCTTATTTGTTACGACGGCGACAAAGCCGGGCAAAACGCAACCGTGCGCGGGCTTGAAATTTTGCGCGACTGTGGGTTAGAGGTGCGTGTGGTTTCCTTGCCGGACGGTAAAGATCCCGACGAACTTATAAACGAGCGCGGCGCGAAAGCCTATCGGGAACAACTCGATAAGGCGTTGCCGCTTGTAGATTTTAAATTGCAATGCGTTAAAAATTTATACGATACGACTACGGTTTCGGGTAAGCGCAAGTATATAGACGAAAGTTTAAAGGTAATAGGCGAGTGCAAAAACAGGTCTCTGCAAGAAGAACTTTTGAAGAAACTGCGCGACGAAAGCGGTATAACGTATGAGTCGCTGCGCCGCGACCTTGATAATTCTGACGGCAACGATGTAGCGGACAAGCCTCTTGCCGTTGCGCCCGAAATAACCCTTAACGATAACGCCGATGCTTATGCGAAAGCCGAGCGATTTGTGCTCGATTCGTTTATAAAAGGTCAGCCGTATGCGAAAGGAACGCCCGACGAGTTCGAGTATACCGATGCGTTCCGCGCCGAGGTTGCCGAGTACGTTGCGGCAAAACTGCTGCTTGGTCAAAAGGTGGAAGCCGACAAACTGCAATCGCTTGCAGACGGCGACACACTGCCCGAGCTTATGCGTATTTTAGAGGCGAGCGAAGCGGTGGACGATGCTGTCAGAAGCGGATATTTTGCCGACTGCGTGGTGTTTTTGAAAGAGCGGACCGTTAACGAACGCCTTGCAAAACTCAAAGTCGATTACAAAAACGAAACCGACGTTGCAAAACGTAAGGAAATCGCCGCGGAAATAGCAAAACAGACGATTGCGCTCAGTATGCTTAAAAAGAAACGGTAAAATTCGTGTGTTAGCCCGCGCGATTTTTGCGGGCAATTACGCAAAATATAAAATGTAAAAAGTCGCCGCAAATAAAAATACAACGGCGGTAAGATAAGAGAAATTCGTTTATTTTGCACTTTAAACAACCGACTTACGTCTTTGCGACGGGGCTATGGTGCAAAAATAAGCGATAATCGATAAAACGGAGGATGAAGAAAAACAATGGGTGTTTCCGATCAATTGCTTGAGGAAATAACAAAATCGCTTATCGAAGAGGGCAAAAAAGCGGGTTCGCTTTCGTCCGATTATCTGTGCGACAAGCTCGATTCGATAGAGGCGAGCGGGGAGCAGGTCGACCAGATTTACAAAGCGCTCGACGACGCGCATATCAACATTGTCAACGACTACGAGAAGGATAAAGATCTCTATGATCAACTGCTCAAAGAAATCAATATGGACGACCCTGTCAAGATGTATCTTAAAGACATCGGTAGGGTGCCTCTTCTTTCGCCTGAAGAGGAAGTCGAACTGGCAAAGCGCATGGCGGACGGCGACGAAGCTGCAAAACTACGTCTTTCAGAGGCTAACCTGCGTCTGGTTGTTTCTATAGCTAAAAGATATGTAGGGCGCGGGATGCAGTTCCTCGATCTTATTCAGGAAGGCAATCTCGGTCTTATGAAAGCGGTCGAAAAATTCGATTATCAGAAAGGCTTCAAATTCTCGACATATGCCACG
>CAKQKA010000148.1 GCA_934247855.1 uncultured Clostridia bacterium | reverse complement strand
CTATAAACCTTGTCGGGAACGCGGCGCGTCGCCTGCCAAGTGCTTTATTTTTTCTTATTTTCTTTTTCATTTCAGTTTACCTTAATATATTTAGAGAGTTTGTACCGAATTTCGTTTATATCTATTCCGTCTTTAACCCACAGCGTTATAAGCGGCAGTTTTGCCTTTTTCAGTATCGTAGCTACCTTTTGGTCGCGTTCTATGCGGTCTTTGCGAAAGTGCGAGTTGTCGTTTATCTCTATCATTAGTATCGGTTTAAAATTGTAGTCGAATACGCCGAAATCTATATTTCTGAATAAATCGGTGCGCGAGTTATACACATACTCCTTATCTATCACCGTCGCAAGGTTGATTTGCGGAAACAGTAAATAATTGTCGCCGACAAGCGCAGATAAAATGTTGTAATATTCTATCTCGGTTGGCGTTAAAAACGCTTCCTTTGCAAAATATTTCGGTTCGGTGCGCTTTTTGTGGATAAATATCGCAAGCAGTATCAAAAGCACTGCTATTACCGCGACTATTATATAAACTACGGTCTGATTGACCGCCGATAAATTATTTAAGTATGTCATTTGTATTCCTTTTTCCGCTTCGGTCTGTAATACGCTCGGCTTTTTATCTATTTTAACACCTGATTTATAATTTTGCAAGGATAAATTCGTTGTGCCGTTCTATCGCTTAAAAAAACCGCATAAGATAGACCAAGAAAAAAAAGAGGTGCAAATTATGAATGACGGTATCGAATATGCAAAACTGATCGGCGTTCCGTCTTGCTCGTGCGAATATGTGCGCAGAAAGAAAAAACCCGGTCTTTTCAAAAAGAAAACGCTTATTAAAAAAGTAAACGACGAGCTTGACGCGCGCGCTCACGCCGCCGAAACGGCAGAACCCGCAGCTTGTTCGGAGTGCCGAGGCGAGTGCGGCGAATGTACGGGCGACTGCATTGAAAAGAAAGAATCCAAAGCGGTTTATTCAACAGACTTAGCCGAAGAAAAAGATTGCCGCGCGGAAAAACGCGAAAAAAGATTGGGAATGATCGTCACTGCGCAGATAGTCACCGCATTCGTGCTTGTCGCGGCGATACTGCTTACCAATATCATTTGGGAAAACAGCGGAATGAACCTTTTATTAAAAAGCGTTTTCGGCGACGGCAGCGTAACCGAAAAGATTCAGGACGAGCGCGTTTACAGCGACTTTTCGCTTAACCTGCCCGTAAAAAGCGAGGGCGTAACTCTTGTCAAGGGCGTGATCTCGGTTGACGGAGAGTATTCTATTTATCCCGTATGCGAGGGCAAAATCGACAAGGTGGAAAAAGCCGAAAACGGCACTTATTCGATAACGGTTAAACACAGCGACAGCTTTTCAAGCGTTATCGAAGGCGCGGATATGGTCTATTTTGCCGCGGGCGACGTCGTGAACAAAAACGTACCGGTCTGCCACACGAGCGGTAAAGCCAACGTGTATCTGTACGACAACGGAACGCTGCTTACCGACTACGCGGCGGTGGAGAATTCAATAGTTTTCAATAAATGAAATTCAGTATTCATCCGCTGTTTTTTGTTTTCGGATTATACTTTGCTTTAACCGGCAAAGTATTTTTATTCCTTACGGCAACGCTCACCGCATTGCTTCACGAATTCGGGCATGCGCTCGCCGCCGAAAAACTCGGATACAAGATGAATAAAATCACGCTCATGCCGTACGGAGCGGTCGTTAACGGTGCTATAGGCGGACTTTCTTATAAAGACGAGGTGTCCGTCGCACTTGCGGGGCCTTTTACAAACCTTGCGATTTGTGTGCTTTTTTCCGCGCTGTGGTGGGCTTTCCCCGATAGTTATCCCTATACCGATATTGTGGTGCTTTCCAACTTTTCCATCGCAACGATAAATCTGATCCCCGCTTTTCCGCTTGACGGCGGTCGCATTTTGTCGGCGGCGCTGTCTATGTCCTTTCCGCGGCGCAAAGTTATGCTCGCAATGAAAATTTCGGGTTTGGCAATAGGTCTTGCGCTCTTCGGATTGTTCGTGTATTCGCTGTTTGTAAAAGCAAATATTTCGCTTTTGTTTTTTTCTTTGTTCATAATCGTCGGCGCGCTGCAAAAAACAGAACAATCCACCTATGTAAGAATGTATATGGAAAAGATGCCGACGGGCGGAATAAAAGAGTGCAAACGATATATGGTTTTGGGTGATACAACGCTTAAAACGCTTATGAAAAACACGCGCGGCGAATGTTTTTATTGCCTTGACGTCGCCGTCGGCGATAATATCGTTTTTCTTGATTTAGCCGATACGCAAAAACTGCTTGCAAGTTACCGTTATTACGATAAAATAAAAGATATCGCCACTGATATAAAGCAAGAAAAATTTGCCAATATCGAACGTAAAAATCTTGCTTAGCAAGTGCGGTGGAAAAATTACAAAAATAGGGCTATAAGTCGATTATCGGCTAATTTTATTAAAATAAGACCGGCAAAGCCATAAACAGCCTTGCCGGTTTTATTTTTGAGTTTATTTATTCTTCTTGCTTGCGATTTTGCGCTGTATAAGTT
>CAKQKA010000147.1 GCA_934247855.1 uncultured Clostridia bacterium | reverse complement strand
CACAACCGTTTTTACCGATTTTAAGCAAATAAAAAGACCTATGAACGGCAAAAAAGTCCGCCTATAGGTCGATTATTTGATATTTCAATATTTTACCGCACCTTAATTAAAAGTATACGCGATAGTAGGTAACCTATATTTTGCTACGCTTTAAGTTCGTTTTTATCTTGCAGCGTGTTTTTTTACGCATAAAACATATTTTACCGACGTATAACCCTGCAATACAGCCGAAGCGAGCGTTACTATAGCTGCGATAATAGCAAGCGAACCTATTGAACACTTGGGATTTCCACCGCAATAAACAGAAAGAATATCGCCGTTTTTCATACCGAGCGCAATGCCGAACACCACAAACAAGAGCACCGCCGATATGATCGTTAGCGGTAAAGCGATTAAAGAAAGCTGTTGCTTTTTTGTAATTCTTGTTACAATAAGTAAGGCTATAGCACCGATATCGGCTATTAATGTAATTATCGTAAGAATACCGAGAACCTGACACTCCGTTGCTGCGTAGTAGAAAAACGGAACGGCAAGATCGCCGAAAATCGGTTGCGTGCTTGTGTAATTACCCGCAATCGCGGCGGCAACGAACGAAAAACCGCTGACCTTTACTTCTATTCCGTAATCGGCGTTATCCACATAAACCCAATTGAAAAAGTAGCACAACACGGCAACAAGCGCGATTGCCGCCGATATTATGTAAAAATGCAAAAGCGAGGTGCGTTCTTTTTCGTAAGCCATAGCTTTGTTGTCTATCATTCTCTTTTCTTTAACTCTTTTGTTAGCCATTTGTAATCCTCCTTATTTTGTTACGTAAAAATTTAATTTTGAATAATCTTCAATAATAGAATAATTTTCGACGTTGAAGCTTAAAAATTCTATAGTTTCTATAACGTTTTTATTGATTTCACCGTCGGCAGTATACGAATAAATGCGGATTTTCTTTTTTGCAATACCCGCAAGTTTTCCGTCGACGTGAATCCACATTTTATCGTTCGTGTTCTCGCCTTGATTTTTCGGTTCGGGCAAATCAACGTTTTCGGCAAGAAAACCTATAACCGTATCCTTGCCGCAGTTGCAACCGTACCCCGAAGAACACTTTCTTACAATACATCTGTAAGTTATTCCTTCAACGTCGGTAATATCGTAAGTAAAGCAATCGAACTCTATTTTCGCGCCTCGTACTGCTCCGGGTAATACTGCATATTCGTCATCACCAGAAAGAAAGTTTTCTCGTCCAGTATGTACTCGTTTTTCTTTCCGCAACCGCTTATAAAAATCAAAAAAGCGGTCAATAGCACGATTATCGCCACATTCCTCTTCATTTTTTCAACCTCCCGAGCAAACTTACAAGGCAACTTATACCAAAGCATAATATATCGGCAACGACGATAGTACACCCGACCGGCGTGGCGTATACAACCGAAAACAAAATGCCGAAAACGGCGCACGTTACCGAAAAGCATGCCGAACAAATTATTACCGATTTAAAACTTTTGAATAGCCGCATAGCCGAAATCGCAGGAAATACAACCAAAGCCGATATCAGAAGCGAACCGACAAGATTCATCGCAAGCACGATGATTATCGCTATTATGATTGCTATAACAAGATTATAAAGCCTCGTTTTCTGCCCGCTCGCTTTGGCAAAATCTTCATCGAAAGTCACGGCAAAAATTTTGTTGTATGCCAGAACAAAAAACACAACCACAAAAACCGACAGTCCGACGCACAACCACACCTCGACTTCGGTTAAAGTAAGAATGGAGGTAGAGCCGAACAAAGTCGTGCATACGTCGCCCGAAACGTTAGCCGACGCGGAAAACATATTAAGCAGCAAATACCCGACCGCAAGCGCACCGACCGAAATCATCGCCACCAGCGCGTCGCCCTTTATCTTTGAGTTTTGTCCTGTCCCGAGCAGTAGTACCGCGCTGACTATGGTTACGGGCAGCACGATCAGCATGTTTTCGGTAAGCCCCGCCACCCCGGCAATCGCCATTGCGCCGAACGCCACGTGCGACAGTCCGTCGCCGATATAAGAAAAGCGTTTAAGCACGAGCGTTACGCCGAATAACGATGAACACAGCGCAATCAACACGCCCGCTATAAGAGCATACCACACAAACGGAAACTGAAAATACAACGCAAGTTTTTCAAAGAACATCGCCTTTCACCGTCCTTAAAAAATAATCGCTTTTATAAAAATCGTCCGCTCTTCCGAAAAAACATTTATCCGCCACCGACAATACATGCGACGCATATTTAAGCGCAGACGGAATATCGTGCGAAACGGTGATTATCGTCATGCCCTGCTCCTTATTCAGCCTGTCTATTACATCGTAAAGCTCGTTAGTGACAATGGGATCAAGCCCTGCGGTAGGCTCATCCAAAAGCAACACGCCCTTCGCGGCGCACAACGCGCGCGCAAGCAACACCCGCTGCTTTTGTCCGCCCGAGAGTTCGCGGAAACAATGCTTAGCGAGCGCGGTTATTCCGAATAACTCCATATTATCCTTTGCCTTTTGCTTTTGTTTCGCCGAATAAAACGGCTTAAGCCCGCACTCCCCCTGACAACCGGACAGCACGAT
>CAKQKA010000146.1 GCA_934247855.1 uncultured Clostridia bacterium | reverse complement strand
TTGAACGGAGCTTCGAAGGAAGTAACTATCACCGTTAAAGCCCTTCCCGTGCCCGATGAAACAGAAGAAGATATTGTTAATGCTGCATTTGCGCTTGCAGAAGGCGAGTCTCTTCCCGACACAAAATCTTTAACCGGTGTAATTGTAGATATTGTTACACCTTACAGCACTCAGTTTTCTAATATAACCGTTAATATCAAGCTCTATGAAAAAGTAATTCAATGTTTCCGTCTTAAAGGCGAAGGTGCAAATTTATTGGTTATAGGTGACAAAATTAAGGTTACCGGAACAATCAAAAACCATAATGGCACTGTTGAATTTGATGCAGGTTGCACATTCGAACTTGTTCATAGACATACTTGGGATGAAGGTTCTGTAACCAAAGAAGCTAATTGCACTGAGAAAGGTACTAAAGTTTACAACTGCACAACGTGCAGCGAAACCAAAACGGAAGAAATCCCCGCTATTGGACACAAGGATGAAAATGCCGACGGAAAATGTGATGCTTGCGGAGCGGATATGCCTTCCGAAGTATCCCTCGCCGCAACTTTCACTTTAGGTGAAGATGGTACTGCAGTTCACGATGATGGAAGCGAAAAAGCTTATACAGAAACTGTTGGAAATTACACAATTTCTATAACTGGTACAAAGCTTTATTCCGGCGCCAGAGACGCAAAAGGAAACGGATGCCTTAAACTTGGTACGGGCAAAATAGCTGGTTCTTTAACATTCACAGTTGACGGTACAGTTAAGAAGGTTAAGATATATATTGCAGGCTATAAGGCTAAAACAGCGAAGATTAACGGCACTGCGTTGACTAAATTTTCCGATAACGGTGAATACGATGTAATTGAAATCGATACTTCCACCAATAAAACTGTTACGATTGAAGTTACCAGCGGTTATCGCGCAATGGTTAATACAATTGAATTCTACGCTTAATCACCTAACCTAACCAAAAAAGGACTTTGCTTCGGCAAGGTCCTTTTTCATATCTCGATCATAAAAAAGCATGCGACAAAAATCGCATGCTTTTTTGAATCACTTTTCAGTGAATTTTAATTTATTGTTTCACTAAATCCTAATTCAGTGATTTCACTGAATCAGTTTTTAGTATACAGTGATATAACTTTCGCGCTCCGCCCCGACGGATACGTATTTGATCCTGCAGTTGGTTACCTTTTCTATATAACGAACGTAATCGACGGCGGCTTTGGGTAAATCTTCCATAGTTCTGCATTTGGAAATATCGCATTTCCAACCGTCAAGATACTCGTAAACGGGTTTTGCTTTAGCAAGTGCCTCGCCGCTCGGGAAAACGGTAGTTCTTTCGCCGTCGATATCGTATGCGACGCACACGGGAATTTTATCCATAAACGAAAGAATATCGAGTTTTGTAAGCGCGATCTCGTCCGCACCCTGCATTTTCACGCCGTAAGAAGAAGCCACAACGTCGAAACCGCCGACTCTTCTCGGTCTGCCTGTCGCCGCGCCGTATTCGCCGCCGGCGGAACGCAAAGCCTCGCCCTCTTCGCCGAATAGTTCGCAAGTGAAAGGACCTTCGCCTACGCAGCTCGAATAAGCTTTCATAATTCCCACGACTTTATCGAGTTTCTTGAACGGAATACCCGCGCCGATTGGAGCGTAAGCCGCGATAGTGCTTGACGACGACGTATACGGATAGATACCGAAATCGATATCGCGCAGCGCGCCGAGTTGAGCCTCGAACATAACGTTTTCGCCCGATTTGATAGCTCCGTCCAGATATTCGGTAGTATTGCAGATATAATCTTTGAACGGCAAAGCGTATGTTTTAAGCCAATCCATAACTGCGTCGAGTTTAACGGGTTCAGCCTTGTAGCCGCCTACAACGGTAAGATTTTTCCATTCGATAATGCCTTTAAGGCGTTTTTCGATTTCGTCAAAATGAAGAATATCGCCCATACGGATTGTTTTCTTCATATATTTATCGGCATAAACGGGTGCGATACCGCGGCGGGTAGAACCGAATTTTGCATCGCCGAGACGATCTTCTTCAAGGCAATCGAGAAGAACATGGTACGGCATACAAATGGTTGCGCGGTCGCTTATTTTAAGGTTTGCGGGAGTGATTTCAACGCCGCGTTCGCGGAGTTTTTGCACTTCGCCAAACAAATGCTTGACGTCGACCACCATACCGGGACCGAGAACGTTAACCGTATCTTTTCTTAAAATGCCCGACGGCAAAAGGTTTAAAACGACCTTCATATTTCCGTCGTCAATAGTGTGCCCCGCGTTATTACCGCCCTGATAGCGGCATACAACGCTGTACTCGCGCGAAAGAAGGTCAACCATTCTGCCCTTGCCTTCGTCGCCCCAGTTTATTCCTACGATAGCTGTCAACATAATATTTACCTCACTGTTTATTAAACTTTTATTTCGGATTTAATACCTAAGTATTCTTTGTTTTCGTTAAGTATCGGCTGAACGATATTATCTATAAACGACTGCGTTTGCGATTCGGCGCACCCCGTGAACGAAAAATCGCTGAGTATCTTTTCGAGTTCGGCTTTGGTAAGCCCGAAGGTCTTATCGTTCACTATTCTGTCTAAAACGTCGTTATCTTTAC
>CAKQKA010000145.1 GCA_934247855.1 uncultured Clostridia bacterium | reverse complement strand
AAAAACGGCAGATCTTATTAAGCTACCTGCCGATTTTTTGCGCGGCATAGATTATTGGCGGATGAGGATTATTATCCTCCGCTATTCAAAGCAATTTTTATGCGGAAGAGTTTTATGCAAAGATTACTACGCATTTCCAACCTCGGCAGTACAAATCGACTTGCTGGCGTAAAAATTGTTCTAATAGGGTTGGATATACGTATGTTTTACGAATAAAACGGTCTTTGGCATAATACGAGTTTGACATTTTTGTGCCGTTGTAGTATTATCGGTGCATTGAGTTATTTACACTTGAATTGGAGAATCGATGTTTTTTTCTGTTACGCTATATGCCGTGCTGATTATGTTTATCGTGGGTGCGGCGGGTTTTATTTTTAAAAAGGCGGGGCTTATTTCCGAGCAGGCGACAAAAGACTTTTCTAAAATTTTGATTTACATTTGTCAGCCGTGTCTTATAATCAACTCTTTTTGCCAATGCGGGTACAGCGAGACGACGCTTGAGTACGTTGTCGTAACGTTCGTTGCGTCCGCGGTGCTGATTCTGCTGGCTATTCTGGTTTTTTATTTGCTGTTTAAGAAAAAAATCGACGATATAAATTATAGAATTTGTACTTTCGGCGCAAGCGTATCCAATTTCGCGTTCTTCGGAATCCCCATTCTTCAGGCTGTTTTCCCCGAGCGGATATCCGATCTTATGATTGTTTCCGCTACGGCGGCTGTCGTGCTTAATCTTATCGGGTGGACCATCGGTTGTTTCGTTATTTCCGGCAATAAAGAACACATAAGCTTAAAGAAGATCATAATAAATCCTGCGTTGATAGGGTTCATTATTGCTCTTCCGCTGTTTTTTACAAATATAAATCTTATAGAATGCGTAGGTTTTACAGGTCAGCTCGGCGGAATGATCGAAACGCTCAGCAAAATGACCACGCCCGTGTTTATGCTGGTTCTGGGCATAAGACTCGCGTCCTCCGATCTTAAAGGTATATTCTGCAATAAGCATTTATATTTTGTCTGCTTTTTCAAACAGGTTATATCGCCGCTTATAATTTTTGCAATCTTTTATTTTATTCCCGTTTCGACGGAATTGAAGCAGGCGTTGTTTGTTATTTTTGCTTGCCCTGTGGCGAGCGTGGTGCTCAACTATTCGGAATTGGTGGGCAAGGGGCAAGGCACGGCGGCAAATCTCGTATTGTTATCCGTGCTCACTTCGGTTATCACTCTTCCGTTGTTAACGCTGATGTTAAGTTTATTTTAACCGTTCGCTTTTTCGATTGTTTTTGCACGAAATCGATCGTAAGGCAGGCGGGTAGATAATAAAAAAACTGCCGGGGGTTGCCTGATTTGCAACTTACGACAGTTTTTTATTTATATTATTAAATTTTATGCAAAGAAAAATCGTCGGTAAGAAATATTCCACCGACGAAAACAGCAGATTTATCGATTATTGATTATCCGTATTGATTTCTCTTACGAAAACAAAGGAATGGTAACATTCTTCTTTTGTTTTGAATTTTCCGAGTTTGTGTACGACGTTAACCGGTGCCATGGAGTGGAATTCCCAGCCGTTAACACATTCCTGCTTGAGTATGTCGTAAAATTTAACGATTGCGTTTTGAGCCGATTCTTTTTTATTTACGACAATTGCGTTTGCGCACGGAACAACTTTATACTCTTTCATGATATCTCCTCGAATTCGATCAACGCGCCGAAAATAATCGGTTGCGCCGAATTTACACGGTATTTATGCCGTATATTACTTTTACGTTGCATATTGTAGCACATTTTAAATAATAATTCAATGCTTTAAGGCAAAAAAACTATAATATTTTCTTTTTTTATTTTTTCATGAAAAAAGTTTGACAAGTCTCCGTTATAAGCGTATAATAACATATGTTATCAATAACAAGCGTTATTCTTCTATTCGGGCGATACGCGTTTTAAGGAGGGGTTATGCCTGCAAAAAAAGTAATATTTGAAAAAGACGTTATGACTGCCGCGCTCGATCTCATTCGCGAAAAGGGCGAAAACTCGCTCAACGCGCGTGATCTGGCTAAAAAAATAAGCTGTTCCACTCAGCCGATTTATTCTATGTTTAAAAATATGCAAGGCGTTGAGGAGGCGGTCAGGCAAGCGGCTGCGCGAGTGCTCGACGAATATATGACGAATGAGCTTAAAAGCGGAAAATACGTCGGAAATCAGGCTATAGGAATGGGCTATGTTCGTTTTGCCGCAGAGGAGAAGTGTTTGTACAGATATTTGTATATGAAAACACCTCAGAAAAGGAGCGATATCAACGTCGAACTTACAAAGAAAAGCGTCGGTTTTATTATGCAAAAGTATGGTTTAGACGAACAGTCGGCAAACAAATATTTTGCCGAAATCTGGATTTTTAGTCACGGAATCGCCAGCATGGTCGCCTGCGATCGACTTGATTTCGATGAGGAAAAAATACGCGAAGCGTTCAACGACGTTGCCACGGGGCTTGGTTTAAGATTTAAAAACAAAGGGAATTAAAATGGAAAAAGCAATCGAAATTAAAAATTTATCAAAGATTTACAAAGACGTCAGGGCGGTGGACGGTTTGTCGCTGACGGTAAAAATGGGCGA
>CAKQKA010000144.1 GCA_934247855.1 uncultured Clostridia bacterium | reverse complement strand
GTATCGGTAAGTCCCGCGTCGAAGAAATAACGCAGTTCGAACGATCTTGAAAGAGTTCCGAAATTGGGCGTTTCTGCGGGAAGTTCGATATACCAGACGGTTTCGCCCGCGTCTGCTACGGTGTGCGCTTTTAACTGATCTTCCGCAGCTTTCCACAGTTTGCTGAGATAGACGCCGAGTTTGAACGAAGTTTCGGACTTCATCGTGAGTTTAAGATATTTGTAAGCGGGATCGTACCACTTGACGAGCATGGAAGTTTTGCCCCATTCCTGCTTGTTTTCGGCACTCCAGCTTACGTTATAGAAACCGTCGTCTTTGGAGGTAATTTCATAATTGCAGACGTACGGATCTTTCATTGCGTCGGTTTCGGGCCGACGCCCCGTAACTACGTCGTCGTTGGATTTATAGAACTCGATCGAAGTGAATTCTATCGATCTCGTGCCGTCGTATTTTTCGATATACGCGCTGTCGAAGAAGAAATTAAGCGCAGAAATTTTGCCTACGCCCGAAAGGTCTGCAAACAACCAGTATTCACCCGTCTGATCGTCGTATTCAAGGCTTTCAAAAGTGTTGTATTCAACTTCGAGCACAACTTTATTGGAATTTACCGACAAGCCGAATCTTTCGGGTATGCCGCTTGTTTCATCGCCGTAAGTCTTGATTTTTGCGACCATCAGCGAATAAGACGGATCGTAATAAGCGACTTTAGCCGACAAATAATCCCAACCAACGTTGAAATCGTAAGACGCTTTGATCTTTCCGCCTAACGCGCCGCTGTCCTTTTCTATCCAGAACTTGCTCGTTGCGCTCCAACTGTCGGTAACATATGGCGTGTAAATAAATTCAACCGAAGTAAGTTCAAACGAACGCTGCGTTGCGTCTGCCGCTTCGCCGCCGTCGATTACGAATTTAAGTTCGGAAAGGACTTTATGCCCTCTTATGTCGAGTACGATTTCGCCCGACGCGCTAAGAGCGTAAGTGCCTATATCTTTTTTGCCGTCGCCTACTTTAAGAGTTTTTGCACCGTTTGCGTTATAGCTGAGTTTTACTCTGCCATACGCGCCGACGAATCTTCTTACCGCGACCGATACGCTTGAATTTTCCGTCAGAGCGCTCGTTGAGTATGCCGCCTTGAAAACGCCGTCGGCTTCTTCGAGCGCGTAGCCGTTTGCGGTTACTTCGCCGAGTTTAGGCGAATTGTCTACGTCAAGCAGCGGATCGCCGTTTTTAAGGAAAGATATTTTAGCTATTTTAAGACTGCCCTCTTTATCGGACGGAGCCTGCGATGGATTGCTGTCGATATAAACGTAAAGACGGCAAACGGTCTGATCGGATAATTTAGCCTCGGTGGTTTTGTAATCGTTATCCGCGATTTTTATTTTCGACATGTCCGAAACGAAACTCATCGCTCCGTCCATAAGCGATTCGACCATAATGCCCATTGCGGGGTACTTTTTGTCGTACGCATCCGTATACATTGCGGCAACGGCAACTTTTTCCGCACCCGAAATGCTTTCAAAATCTACGCGAACGTTGCTGTAATCGAAAACGTAGTTGTAAACGTCGAACCATACGAAATTGTAATCGCTCAAAATTTTTCCGCTTGCAGGGTAAGATACCTCCGCGCCGACGATTTTTCCGTTTTCTTTAATTTCGCCAACAGTGTAAGCGTCCGTAGTGCTCCCGACCGCACCGATATAAGGCGCTGACAATAAGTCGAGTTCGGGTAGCGTGGGCTTTGCGGGTGCGGTTACGTCATCGGGCAGCGGTATAATCGTTTCGCCATCGGGAACTTCGATAATCGTACCCGACGAGGAATCCGAAGAATCGATCGAACTGTCGTCTTTCGTAACGCAAGCCGCACACAAACTGCAAACGCATATTGCCGATAAGATTGCAATCAAAAATTTTTTCATTATTTTTCTCCCTTTTTTATTGATTATGTTCGGAATAAATCCGTTTTTAACCGATTTTATTTACTCTTTTACACCTCCGAGCAGTATTCCCTTGATGAAATATTTTTGCGCAATGGGGTATACCGCAAGAACGGGGAGCATAGCTATAAAAATCTGAGCCGAACGCAAAGTCGCGTCGTTGCTGTTCGCAAGAGCTTCTATCTCTTCGGGCGTCATTTTGTCTTTGTTCAGCTGAAAGTTCTTCATATCTTCCATAACGTGGTAGATATAGGTCTGAAGCGGCCAGTTTTCCTTGTTCATATATAAATAACCGTCGAACCATGCATTCCAGTTTCCTATTACGCAAAACAGCGTTACGGTCGCAACCACGGGGAGCGACAGCGGAATAACGAGTTTGAACAGCACGGTGAAATGACCCGCGCCCTCGATCTTTGCCGCTTCCATCAATGCTGACGGCACCTGACGGAAAAAGTTGATGAACAGTATCATGTTCCAGCAGTTCATCGCACCGGGCAACACGAGTGCCCAAATTTTATTGAACAAGCCGATTTTAGATATGACTATGAACGACGGAATAAGCCCGCCGCTGAAAAACATGGCAAGTATGACTATTGCAAGATAGAACTTTCTGCCGATAAAATCTTTGCCGCCGAAAGCAAGCGGATACGACATAAGCATAGTTACCGCAAGCGATATTGCCGTGCCTAAAAAC
>CAKQKA010000143.1 GCA_934247855.1 uncultured Clostridia bacterium | reverse complement strand
GTATGGGACTCGAACGTACGCTCTGCACGATAAACGGCGCCGCGAGCGTTTACGATACCGACCTTTTTGAAAGCGCACGTGCGGAACTTGAAAAGCTTACCGGCAAAAAGTACGGCGACGACGAGGAAGATACCCGCGCTTTCAGAATTATTCTCGACCACATAAGAACGGCTACGTTTATGATAGGCGATTATCGCGGAATAGTTCCCTCTAACGTAGATCAGGGTTATATTCTGCGCAGACTTATAAGAAGAGCCGTGCGTTTCGGGCGTCAGATAGGTCTTGCCGACGGAAAGCTTTCGCAAATAGCGCTTTGCTACGTTGAAAAATATAAAGACGTTTACCCCGAACTCGAACTCAATCGCGCGAAAATCGTGGACGAGCTTAACAAAGAAGAAGAAAAGTTCGGCAAGGCTCTGGAAGAAGGGCTTAAAGAGTTCAACAAGGTTGTAACCCACATTCAGGGTTCCGATTTCCCCGGTAAAACCGCTTTCCGCCTTTACGAAACTTACGGCTTCCCGCTGGAAATGACCATGGAACTCGCCCGCGAAAAGGGATTTAATCTCGACGAAGAAAGTTATAAAGCCGCCGCCGAGGAACACCGCAAAAAATCGTCGTTGGGTGCCGAACAGAAATTCAAAGGCGGGCTTGCCGATACCGGCGAAGCCACCGCGAGATTGCACACCGCAACCCACCTTATGCACGCCGCTTTAAGAAAGGTGCTCGACCCGTCCGTGGCGCAGCGCGGCTCCAACATAACCACCGAGCGTTTGCGCTTCGACTTTAATTTCTCGCGCCCCATGACCGCGGAAGAGATTAAGCAGGTTGAAGACCTCGTGAACGAGGCGATTAAGGCTGACGTCCCCGTAACTATGGAAGAAATGACGGTGGAAGAAGCCAAAGCGCAGGGTGCAATAGGTCTTTTCGAAAACAAATACGGCGACAAAGTGAAGGTTTATACCATGGGCAAATACAGCAAAGAAATTTGCGGCGGCCCCCACGCGAAACGCACGGGTGAACTTGGAACTTTCAAAATAGTCAAAGAACAATCGTCGTCGGCGGGCGTTCGCAGAATTAAAGCCGTCCTCGAATATTAATTCGGCGGGTTTCGTACGGATATAATCGTTTTTTCGCGGGATATTCGCGTTAATACGGAAAAAGCAAGATAAAAAACAAAAAAATAAACAACTCAAAATATAAAGAGGTTATAATATGAGCGAGAAAGTAATTCTTACCGAAGAAGGCAAACAGGAACTTGAGAAACGTCTTGAATATTTAAAAATGGTCAAGCGCCCCGAAATTACCGAGCGTATTAAAATCGCCCGCGAATTCGGCGACTTGTCGGAAAACGCCGAGTACGACGCGGCAAAGAACGAACAGGCTCTTATCGAGGGCGAAATAATCGAAATCGAGGCTAAGCTTAAAGTAGCGGAGGTTATTACAATCAACGTCCGTAAAGATACCGTAGGCGTAGGTTCGAAAGTGAAATTTTTGAACATTGCCAAAAACAAGGAATTCGAGTTCGAAATAGTAGGCACCACCGAAGCCGATTTCAAAGCGGGCAGAATTTCTAACGAATCGCCCATAGGCAAGGCGCTAATAGGTAAAAAAGTGGGCGAAACCGCTACCGTAGAAGCTCCGGCGGGCAACTATGAAGTAAGGGTTGAGAAAGTAACTTACTAAAATAATTTTTCGAAAATAATTTTCGGCGCAAAAATATAACCTGCGGCTTATTTTGCTTTTTCCGCGCGCTTAAACGGGGCGTTGTTTTCGTTTTGCGGGTGCGGGTTAAGTTATTTAAGGTAGCGCGGGCGTTTTGCGCGTTAAGGGCATTATGGACGCACGAATAACAAAAAGCCGTTTGTCGCGGGTTTTATCCTACGACTGGTTTAAAATTTTAATATTAGTCGTTGCCATCGCGTTTTTCTGGTCGCTGCTGTTTACTATGGGCGCGCCGCGCGCAAGCGTGGGGCAAACTTTCGATTTGTTCGTATATAGCGACTTTTCGGGCAAAAGCGAGGGCGAGGTTTTAAACGAGGCTTCCGAAAACGGCGCGTTTTCTTACGACGTTCTTAAACGCGGTTCGCGCAGTTTTACGCAAGAGTATTATAACACCGTGTTGTCTGCCGTTATAACTACTTACGAGGGCGATATTATGATTACCTCGGATTTTCAGGCGGCGATAGACAAAAACCAATCGCGGGCGCGTTCGTTCGTCGATTCTTACGGTAACGTAGTATACGATATAGCGTCGTTGGTTGCCGACGCTAAAAACTATTGCGTTTCTAACGGTATGGTGGCGGCGGTCAGCCCCGACGGAAACGAATCGGAGGGATATATTCTCGACGAGGCGGCTGTGGAAAGGCTGTTTCGTTCCCGCATGCAAAAAGATCCGCGCTTCCGCACCGAAGAGAAAAAACGCGCCGGCATAAAACAGGAAACGGCGCGTATAAAAAAGGTTTGGAACGACGCGATTAACGTTGAAAATCTTATAGCCAACCACCCCGAAGCTCTTTGGAGTTACGAGCGGTTCGATCAGTCGGTAAAAGCCGAAACCGACGAAAAGCGAAAAGCCGAATACGAAAAATACAAAGCGCAGAGCGGCGGGGTGAAGTTTTACGGCATTAATCTCGGTGCGCTTACCGGCGGTGAAAAGG
>CAKQKA010000142.1 GCA_934247855.1 uncultured Clostridia bacterium | reverse complement strand
ATGGTCGGTTGTATAAATAAAATTTTCTTATTCATAAAAACCACTGCACCTATTTTGAAAAAATCATCAGTTTAAGGTATTGAAAGAATATCTTCGTCGCCCCTTGTTTCACTCGGTTATACACCCTTTTGCCGTAACGTTCTTTAATGAATTTACGCTGTTTGGCGTTTGCCGAAGTCTTTAAATATGCCCTGACAATATGGTAATAGTACAACCTTTTGTTCATTTTTACAGGCTTGAACACAACGTGAGCCATATCCCAGCACGCATAGTTTTCTCTTTTTTCGGTAATTTCGTAAGAATACTCGTCGAAAAGCGGCGTGCCCGGCATAGGCGTGAGCGGCTGAATGTTGACAAGCGGATGCTCGAACGCGTTAAGGTGGTCTATCAGCGTATCGAAATCGGGTTTTGTCCAGTCCTCGCCGACGATAAGCCCGCTGTAACATTGCAGTCCGTTGCGTTCGAGAATGTTTATGGCTTTAACGTTGGTTTCGACCGAGGTCTTTTTGGTAAAGTCGGAAAGTTCGGAGTTTTTGAAAGACTCTATGCCGACGAAAAACGCATCGAACCCCGCTTTATGCAACAAAATTATCAAATCTTCGTTTTCGGCGATAAAATCGGCTCTTCCGAAAGCTATATAATGCTTGTTTATACCACGACTTTTCAGTCCGTCGATAAAACCAAGCACGCGCTCGCGCGATACAAGAAAATCGTCGTCTACGATAAAAACGTTTTCTTCTTCGATTTGTTCAAGTTCGTCCAAAACGCCGTCGAGAACACGGACTCCGTAATCGCAAATGCGCGTGCAAAAACAAAACTTGCACTTATACGGACAACCGAACGAAGTCTTTATCGTTGCGCACTTGTCATGATAAATATAGTTATATCTATCCCTGTATTTCTTGGTTATAGCCCTATCGGGAAAAGGTAAATTTCCATTTTCGACGGGCGGTTTTCCCCTGTTTTCGACGTAAACCCCGGGGAGCGAATCAATATCGATATCCGGAAAAGAATTTGCAATGCTCACAAGCGTTTTTACGCCGTTCGCCCACAAAATATAGTCTATATTTTCATCCACAAAATCGCGGGGGACGACCTCGGCATGCACGCCGCCCGCACATACGATTATATTTTTATTGTAATTTTTTACAATTTTCGCGTATTCCTTTAACACGCCGACCGTTGTTATGTATGCGGTAATGCCGACAAGATCGTAATTCTTTTGCTTTAAAAAATATTTAAGCGGCTTTTTTTCAAGCAGCATGTCTACAAGATCGACTTCGTGATTGTTCAGTTTCAGACCGGAAGCCACATATTCAAGGTCCAACGGCTCGCAAATCATAAAACTTTGCAGGTTTATCGACTGTTTTGGCGTATTCGGGCGAACCAATAATATTTTCATAGATCCTCCTTAAACACTTTGTAATCGATCGATATAGGCTTATATTGTATATGTTTTGCCAATTTTTTGTTTATGGCGTTTATGAGTTTGCACGAATGGTGCAAATAAGCGTAAAGCATGATATATTTCGAACCGAGTTTCAGTTTGGATTCGTCCGCCGTCTGCCCGAAATCTATAGTCTTAAAGCCGTGTTCTATACCATATTTTACTATTTCAAGGAGTATTCTATGATAGGTATCGAAAGCGTTGTTGTATTCATAGTCCACGCCGACGAATTCAAAAATAAGTTCCGTGCCGTTTTCGAGCATTTGCCCGAACCCGACCACCTTTTCCTCGTTTTTTAAAACGAATATCTTGAAAAACTTACCCCTGAAAAACTCAATCGGAAGTTTTTCCACGCGTATTCTCGACTTATTGTAAACCTGAAGGTAACAATCGTACATTTCCTTAGAAAAAAGCGAATTATCCTCTAAATACTCGATTTCGAGCGGGCTCGACTTTTTCAGACATTTAGTGTAGCGATACCTGTAATTGCTCCTTAGGCTGCCGAGGTAATCTTCAAAAGAGTTGAACGTATTAGTCCAGATACACTTCGGGCATGTAAGTCCTTTTGCGTAACCGCGCGGATCCTCGTCGCCGAGATTTAAAAAGATTTTCGGCCCTCTTATCGTCTTTATAAAGTCCATAACTTTATCTAAATGTTTGCCGTAAGCAACGCCCGGTCGAGTGACTGAAAGCGGAACGTATACAAGCGTCATCTTAGTGAAAAGATTTAACTTCGTGAACATTGCGAGGTTGTATTTTTTCCTGACGCAGGTCATAAAAACGCAGTCTAAAACGCCGTCGTCGTAGAGCATATAATACTTTTGCCCGCATTTATCGACGCTTTCCATAAACGACACGAACTCACGCGAAAGATATAAATTATCTCCGATAACGCTATCCCATTCCGCGGGCAGTTCGCTTGCGGAATCGTAATTTTTAATCGTTATCATAGGTTCACCTCGTACACGGCAAATTTTCTTTCGACGTTCTTTAAAAGATGCCGATTGATCGCTATTGATTTTTTATTGTTACCCCATACGAAATTGGTTTCTAACGTTTCGTAGTTTCCGACGAGTTTGCCGACCGCCCTTAAAAGTTCTACGGTAACCGCGCCGCGGTATTTTTCTTTTATCCCGATGCTGTTAAGTTTCACCCGCTTGATTTTATTTTTAAAAAGCAAATATCTTAACGCTATCATCGCCAAAGAGTTCTTCCTGCCTGTTTTTAAAACCTCGTTATAATCGGGGT
>CAKQKA010000141.1 GCA_934247855.1 uncultured Clostridia bacterium | reverse complement strand
ATGTAAAAGCTACGGTTTTTACGCCGTTTGCTTTAAGGGGCATGACGTTCTGAACGACTTCCTGAGTGTTTCCGCTGTTAGAAATAAGTATGGCGATATCGGTAGGGCATATCATTCCCAGATCGCCGTGCATTGCTTCGGTCGAATGAACGAAAAACGACGGAATTCCGAGCGACGAAAAGGTCGCCGCAAGTTTTTCTCCGATATGTCCGCTTTTGCCTACGCCCATGAACACTATCTTGCCCGCGCATTTTTCAAGTTCCGAAACGACGTTGTCGTATTGCTCGTCGCAACAGTCGATTAGTTTGTCGATTGCATTTCGCTCTTTGATTATAACGTCTTTTAACATAATTCTCCTTTAGGAATTCCGTTCGTCACCGCGAACTGTTTTATCGTCGATAACGTTAATACCGAATCATTTTAAACTTATCGGCGGCAAGTAACGGAATGCCTTATATATATTTTTATTGTTTTTGGGTGTTGCGTTATTTTGGTTATTATGGTATAATCGGGTTCGGTTGCCGCTTTCGCGCCTGCCTTTTTTGGGTGGGCGCAAAAACAATTTTTTATGCGGAAATTTCACATGTCGATACCCTTTTTTCGGGCTAAAAGATAAATAATTCGTTTGATTTGCTATTGTATTATGCCGGAAACGCCATTAAAATGTATATAGAAAATTTTGCGAGGTTGCGAAAATATGGAAAAAATTATATCTTGCTTGATTTGCTTTTTTCTTTCTTTCGGTGCGGTATCGTTATGTGCCTGCGGAGGAAGCGGCGGCGGGAGTCAATCGAGCTCCGATAAAGAACCTGAAACCGAAACCTGGAAAAAAGACAATGCGCTAAAAGTTCTTACGATAGGTAACAGTTTTTCGGACGATACCATGGAATACGTTTATTTTATAGCCAAGGATTTGGGAATAGAAAACGTATTTTTAGGGAATCTTTATATAGGCGGGTGTACTCTTGCGACGCATGCGGCAAACGCGAAGAAAAACATGCCGATGTACGAATACAGAACCAACGATTCGGGCGTATGGAATACCGAAAGGGTTTATCCCATAAAACGTGCTTTGTTAAGCCAGAATTGGGATTTTGTGTCGTTACAGCAGGCAAGTGGCAGCAGCGGAATGCAAGATACTTACGGTGATTTAGCTTATCTTATCAATTACGTAAAAACTTACGCTCCGTCTGCCGAGATCGTGTGGAATATGACGTGGGCTTACGAACAGACAAGTTCTCATGGTGAATTCGTCAAATACGAAAACAGCCAGGAAAAAATGTATAACTGCATTGTTTCCGCGGTAAAGAATTGTGTTCTTACGCAATCTTCCGTAAAAAAGGTAATTCCGTGCGGCACAGCCATTCAGAACGCCCGCACGTCGTATGTAGGCGATCGTCTTACCAGGGACGGATATCATCTTACGCTTGATTTGGGAAGATATATCGCCGGTTTGACTCTTGTTGAAACTCTTACCGGTATGTCTGTCCGCGATGTAGCGTATAAGCCGACGGGAGTGAGCGAGAACTACAGAAGGGTGGCGGTAGATGCCGTTCATAAAGCGGTAACTCATCCGTTTGAGGTAACGGTTTCTGCGTATGCAGAAAAATAAAAAGGTATTTTTCGTTAAGGACGCGCATGTCGCGTCCTATTTTTAATTTTCGTTTTATAGTGATGCGGCGATATTCCCACGTAACGTTTAAAGAATCTTGAAAAATCAGCAACGCTTAAAAACCCTAAGGCGTCCGATATTTCGGTGACGGAAAGGTCGTCTTGCGAAAGATAACCTTTCGCTTTGTTCAAACGAAGATTCGTGTGATAACGCGCTGGAGTTATTCCAAATTTGTTTTTATACATAAAAGACAAATGATTGGGCGAGTAACCTATTACGTTTGCTATTTTTTGAATATCGAACTTTGAGTTTACCTGCCGTTCTATAAGAATATTCATTAAATTAAATATATCGTTCTCGCTGTTTTTTCTGTCTTTTTCGTTATATTCCGATAATATTATTTCAAATATTTCGTTCATGCAGCTTTTGCTTTTCAAAACGGAAATCGCGCCGCTTCGTGTTTGAAGATCGATAAGATTGAAAATAAGCTGCTTTACGATCTCTGCGTTCACCGGGGTGAGTTTAATTCTGTAAGGAATTTCCATTGCTTCGTAAACGTCGTCTGATATCATTGCGACGTCGCCCTTTTCGCAAAGAGCGAAAGAGTGGGGGGAGATCATTCCGAAAGAAATAACGCGTTTTTCCGAATATTCGTCGTAAAAGAAATCGAAATGGACGTGCGGCTGTATGAGCTTGTCGCCCTCTGTCGAAAAACGGTGTTGTTTTCCGGGCGGCAGTAACAGTATTTCGTTTTTCTCTACGGTAAAAATTTTATTCTCTATCGTGCATACGATTTTTCCCTGTTCGACGAAAAGCAGCTCATGGTCATACAGAACACGACTGTTAAGTTTCCAGTTTTTAGGCAGAGTATCCGTTGCCGCTTTTCTTATAAAAAACGAAAAACCGCTTACCAGTTCGCAAATATCTTTTTTCATGATTTTTATCTCCGCATCTTATATGGCGTGATTGTTTCAATTTTATTCTTCTTAAAAAAGTATAACATATAACGGCTGTTTGTCAACATTTTACGGGATATATCGTTAAAAATGATAAATTTGTCATTGCTTATGCTATTCCAATATGGCATTC
>CAKQKA010000140.1 GCA_934247855.1 uncultured Clostridia bacterium | reverse complement strand
ATATACAAAGCCGTAAGATATTAGGTAATAGTTGCGTTGTATTTTTTTGCTAAGGTTTTGATATCTTCTACGGGCAACTTAGCGCATATTATTCCGCAGCCGTCATAATCATAAGGGCTGCCTTTAAAACGATACGCGTCCTTTTCAAAAAGAGAAATATTCGCTTTTTTCTTATCGAATACTCTGAAAGTGTCTTCCGCTTCATCAAAAACATGCGGCGCAGCCGACGGTCTGATTACACCCTCGGTTTCAACTTCGTCCCCGCGCATGGAAAAATAATTAAACAGCAATTCGAGAAAGAAATTTATTCCGCCCGTGCCGTCGGTCAGACAATGGTGAAAGTTTATCGTAATAATGTTTTTGCGATAAAACACCTCGAACATGTAACCGTTATTTTTTTCGGGTTCTATTTTTCTTAAGTAGTTATCCGGTTGCGGTTCGCAACGAGCCGGGCGGAAATTGCTTTCAAGATAATACCAGAAAAAACCTCTTTTCAATGCCGTTTTAAAAGTCGGCATTTTTTGAAGCTGCGCGTTAAGCGCGCGATCAAGCAATTCGGGATCGACTTCCCGATCGATTCTCGCCGAAAACGAAAAGACGAAAGGACTTTCCGAATTCGTATTCGGCGGATATATTTTTGCCGCATTGTCAAGCGGATACCAATTTTTCTTTGCCATATATTTTCTCTTTTTTTATCGGATTTTTATGTAATAATATCGAGCCGTGCGTAAATCCGACATTATACTTATTTCAGTTAATTATTTCAATCGTTTTATTTAATATCTGTCGGACGAGAACTTGTATTGCTTAATTTCAATGGTAATATCGTCCTCTGTTCCGTTACGTTTAATGGTGAAAATTATTCTTTCACCCACTTTCAGACGGTCGGCAAGCTCGGTGTAGAACCAGTTATAAACCTCTTCGGCTGAATTGACGGTAATCATTTCCGTATCGCTGCCGAGTCTGAAACCGAGAATAAGATCGCCCGCCCTAAGCCCGTTTCCGCCGGCATAAAAACTGCCGTCCGTGGTAACCTCGCTGATTTTTACGTTTTCGGTCGGTCCCCACGAAGTTCTTACGTCTTCAACGGTAAAGCCGAGTTTATATCTGCCCGCAACGCAGTGTTCGTCGTTCTGAATTATCTCTTTGCACACCTTGACCGCCGTAGACACGGGAATAACAAAACCGTTCCAACCCGAACCTTCGTCTATACTTCCGTTTATTATGCCCATAAGCAAACCGCCGTTTTCGGAAAACAAACCTCCGCCCGATGAACTCGAACTCACAAATGCGTCGGTAAGCAAGTACTTTTCGTATTTTCCCTCACCTACGGACACTTTGTAATTATCTGCACAAATAATTCCTTTCGATACTATGTTGACCTTTTTACCCAACGCATCGCCTATCGTAAAAACGCTTTTACCGACAGACGGGTACTCGTTTCCGTCGTCGTCAAGCGGAATATCTCCGATTAAAGCAGGTGTAAGTTTTTTCTTGATATGAAGAACGCAAAGATCGGTTCGCGGGTCGGTGCCGACGTAAGTGCTGGCAATAGCAGTTTCGCTGCCGTCAACAAAAACACTGACGATTGACGCACCGACAATCAAGTGATGCGGAACGACAATATATGAAGATTCGACGGTTTCATCGTCAAGCGAACCGAGCACTACGCCCGACGCATTCTTTTTTGTCAAACCTCCTTTTCCATCCGAATAAGACGCAACTACGGAAACCACGCTTTGACTTGCTCGGGTAACCGTTTCGGTAAACGTTTCGCCGAAATATTCTTTTAAATCTTCGCCTTTCGCAATGACAAAGTTAACGGGTTTACCCGATTCGTCCGACGGTTGAATTACGGAAGTTTCTCCGCTATCGTCGGGCGTAATAGGTATATAATTTATACACCCGGATAAACTGAATAAACATATAATCAAAAGACTAATGCATATCACACATTTTAATATCGTGTTTTTCAACATTTCTATTACTCCGTGACAAATAAATTTACATTATGCATGCGGATAGCGCATACTCGTTTTCCTTTTATTATAACAATTATAACATAAAAAAGCGACAATTACAAATATTTATCTTTATCGGACGAAATAATCGATTTTTTCAAAGATTAAGTCGTGTTTTTTACCTTTAAACAATAGAATTATCGTGTAAATACTTACGATAACCGCAATTATTGCCGTCAACGCGATTGTCAGCGTAGTCCAAATCGTCCCCGAAATCATTCCGTAGCTGCTTAAAAGCCCGCCGAGATTAAAAATAAAATGCAGCACAATCGAGTAGTTTATACAACCCGTAAGATATAAGGCGACCGCACACATCCCTCCGATAAGAAACGAATATCCGATCTGCATTACAACAGGACCAATCGATGCACCGCCAAGCAAATTAACAATGTGGGTAGCGCCGAAAAGAGCAGACGAAATCAATACGGCAAAAAAGACGCATTGTTTTTTATCTTTATATTTTCTTAGCAGCGTAGAAAAAACAAGTCCGCGGAATACGATTTCTTCAAGAGCAACTCCGCAAAAACATGCGAGAATGTAAAAAATAATCGTTTTTGCCGTAACGTCGCTTGCAAAATTCAACTCGCCCGACGCAAACGGAAAAAACGGAATATTATTCAACACAACCACAAAGAACGTTATAATAAGCAGCACATCGGTTATTTTCGATTTCAGCAAAAAAAGTTTCTCTATTTTAATTTCAAACATTAACCAGACGGGAATACCGATACAG
>CAKQKA010000139.1 GCA_934247855.1 uncultured Clostridia bacterium | reverse complement strand
TTTTTAGATAGATAATCAAAAAAAATTCTCAGATCGACCGAATAATTCAAACGAGTGAGCGGTGACGTAACGTTTTCTATACCGATAAAAAATTCTTTGCAAAAAGGCGGCAGAAAGGGCAGAATCTCCTCGGCTCGCCTTATGCAATCCATTTTCCTTTTTTCTTGAAACTGATTTTTCGCCATATAAATTTCCTCGCATACGATTAGAAAATTGTTTTATAGCCATTAATAATTGGCAGGGCATTGACTTTTTTTACGCCTAAAAACACAAAAACACGCTCAAATAAATGCTTTTAATACGTTTTGTGTTAGCAAACTGTGTTTTATGTTTGTATATATCGTAGATAATAGGCGATATAAGGGTAAACTGCACAATAAAATCATATGTTTTTAGACTTTATTAAATTATCTGGTTTTTCCGCGAGGTAACGATTAAGCAAATAATAATTTTTATACGGTGCAGGTTTGTCTAAAACAAATAAATGTAGGTAGTTATGTAATCTTTTTAATTAAGTTATGTAATCTTTTTAATTATTTGCAGTGCGCAAAAATCATAAAAAGAATAGTGTATAATAAAAAAGTCCGTTTATAATCATTGCGTAAAAGACAGCTTTTGCGCAATGATAACACTAAAATACGGTTTTTTGAAATAATAATCAAAATTAAAGATTTTATAAGCGATTTTTTATTTTATTATAAATCGTTTATTCTTTTGTGTTTTGATATGATTGCGCAAAACTCTTTAAATAACGTATACATTATAACACTTTATTTCGCTTATTGCAAGATTTTATTGCGATATTGTTCGTAATATATTGGTACATTTTAAAAGCGTTTTTCTATCAAATATTTAAAATAGTTATCCTGTATCGCTTCATTTTAATATTTAAGTCTTCATTGTAACTATATTAGTTATATTATGCTTATTTTAATTGACATAAAATTTAAGCAATGATATAATTTCGTTATAAAGCAATGATTTTCTAAGGGGTTTTTATGGCTGATTCTATTGGCGGCGATATGATTCGCGGCCACATCGATTCCATAATTTTGAATTCTTTGCTCGACAGCGACAAGGACACTAATCAGATTCGATCTGAGATTGAAAACAAAGCCGGCGGAGATTTCAAACTTAAACAAGGTACGTTTTATAGTGCCTTGCAGCGCATTTCCAAACAAGGATTTGTAACCGAATACCGTACTTCAGGAACTGACGGCGTTAGACGTAAGTTTTTTCAGCTTACCGAAAAAGGAAAAGCGCATATCGAAAAAAGTCAATCTACCTGGTCGCAATCGCAAACAGTCATCAATAAGTTGTTGGATGCGGAACAAACAGATCCCCCTGCTTTTACACCGATAACCCCTGTTGAAGAAATAAAAATTCCTTCGTTTGACGACCAGCCTGTCGTTACGGATTTTGCCGAATTATCGAATCCGATTGATGAAGAACCTGTTTCCGATAACCCGCTTATTTTCGGAATGAGCGACGAAGAAGAAACGGCGAATGAAACGATTTCAAATAAAACAAGCGATGTATTGCCCGAAGATTTACCGAACGATGATGAAAAAACAGCCGTTGAACCAACCGATTCAATCGTAAACGGTTTACTGGATATTCTTGATTCAAACGAAATAACCGGAACTTCATCTTCTGATATGTCGGTTTTCAGCACATATACATACTCGGTCGATGAAACAAATCCTGCAAATGTAAAAACCGCTTCTACGATTGAAAACAAAGACGGCGAAGTTAATGACGCGAAAATTGACGATATTGATGCTAACAACGAAGAAAAAGAATCTTTCGAGTCGATCGTACATGGCAGTGATAATGATTACGACGAACCCCAATATAATTGCGATATTTCTACTGATTTATTCGATAGAACTCCAAAATATGAATCCGTTGAAACGGAAGAAAACGAAGAATCATCAACAAGCAGTCACCATTTCGACGAGAATGCGTTAAAGCTCGACGACGAAAAATTTGAACAGTTAAAAATAGACGACGCAGAACATTCATCGACGGAAAATAAAACTGCCCCGATAAGCAAATCAAACGCGGAAACAAGCGACGATTCAGATGGAATTGATGATTTTATCGCAAATGTTGACGAAATGCCGGAGGATCGCTATCCTGACCAACCGAGTTATAAAGACATTCTTTCAAGAATTATCGAAAAAACTGCGTCGAAAAACGAACCTGCTGCAGAACCTCCACGGTATGAAGAGACTTCTAAAGTTGTAGAATTCCCTCAAGTAAATCGCGAGGAATCATCCCCCGAGCCTGAAACACCCGTCAGCGATATCTACGTTGATAAAATAGATTTTAATGAGCCTGAACATAAAACCGAATCTGTATTCACGGAAAATCGCAAGCCGGAAAACGGTACACTGCGACCGAAGAAAGGCTTTGATTACTCAGATATTATTACGATGTCTGAAGAAGAAGGTTTTAAAGTTTCTACTTCCGATAATACAAACAAAAGCGAGTTAGGAAAAATTTTGTTGAACAAACTCAATTTTCACGCATCGTCGTTGTTTTTTATAATAGTCGCTTTGGAAACTTTGATTGTCGGACTTACAATGAATGGCGTATTAAACTTTCCGACGTACAGTTACTTTTTGTTTGGTTTAGGCGTATTCATTTTTCCGTTAGTTTCCGGAATTATATATTACATTTCGCCGAAACGCGCCGTTGCGGAAATCAGGACGTTCAAAAGTTCATTTGAAACCGCACTGATTATTACATTGGAATTACTCATTGCAATATTGATGGTTACGGTAATTCGTAACCTTGATTTCAGTAATTATCCCGATGTTGCGCGTACGTTGTTTGTACCCTTACTG
>CAKQKA010000138.1 GCA_934247855.1 uncultured Clostridia bacterium | reverse complement strand
GCTTTAAACTATGCGAAAGAGGGTGTTTCCAAGGCAGGAAGTTTACAGCGCGATTTACTTGCAAACGTCTCGCATGATTTAAAAACGCCACTAACCATGATTAAAGCGTACGCAGAAATGATTCGCGATATTTCCGGCGATAATAAGCAAAAGCGTACCGCGCACACACAAGTTATTATCGAAGAGGCCGACAGGCTTACGATGCTTGTAAACGATATTCTTGACTTGTCTAAGCTGCAAAACAACACTAATGCGATAGAACTTCAGCAAGTCGATCTTTCTGAATTGGTTGAACGTGTTATATATCGTTTTAACGACTTTATTTCGGCAAAAGGCTATATAATCGAAAGTCATATTGAACCCGAGGCGTTTACCGAATGTGACGAAAAGAAGATTGAACAGGTTGTTTATAATCTCATAGGCAATTCCATTAACTATACGGGCGAAGATAAAACCGTCAAGGTGTTTTTAACCAAAAAGGACGATGATTGTATTTTGCTTGAAATAATGGATAGCGGAAAAGGTATTCCCGCAGAACAGATAGATACGATATGGGAAAAATACTATCGTTTTTCCGAAACGCATCAAAGACCTGTTAAAGGCACGGGTTTGGGCTTGTCGATTGTAAAAACCATACTCGAAAATCATAAATTGCGTTTTGGCGTTATATCGAAGAAAGGCTGCGGAAGCAACTTCTTTGTCGAATTCAAAGGAATAAAAGATGACAGACAAAACAAATAACGAAGATCTATTGAAAGTAGAGAATCTGGAACAAAACGAATATCTTGTTTCATCGTCGATAATCGATGTTCCTAAAGAAAAAAGTGAAAAAAAAGAATTGAAGATCAGCGTATTCAAATTGATTTTGTATGCAATTGCGCCGTCGAAGAATCCTGATACACAACCGTCGTATTACGCTTTGCGTCCTGTAAAAACAATGCGTTACGGCTTGTTTTCGATTTTTTTCGTCATATTTGTTTACTTTTGCAGAAACTTTATCGACGCAAAAATGTTTACGCCTTTATTTCTCTTTTTTGCATCTCTTGTTTTTCCTTTGATGTTTATTACCTTTCATTACGAGTTGAATTTTAGACGAAACGTATCAATTTTCCAGATGCTGTTTTCGTTTATATTCGGAATCGTTCTTAACCTTGGGATAAAGGCGTTGTCGGATTCGTTTTTGGTTCAATCCGTTTATCAGGATACGATAGATATTTTTATCGTTCCGCTTTTTTGGGGCATAGGACAAGCGGTATATCTCGGCGTTTTCTCAAAGATATACGGAATAACAGACGTATCGACCAATATACTTCTTGCAGTGTGTGCAGGCATGGGCTATGCCGTACTGAACTCGATGAACGGTTTGTATGCGGCGCTGTTCAGATCTGTTGAGGTTGTCGTACCCGGTTCGGATAACTATATAGGTCAGGCAATAGTAGATTATTCGCTTTTTATGGAAGAGAGTTTTAAGCAGGCCGATAGTTTGTTGTTTTGGAACTGCTTGTTTTTCCCGTTTTTGCTTGCCTGTTGGTCGGTTGTTATGGGTACGGTTGTTTCGCTTACAAAACTGTTAGGAACGAAAAAAAGCGAATCGTCCTTTTCCGTGTACTTGTTACTTGTACTAGTTATAATACTGTACATTCTGACTGTATTTCCCGCATCTATAGGTTATTTTGAATATATACTAAAAATAGTTTGTTCTATTATATCGTTATTTGTAGCGATTCGTCTTGAAAACAATGCGATTTACGATACAATAAACGATATCAGTACAAAAACTGAAGAATAATCTGCTTTAAGGCATAGGCTTTTGTTTTGGCTTATGCTTTTTTAATTAAAATGAAATTTTCTATAAACAATAATTCACTAAATTTATTTTCATTGTATTTAAATACATTGAACAATAATTCATTAAAATAATTAATCAAATCGTTTTTTTTATAAATAAAAACGATTTACAAATTACTGAACATATGCTATAATTAAAATGCAGTTCAATGAATGATAATTTATTGAAAAACTAAAAAATGATTCAATGAATTATGATTTAATAAAACTATACAAGGGATAAAATGACAAATTCAAAAGAAAAAAACAATGCTAAAAACACAACTGAAATAATAATTGATGAAGATGTACAATCTTTGACCGAAATATTATCGAAAAAACAAAGACGCATAATATCAGATGAAAGAATACTTACGTCGGCATTATGTGAATTTGCCGAGAATGGATATTCAAAAGCCTCTCTTTTAAATATTGCAAAAAATGCAAATGTATCAGTCGGACTTGTTGCGCAACATTTTGGATCGAAAGAGCTTCTTTTTGAATGTGTGTCAAAACGTAATCATCAGATGTTAAACCTACCATATAGAGGCAAAAACGGGCTCGATTGGAAAGAGCGTTTTTTCGACATAATCAATCAGTATCAGAAATCGTTGCAGAACTCGTCGTTTTTAAATGAATTGAAGTTTGTTTGCGTTTCTTTAAACGGCAAAGATATTCCTGAAAGCTTTAACGATTTTTTTGAAACTCAATTTGAAAAATCGGAGTTGTTTTCTATAATGCAAAGTGCGCAAAAGAAGGGCGATATTATAAAAGGCAATACAACTTTTCTATATAAGTTGGTGTATAAGAATATATGCACAATTATATCAGAATGTAAAGAAAACGGAATCACGTTGCCTGATAAGGAGTGGTTTATTGCGCCGATTATAAAAGCAAAACGGAAAAACAAAAATAAAAATTGAAAACAAAAAAACCTGTCGAAACAATCTTGACAGGCTTTTTGTTTTAACGTAAGCTATTGCTTTAGCAAGATATTAGCTTATAATATTAAGACATAAATTACCGCATGCAGACAGCTTGTTTAACT
>CAKQKA010000137.1 GCA_934247855.1 uncultured Clostridia bacterium | reverse complement strand
ATTATGATAAACTCCGCATTTAAAGTTGACAATGTTTTTAACGCGTGATAGAATATCTTTTACTGAAAGATAATTTACGAGGCACAAATGTTTAAGGAAATTGCGGGCAGTCTTGCGTTTTTTTTGAAAAAATCGAGTAAAGAATTATTTAATATTGTAAAATCCGGACATGGCGAAAGCGGCGTTTTACAGATTTTACTTGAGAACGAGAAAAACAAAAAGCCGCTTTCTTCGGGCGATATTTGCGCAAAAATGCAGCTTTCGAGCGGGAGAACGGCTTTAACATTGAAAAGCCTTGAGCTGAAACGGCTGGTTGTTCGCCGCGCGGACGAAAAAGACAAGCGACGCACCCTGGTAAAGCTTACCGAAAAAGGGAAAGCCCTTGCCGAAAGCACGGCTAAAGAGGTTTCTGCCGCCGTGAATAAAATAGTTGAAAAACTCGGTGAAAAGCAAGCCGCCGAATTTATCGGTATGCTTGCGACTATAAGCGAATAGAAAATAAACCAAAGAAGGATAATATGCCATATTCAAGTATTAACAATCTACCGACCTTATTGCTGTATATATTGTTCATCGCCGGCGGATATTTATCCGGCAGCGTTTTGTACGGATATGTTCTTTGCAAAAAAATTAAGGGCGTTAACCTGTACGAGGTTTCGGACGACGGCAACGCGGGCACGGCTAACTCGTTTAAATTCGGCGGCGTTGCGGTGGGTATCCTCGTACTTTTGTGTGATTTACTGAAAGGCTTGCTGCCCGTATTTATCGCATCGCGCTTTTTTGACAGCGAATGCATTTTGTTCGCCCCCATTGCGATCGCGCCGGTGGTCGGACATGCCTTCCCTGCCTTTAACATAAAAAAAGGCGGAAAATGTATCGCCGTAAGCTTCGGCGTGTTGTTCGGTACTCATAATTTAGTTTTCGCAGGGTTGATTTTAGCCGCGATTTACGTTTTCTTTTCGACGATTGCGGTACTTAAACCGCACTCTTTTCGCACTGCCTTAACCTATGGCGTGTGGACACTTGCCTGCATTTTGATTTTAAGAAAAGTTGTCGTAAATTTTATCGCTGCAGCTATCACGTTTTTGGTAGTGTTAAAACATGGCAAATCTCTTAAAACAGAGAAAACGGCGGTTTCGTTCAGTTTTTTATTCTTTAATAAGCACAACGAAGAAGTCGAGGACGAGAAAACACAAAACGTTCGATAATCGACCTATAGCCCTATTTTTAGCCCTTTATTAAAAAATTACAAACAGTATTATAAGTGCCGTGCAAGCAAAGGAGTATCTTTTGAATTATTTAATATTATCGTGCAAGACGGGCGGCGGACATGACGCCGCCGCAAACGCTATAAAGGACAGCCTCATACTCGCGGGGCACGATGCCTTTGTTTTTGACTACCTTACCCTGCGCAGTAAAAAAACAGCCAAAACGGTTGCCGACTTTTATATCAAAACCGTACAAACCGCACCCGCGGCATTCGGTTTCGCTTATAAAATTGCGCTCGCCTGGGGCAAACATACCAAGCGTTCGCCCATCTATGCTTTTAATACCGCGATGGTCAAGTACTTAAAGAAGTACCTTGAAGAAAACAGTTACGACGGTATAATCTGCACACATTTATACCCGGCAGAAACACTTACGGCAATGAAAAGACGCGGTATAGCCACTCCGCCCGTGTTTTTTGTTTTTACCGACTATACCAATATACCGTTCGTGGAGGAAACGTGTGCGGACGAATACATTTTGCCGCATAAAGCTATCGTTGAGGAATCTATCAAACGCGGGCTGCCCGCCGAAAAACTGCATCCGTTCGGTATACCCGTAAACCCCGAAATGACAAAAAATCGCGATAAAACCGAATGCAAAACGCATTTGGAGCTTGACCTTGCAAAAAAAACCGTCCTTTTAATCGGCGGCAGTATGGGCGCGGGCAATCTTACTCTGCTCAGCGAAGCCTTTGAAAAGAGCAATGCAGACGATATTCAGGTGGCGATAATTTGCGGAAACAACAAGAAATTGTTTGACGAGCTCCAAGGCAAATACGCCGGCAACCCGACGTTTAAAATCTTTGGAAAAACCGACGAAATGCCTTTGTTTATGACCGCAGCAGACCTTGTTTACACAAAGCCCGGCGGGCTGACGAGCACGGAAGCGGTAGCTTGCCGAAAACCGCTCGTCCTTATATACCCTATACCCGGTTGCGAATCATATAATCTTGAATTGTTTACCTCGCTCGGTATGGCAATCACCGCAGACACGCCCGAAAAACTTATTCAAAGCGGGCTTGAACTCTTACACGATGCGACGGCGCAAGAAAAAATGATTGCCGCACAAAAGAAAAACGTGAGCGAGACGGCATCGGCCGATATCGCCGAATTTATAATCGAGCATACGAACAAACGATAATATGAATGATAGATAGATTTATTGTTAATCATTGAAACTTTTTGCTATAGCATTAATTGGCGAACTAAGCAAAAATGAAACCGTAAACAATGCTAAGTTAAAGACTTGTATGCCTATTATTAAAACGACCATGAAAAAAGGTTGCCGCCCTATCGGTAGCAACCTTTTGTTTTTTTGTTTCAATTATTTCTTCATGTTAGCAACCTGTGCAGCAACTTCGTCGGCAAGGTTTTCGCTCTTCTTTTCAAGACCTTCGCCCATTTCAAAACGAACAAATCTTCTTACCGCGATCTTTTCGCCGATCTGTGCGGTAGCTTCGATTACAAGTTCGCTGATAGTCTTGGACGTATCTTTAACGAATTTCTGATTGAGCAGGCAGTTATCTTCGTAATAAGATTTAATTCTGCCTTCGACCATCTTTTCGATGATTGCTTCGGGCTTGCCTTCTTCTCTTGCCTGAGCGCGGAGAATGTCCTT
>CAKQKA010000136.1 GCA_934247855.1 uncultured Clostridia bacterium | reverse complement strand
GGTTTATTCGGTTCGTCATATATTGCCGCTTCTGAAAAAACACTCGGCAACACCTGCGATTATCAACGTTTCGAGTTCGGCGATTCTGGCGCAGGTGGCAGGCACTTCAATTTATTCGTCTTCTAAAAGCGCGCTTGCGAGTTTTACGAAAATTCTTGCATTAGAGAACAAAAACGTATACGTCGCGCTCGTTTGCCCCGGCTTTTCGGATACGGCGATCTTCCGTTCTCAAAAACAAACGGACGAAAAATCTGCAAAATTGATTAAGAAAGTATGCTCAAATCCCGATAAAATCACCGATAAGCTGCTTAAAAAGCTAATAAAACGCAAAAAATATATAATTCTCGGCGCAGACGCTAGAGCCATGCATTTTTTCGGAAAACTATTTCCGTCGCTTACAGATAAAGCTATATCCGCCGTTTTGAAGAAAAGCAGGCTACCTATTTTCGACGACGTGTTCGCCGAATAACAGGCTAACCTGTTATTTAGTCAACCGCCCGACTTCGGCGGTTTTTTAATGCAAAAATACCGATTAAGCGACAAAATACACCAAAAAACGAACATGAAAAAAAGCACGAAAAAAGGCGGATTTTGTCGAAAATGTCCGCCTATAAGTCGATTATTCAATATTTTGCCGAAAAATCTTACAATAGTATGTAAGGCTTTTGCGAAGAATCGAGCACTTTTTGAACCATACCGTTCTTTTTAATAAAGCCAACAACAACCTGCTTGCCGCCGTTTACAACACGCATGTTTCTTTCGAATGCGTGATCAAAATCGACTTTTGTAATCGTTTCGTCTTCTACATCCGAAACGATAAGCAGCCTGCCTTCGTTAACGGCTTTACGATATTCTTCCGGGCATTTTTTTAACATGCAACGAGCCAGCAACATAACCGCGCTCGCCTTGCCCGATAAAATTTTATCGAGTAAAATTCTTTCGCCCGTGCTTTGAAAGCCCGATAAAACGGTAATTTTGGGGTTTTTAGTGATTTTATCGCCCCATTCGGCTATTTTTCCGTTAATTGTTGCGTCGTCGCAATCGGAAGATAAAAACGCCGTAAGCGGTCTTTTAAGCAATTCTTTATTGCCGAGATAATTCATAACACATACCCCCTCTTTTGCATATTCGGAATCCGACAAAAATAATCGGCTAAACGATTATTTAAGATATTTTTTAAGATCTTCTACTCTGTCGAGTTTTTCCCACGGGAATTCATCTCTGCCGAAATGCCCGTAAGCCGCAGTCTGACGGTAAATAGGTCTTCTTAAACCCAACGTGTTAATAATCGAATACGGTCTTAAATCGAACTCTTTATCGATGATTTCGCAAATTTTCTCGTCGGAAAGCGCGCCCGTGCCATTGGTATCAACGAACAGCGAAACAGGTCTTGCAACGCCGATTGCGTAAGCGACTTCGATATGGCATTCTTTGGCAAGCCCCGCCGCAACTATGTTTTTGGCGATGTAACGCATCATGTACGACGCGCTTCTGTCTACCTTGGTGGGATCTTTACCGCTGAACGAACCGCCGCCGTGAGCACAACTTCCGCCGTAAGTATCGACGATGATTTTTCTGCCGGTAAGACCGCTGTCTCCATGCGGGCCGCCGATCTCGAACCTGCCCGTCGGGTTAATATAATACTTGGTATTCTCGTCGGTAAGACCGCCCTCGAGTATAGGATCGATAACGTATTTTTTAACGTCGGCGCGCAGCTGCTCGGTAGTAACCGCTTCGGAATGCTGAGTAGAAACTACAACAGTATCCACTCTGACAGGCTTTCTGCCGTCGTACTCAACGGTAATCTGCGTTTTTCCGTCGGGGCGAAGGTAAGTAAGTATACCCTGCTTTCTTACGTCGGCAAGGCGTTTAGCCATTTTGTGCGCCAAAGAAATGGGCAGCGGCATATATTCGGGCGTTTCGTCGGTTGCATAACCGAACATAAGCCCCTGATCGCCCGCACCGAGCGTATCCGCAAGTTCGCCGCTTTCGCGGTGTTCGACCGAATTATCAACGCCGAGCGCGATATCCGGGCTTTGATCTTTACTCGACGTTAAAATAGCGCAAGTATCGCAATCGAAGCCGTATTTTGCACGGTCATAACCGATCTCGCGAATAGTCTGACGCGCGATTTTATCGATATCGACGTAACATTTCGTGCTGATTTCGCCGGTAACCAAAACCATACCGGTCGTTGCGATACATTCGCAGGCAACGCGCGCGTTTTCGTCTTTGGCTAAAATAGCGTCGAGAACGGAATCCGCAATCTGATCGCAGATCTTATCGGGATGACCTTCCGTAACGCTTTCGCTTGTAAAAAACTTTCTCATAATATTGTCCTTTGCCACTTTACCTGTGGCAACGCATTTATTTGTGGTCGTCAGTGTCAATTATATATGTAAACGATTTATTTGTCAAACGATTTGTTTTATTTGTCAAACCTTAATAAAAGTGTTACAATGTTAAAAACATACGTATTTCCAACCTCGGCAGAACAAACCGCAAATCCGACACAGTTTTATTGTTTTTTGCTTGCCCTTGCGGCACGTAGTGTTTTTACGCCGTAAAGTCGACCGCAAAATATACAAGTCGTTGTCTTGTTTTCTCATATGGTTGCGGCTTGTTTGGGCAAGGCAAACGACCGAAATCGTACTCGACGTACGTTGATGGGAGTTTAACACAGCTCAAATCGACTTGACGGCGTAAAAATTGTTCTAATGAGGTTGGAAATACGTTAAATAAAGTGCGCATATGAATATAAAAAAATGTGATTTATGCCCTAAAATGTGCAATATAGACCGCACGGCATTTCGCGGCGGGTGCGGCGAAACGTCTGCCGTTCGTATTGCAAAATATTATCTTCACCCTTACGAAGAACCGCCGATCAGCGGCACGAACGGCAGCGGTGCGGTTTTCTTTTGCGGGTGCAGTTTAAAATGCAGATTC
>CAKQKA010000135.1 GCA_934247855.1 uncultured Clostridia bacterium | reverse complement strand
ACGGTGAACTGTATACAAAGAATTTGCGGCACGCAAAATGCACCGACGAGTTTATTTTATCGGGTGCGGAAGATCTGTTCGAGCCGCTGTTTACATACCACGGCTTTCGTTATGCAGAACTGAAAAAAGAAAAGAACGCCGTCATAACCGGGGTGCAAGGGCTTGCAATTTCGCAAAATATAGATTATTACGGCAATTTCGAGTGCTCGGACGATACTATAAACGGCGTTTACGCTATGGCGTTGAACGGGCAAAAGAGTAATTTTATAGCGATTCCTACCGACTGCCCGCAGCGCGACGAACGCTTGGGCTGGAGCGGGGATGCCGAGGTTTTTTGTAATTCGGCGATGTTCAACGCCGATTGCGACAAGTTTTTCAAAAATTACCTTAAAATGCTGAGAGTTGACGCTTTGCCCGACGGCAGAATACCGTCGATCGTTCCGCTGTATATGCCGGTTGCCGATAACACTGCGGGCGTACCCGGGTGGGGCGATTGCATTGCGGTCATGCCGTATTTTCATTATCTGCACTACCGCGATAAAACCGTTATAGAAGAGAATTTGCCCGCAGCCGAAAAATGGGTGGGGTATTACATTGCGAAAAGCGAGAACTATTTAACCAAAATAGTAAACAATTTCGGGGATTGGCTGTCGGTGGGCGGCGATACCGACGTTGACGTCGTAAATCAATGTTTTTTCGGCTATTCCGCGTTGTTGGTTGCAAAGATGTGCAAAATAATAGGGCTTGAAGATAAATACGAAGAATATACGAAAGTTTACGAAAACTGCAAAAACGCCTTCCGCAAAAACTATTTCGTAAACGGAATTATAAAAGGCGACACGCAGACGGCATACGCATTTGCCTATGCTACAGGCTATATAAATAAAGAAGAAACGAGAAAACGGCTTGTAGACCTGATACATAAAAACGGCGGCGGGCTTACCACGGGCTTTATAGGCAGCAGGTTTATTCTTCCCGTGCTTTGCGATATCGGCGAAACCGAACTTGCGTACGAAACTATGTCTCGCACCGAATATCCGTCTTTGGGATATATGCTCAAAAACGGCGCAACCACGGTTTGGGAGCGTTGGAACGGCTATACGAAAGAAAACGGATTCGAAGATCCCGAAATGAACTCGTTCAATCATTACAGTCTGGGTTCGAGCATAGAATGGCTTTATTCTTACGTTTTGGGCATAAAACTCTCGCCGTGCACCGAAAAAGTCGTAATATCGCCGGCTTTTTGCCAAAAACTTGCCTTTGCAAAAGGGCATACCCGCGTTAAAGGCGGTAATTTGCAGGTTTATTGGGAAATAAAGAATTCGGCCGCAGAACTTAAAGTCACGGCGGATGAGGGCGTAAATTACGAAATCGACTGTTCGGCTTACCGCGTTTTATCATGTGAGAAAAACGGCAACGAAACCACGACCGTGATCGAAATTAAAAAACCCGAAGAATAAAATTCCTCGGGCATCGTCGCTTATTTGCAGGCAAATAAATAAAGCACTGTATTGCAGGCGAATTATTGATTGTTTCTGAAAGAATTGCGGTATTCCACCGGCGAAACGTGATATTTTTCCTTGAATTTGCGCGCGAAAAACGACTGATTGTCGTAACCGACTTTGGTTGAAACGGTAATTATATTAAGGTCAGTAGAGGACAAAAGGCGCGCGGCGTAGGAAATTCTGAGTTCCGTGATATATTCGATGAGCGTTTTTCCCACATAGGTCTTGAACAGCTTTATAAAGTGCGAGTGCGAATAGGAACTCAGTTTGATAATGTCGTTTATTCTCATCGAAAAAACGTCGGGATCGGAAATTTGCTGCAAGAAAGACAAAATGTTTTCGGGCAAAGTCTTTTCAAACTTATGCTCGATATAAAACCCGAGAAGATAATATACGATCGAGGCAAGAATAGGGCTTAAATCCTTGTTGTTCTGCCCGAGCGGATCGAGTTTGTTAAGGCGCGAGTGAATCTCGTTGAATGTTTCGAGGTTGAGTTTAACTACTATGGGCTTTTGCCTGTGCGAAAGCGTTTCGTATAGATTCGGCTGTAAAGTGTCGGCAATCTGCTGCATTTTTTCAACCGAAATGCAAACGTCCCTGCGCTTTATGGGCGTATCGGAAACAAACTGATGAATGTGTTGCGGCCCGAGCAGCAAAAAATCGCCCGGCATAAGAGGATACGCCGTGTCGTTCACGATATTTACGCCTTTGCCGTCCGTAGTAGAGGTGAATTCCCAATCGCTGTGTCTGTGAACGACACTGTTGTCGTTCCACAAAAAAGTGTTAAGTTCGTCGGGCGCAAGTTTTGGAATAATCTTCTTAATGCAATCGTCTTTCATACCGTTATCATAGCGTAATTATCGCCGATTGTCAACTTTTTAACCAAAAAACGCGCGTAAAAACGTAAAAAATGCGATAAAAGGTAAAACAAGTCAGAAAACTATAGCGAAGAATAACAAGAATAGCATACAGGCAAAAAAATAAAAAAATAGCGAATAGCGATAAATGTATGATTGAAAACGCTGCATAACGCATGCTAATATTTTGGTGACGATAGAAGCGGTGGCGGTCTTGCGTTTTTATTCTAATGGCAAAAGGGCGCACGACTTACCCGAAAATGCTAGAAAACGAAATCCGATCAAGCGTAATGCGGGCGGACGAATATATAAAAAAATCAAAAAGATGCAAAAGGCATGCCTTTTGCTTGACAAAGAAGCTTTGTCAAGCAGCGTGGTTTAAGTGCAAAAAAATAAAAAACATATAAGTAACGTTATATAAAAGGAGCGTAACAAAAATGATGAAAAAACTCAGAACAATCGTTGCAACTATGCTCGCCGCGGTTTCGGCTTTAACCATGAGCGCGTGCGGCGGTGGCGGCAAAACCTCCGAGAAAGAAGATTCCACAAAGACTTATCTCGACGTCGGCGTTTTTGACGCAGGTCTCGGAACA
>CAKQKA010000134.1 GCA_934247855.1 uncultured Clostridia bacterium | reverse complement strand
TTTTTTTAAATTAAAATATTAGCTTTGCTAAGAAAACGATTTGCATTTTATTTTTCATATGTTATAATAAAAAAGTATTTGAAAGGAGAAATATAGTATGGAAAATAATTTTTATACCATAAATATCGCAGGACAAGAAGTAGATCTTCCTATTATGTCCATATCAGACACTCTTTCTATAGCTTTTTTTAATTTGCACGGAAATCAGAAGTTGACCGAGCACTGCGGGAAAGAGCTTGCTAAGCTCGCCTCAGGTTGCGACGTTTTGCTTACGGCGGAATCAAAAGGACTTCAACTTTGCCATGTCGTTGCGCGTGAATTAAATCAGGATTTTTATGCGGTTGCAAGAAAGAATAAAAAATTGTATCTGCAAGACGGTCTTGATATAATTATAGATCCTACGATCACTACAGGCAAAGAACAACATTTATATCTGTCCAAACACGACGTAGAGCTTCTAAAAGGTAAAAAAGTAGGCATTATTGACGATGTTGTTTCTACAGGGGCGGCATTATCGGGACTTGAAAAACTTGTTGAATTGTCAGGCGGAACTGTTTTTGCAAAACTGTTTGTTCTTGCCGAAGGAGAAGCAGCAAACAGAACGGATGTAAAATACCTTGCAAAAATCCCCGTGTTTAATAATCAGTAATTTATAACTTTAAGTTAATTTTTATGCTTAGCCGCAGGAGTTTGCGTTTTAACGCAATCTCCTGCGGCTAAAGTATATGAAAAACGCCCGACTAAGAATCGGACGTTTTTTTTACGATTTCTTTATGATATTATCAACAGATGCGCCTATCGTGGAAATTTCGCTTGTTGCGGCAAATTTATCGACGGCTAAGGCATTTTTGGTGCTATGCGATAAACACCCCGCCCCTGAAATGCAACCGCCGGTACAAGCCATCCCTTCGATAAAGTTTTCTTTTATAACGCTCTTTGCCGTCTTTAGTAATGCGGCTCGACATTCGTTTATTCCGCTGCAAACAAGCGGATTAAAAATTGCTTCACTATTTTTTTCCTTTAGCGACTGGTTGACAGCTGCTGCCAAACCGCCGCTTGTTGCAAATTTTCTTCCGTAAGGACTTGCGGCGGACTGTTTGCTCGGCGTTAGCTTTCTGATATCGATATCCTTACTTTCAAACAGTGCCTGCAGTTCCTCGAAAGTTAAAACGCAATCGACTAAACCTTTGTATTCTTCGCGCCTGTATTCAGCTTTTTTAGCCGTACAAGGGCCTATAAATATTATTTTTGCTTCAGGTTTAGTTTCTTTCAGTAATGCGGCGAGCGTGCCCATAGGCGAAAGATTTGATGAAATATTATTTTTTAATTCAGGAAAATTCTTTTCTATATATGAAACGAACGCAGGGCAACAGGATGAAAACAAAAAACCTTTCTCTAAAAATTCGTCACATTCCCGATCGGTTACGACGTCGGCGCCCGCTGCAGCTTCATATACGTCGGTAAAGCCTAATTGTTTTATACCGCTTATTATTTGTCCTATATCCGCATTTGCAAACTGTCCTGCAATAGCGGGAGCAATTAAAGCATAAACCGGCATCTCTGCAGATGATTTTTTTAATAAATCGACGGCGTCGAGGATGAATGACCTGTCGGTTATCGCGCCGAAAGGACAAGCATAAGCGCAAGCACCGCATGATATACATTTTTCATAATCGATTTCGGCTTCGTTATCGCAACCTTTACTTATTGCGTTAACTTTGCAACTCGATTCGCACGGACGTTTGAAATCTATTATAGCGTGGTACGGGCAAACAGCTGCGCACGAACCACACTCGATACATTTTTCTTTATCGATTATAGCTTTTTGATCTGCTCCGAAAGAAATGGCGTTTCTTCTGCAGGCTTCGGCGCATCTGTGAGCCAGACAACTGCGACAGGAAGCGGTAACCTCATAACCGCCCGTCGGACAGTCCTCGCAAGCAATTTTAATAACTTGAATTATTCGTTTATTGTTTTTATTACCGCCTATTGCAAGTTTAATTCGCTGCGATAAAATCGCACGTTCTTTATAAACGCAACAACGCATGGTAGGCTCGGTGCCCGGTATTATTTTTTCCGGGATTTCAAGGACTTTTTCAAGCAGTTCGTTCGACCAGGCTAATTTTGCAACCTCTTTTAAAATCTTACATTTCAGTACTTGAACTTTTGTATCGTAAATGTTTTCGTTCATCGTTTATTCCCCATAGGAGTCGATCAGCTCATATAATTTTTGTTTTGTTTCTGCGTTAGATTTTACAAGTTGCGCGGCGGCGACGAGCGGAATCCATTTTTGAATATCGGTAAAAGATGTCTGAGTTTTATCGCAATAAACGGATATATATTCTTCAGCCCTCTCGCTCTCGCCCGATAAAAGAAAAATCAGATATGTTTTCGTCGCATCGGCAGAAGGGTTGCCTTGACTTGCGTGTGACCAGTCGAGAATGAATGGCGTTCCGTTTTCGGTAATAACCACGTTACTCGGGTTGAAATCGCCATGACAAACGCAATTGTATCTCGGTAAATCGCCAAGCCGAACTCCAAGATCGTAACGCGTAGATGCGTCAAGTTCGGAATTCATGATTTTTAAAGTCATTTTATCGCTGAACTTAGTAAGCAATAGGTGTTTTCTTGAATGAATATTTCTTTGTATGTCGACAAAAAGCTCCATATAATAACGGTGCTTTGATGGCTCTTCGCACATTAAATTTTCGAGCGTTTTCCCCTCGACATAATCCATTACTATCGCCCATTTTCCGTTGATCAAAGTTACCTCGCGTATTTTAGGAATATTTAAACCGGTTTCCTCAACGCGCGATTGGTTGATTGCTTCGTTCAAAACGTTCGATTTTGAAAAGTTTTCGTCGAAAAGTTTTATAATTGCATCGCCGCTTTTTATTATGGCCTTATCTTTTCTTTCGGCAATTATTTTGTCGCATTTGAAATTCAGTTCTTTAATCATATGCTCATTATATC
>CAKQKA010000133.1 GCA_934247855.1 uncultured Clostridia bacterium | reverse complement strand
GCTGTTACGTTTTCGCCGTTCAGTTTGATATATCCGTTTCCCGCAATATCGAACTTGCGTTTTATGATTATTCCTTCACTATCTTCAATGTCGAAATCGCAAAGCTGAGCCCTCACCTCATCGGATAAATCGGTAAAATACGCTTCTACAAGGCAAAATTGCTCGCCGTAACGAATCATGCTCTTATCGGCTTTTGCTCCAAGAACAAAATTGATCGAATCGAGAATAACCGATTTACCTGCACCTGTTTCGCCCGATAAAATATTCAGCCCATCGGAAAATGTAATCTCCGCACTATCGATAAGGGCAACGTTTTTAATGGTCAACTGATTTAACATCGTCTTTCACCGCAAAAAAGCATTATAACAATGCGTTCAACTTAGCAACAACATTTGCAGCTTCTTCGTTGTTATGCGTTACAATCAAAAGCGTATCGTCGCCCGCAACGCTTCCGACTATTTCGTGATAGCCAAGACTATCGACCGTCGCAGCAACAGGGTTAGCATTACTTATCAATGTTTTTACAACAATAATATTTTGCGCGGCCTCTATTGAAACGACAGCAGCCTTGAACAAAGTCAAAAACTTTGCATTATCTATTGATTTACCTTGCGTAACCTGTGCATAACGATATTTCTTACCCGAACCGGCAATTTTTATAAGTTGAAGTTCGTTTATATCTCTTGAAACGGTGGCTTGAGTAACATTAAACCCCGCATTGCGCAATATAGAAATAAGTTCTTCCTGCGTTTCGATTTCATATTGTTTGATCGAGTCCAAAATCTTTTGTTGACGCTTAATTTTAGACATTATCTTTCACCCCACTTGAGTAATTTTACATTTAATCTTGTGTAATAGTCCGTGTTTCCGCGTAATAATTTAAATTTTTGCTTGGCGAGTTCCACAACAACACTCTCGTCACCGTGAAGCCCGAAAGCATATCTTCCGTCAGCACAAACAACGCAGTCGTGCGATTTTTCACCTAATTCAATTTTAATATTACTCATATTCGATACCACTATCGGTCTGGCATTGGAATGAGCGCAAATCGGAGTAATTATAACCGCGGGCAAGTCAGGCGCAAGCACCGCACCGCCTGCAGACAAGGAATACGCAGTCGAACCGATCGGCGAAGAAACAATAACGCCGTCGGCATTAAAAGACTGGCATAATTTATCGTCAACAAAAACCCGAAGAGAAACGGCGCAACTTGGAAAGTTTTCGCAAGTCTTGCGTTGAATTACCACATCGTTTAAGAAAAGCAATTCTTCGGCATGCTCGCTTAATTTTACCGAAAAGAGATTTATTTCATCAAAATCGATATTTTCTTGCATCAATGTTTTGCGAAAAAGTTCCAGGTCGCCTGTTCCAAAAGAACTCAGATAACCGAGTGCTCCCGTATTAACCGATATAACGGGCACATTATTTTTTACCGCATACGGCACGGCACGCAAAATCGTTCCGTCGCCGCCAAAGCAGACAACGGCATCCGGTTTTATATCCGCGGCAGTCGCGCTGTCAAAAAAATCAACGCACGATATATCGCAAAACTTTCGCGCATATTCTTCCGACTTAACGTCGGGTTTAATAAATAAAGCGATCTTTTTCATTACTACCTAACCATTGTCATACAACATAGAAAATATCAAAAATTCAATATTATACGCTAAATTTTATCACTTATTTCAGCAAACGGTTTACTTTTGCCCTTCTTTGAAATATATGCGATATACTCTTTATTCTTTTTTTCGTCAATAGTGGCGGAACAAATATCTTTAAACGATAAGCCCATGCCTGTCACAAAATTATAGATACCCTCGACAATAGACTTCCTCGCTTTTTGGTCTTTTAAAATGCCGTTTTTCATTTTAATTCTTCCGCGGGTTTCAAACTGCGGTTTTATAAGCGCAAGTATGTATCCGTCAGCCTTAAGTAACTGAGGCAATCCCGGCAATATATATTCCAACGAAATAAAACTGCAATCGACAACAATTCCATCTGCTTGTTCGCAAAAATCCGACTTTGTAAGATATCTTGCATTTGTATTGTCCATAACAATGACGCGACTATCCGACGCAATCGAATCAGCAAGCAAATTTTCGCCGACGTCTACACAATATACTTTTTTCGCACCGTTTTGCAATAAGCAATCGGTAAACCCGCCCGTCGACGCGCCGACATCGATGAATATTTTATTTTCAATTTGCGGTTGAAAAACATGAATCGCGCGTTCTAACTTATATCCCCCCAACGAAACAAAGATCGAACAAATCGACTTGACCGTAACTTGATCATCGATCTTAATGTCCGTCGAAGGTTTATCGGCAACCATTCCGTTTATGCACACTTGCCCGCGCTCGATTGCTTCGACCGCTTTTGTTCTTGATTGAAAATACCCGTTATCAAAAAGATATTTGTCTAATCTCATTTTTGTAAAAACATTTAAAATCTGACTTACTATAAGGATTTTTAAGTGTTATTATGTCAAATATAACTACTTATCGGAGTTTTGAAAATTGAACGCTTCGACCGTGTTTTGCAGAAGCATTGCCACCGTCATAGGACCGACGCCACCCGGCACAGGCGTGATATAGCCGACGATTTCTTTAACCGATAGATAATCCACATCGCCGTGCAAACCATCCGCCGTACGATTGATTCCAACGTCGATAACCACAGCGTCGGGCTTAACCATATCTGATTTAACGAATCGATCCTTACCTATTGCGACAACCAATATATCCGCGTTCCCGGTAAAGTCAGATAAGTTTGCCGTCTTTGAATGGCAAACGGTAACAGTACAGTTCGCGTTGAGTAAAAGAACCGACAACGGTTTACCGACAAGGTTACTTCGCCCGATAATAACCGCGTTTTTTCCGCTTAGCGGAATATTGTATTCTTCCAATAAAGCCATGACACCTTTCGGAGTACAGGGAACAAGGCAATTTTCGCCATGAAATAATCGTCCTGCATTAGCCGAAGTTAATCCG
>CAKQKA010000132.1 GCA_934247855.1 uncultured Clostridia bacterium | reverse complement strand
GTATAAGTTTGACTATTTCCACAACGGGTATAACCGTTACGGCAAGTCCTAAAGCGACGGCGTATTCTGCAATGTCTATCGTTGCAAAATTAAAGAGACTTGCAATGAAGGGGATTTCGATTACCGCCGTCGTAAGGAGAAGAGATAAAATCATTGCGCCGAACAAAAAGAAGTTGTGGCTTCCGAGCCTGAATATAGAGCCGCGTTGCGAGCGCATGTTGTACGAGTGGAAGATTTCCGCCATAGACATCGTTAAAAACGCCATCGTCATACCCTGCATTTCGGCGGTTCCGCAGGCGGGATCGAACATTACGAATCTGCCGAGGAAATATGCCGTAAGCGTAAGAATTGTAACCAGAACGCCTTGATACAACGTGTCAACGCCGACGCCGCCCGCAAAAATGCCGTCCTTATTGGAGCGCGGCGGTTTTTGCATAACGTCTTTTTCGGCGGGTTCCATTCCGAGCGCGAGTGCAGGCAGACAGTCTGTTATAAGGTTTATCCACAAAAGGTGAGGGGCTTCGAGCACCGTATACCCGATCATCTGCGCGGTGAATATGGTAAGCACTTCGCTCATGTTGGACGACAGCAGGAACTGAATGGCTTTACGTATATTGTCGTAAATTCTTCTGCCTTCGCCGACGGCGAACACGATTGTGGCAAAGTTATCGTCCGCAAGCACCATATCCGCAACGTTTTTGGTAACGTCCGTACCGGTAATACCCATGCCCACGCCGATATCCGCCGATTTAATCGAGGGTGCGTCGTTCACGCCGTCACCCGTCATTGCCGTAATCATACCGCGCTTTTTCCAGGCGGTAACTATTCTCACTTTATGTTCGGGTTGCACGCGTGCGTAAACCGAATATTTGTCAATAGATTTTTCCAACTGTTCGTCGCTGAGATCGTTGAGTTCCGCTCCAGTTATCGCTTCCGACGGATTTTTAATAATGCCCAGCTCCATAGCGATTGCAACCGCAGTGTCTTTGTGGTCGCCAGTAATCATTATCGGGCGGATGCCTGCCGATTTGCAGTCCTTAATCGCGTCCTTAACTTCGGGGCGGATAGGGTCTATCATTCCGCAAAGTCCGATAAAGGTAAGGTCTTTTTCATTGTTTTCAACCGAAACGTTTTCGGGCAAAGTATCGTATTCGCGGTAAGCGCACGCAAGAACTCGGAGCGCTTTATCCGCCATTGCTTTGTTTTGTGCAAGTATGTTTTTGCGCAGCTCGTCGGTCATTTTGCAAACGCCGTTTTTATCCACGGCGGTTGTGCATAACCTCAAAAGTTCGTCGGGCGCGCCCTTGACGTATTGAATGATTTTGTCGCCTTGCTTGTGGAAAGTGGACATCATTTTTCTGCCCGAATCGAAGGGTAGTTCGCTCACTCTCGGCGACGATTTCAAAAGTTCGTTTTTATCAAGCCCGCCCGAGGTTGCGTAATTTACAAGAGCGCACTCGGTAGGCTCGCCCACCGCAACGCCGTTTTCGTCGGGCATTGCGTCGTTGCAAAGCGTCATAGCCGTTTCGCAAAGCGTTTTGTTTTCGGTGTAGTCTTTAACGACGGTCATTTTATTCTGCGTAAGCGTGCCGGTCTTGTCCGAACATATAATCTGCGTACAACCCAGCGTTTCTACCGCCGTGAGTTTTCTTATTACCGCCGACCGCCTGGACATTTTCGTAACGCCTATCGAAAGCACTATGGTAACTACCGTGGATAATCCTTCGGGTATAGCCGCTACGGCAAGGCTGACCGCAACCATAAACGTGCTTAAAACGGTGTGTTCAAAAAAGTCTTTTACGTCGGTTATGTTGCCTTGAATAAGATTGCGCACGATGCCCACGGCAAAAATCACTACGCAAATGACTATAACCAGTTTGGTAAGAATTTTCGACAGCTGCGAAAGTTTGACCTGTAACGGCGTTTTTTCCTCTTTAACGTCCTGAAGAGCCGTTGCTATTTTTCCCATTTCGGTGTTCATTCCCGTCGCCGTGATTACGGCTTTGCCTCTGCCGTAAACAACCGTACTGCCTGAATACACCATATTCGCGCGGTCGCCAAGACCTACGTCGCCGTTTTTATCCGGCGTAAGGACGGCAAGGTGTTTCTCTGTCGGAACCGATTCTCCCGTCAGTGCCGATTCTTCGCATTTCAGCGAGTTGCACTCGATAATGCGCGCGTCGGCGGGTACTGCGTCGCCCGCTTCAAGCACGATAACGTCGCCCACCGTCAAAAGTTCGCTTTTTATAACTTCCTGTTTTCCGTCGCGTATTACCTTAGAGGTCGCCGCGGTCATTTCTTTCAATGCGGAAAGCGCTTTGTCGGCTTTGGATTCCTGTACCACGCCCAGTATCGCGTTAAGAATTACTACGAACAATATAATGAACACGTCCGTCGGCACTTCTTTTTCGACAAACGATATTATTCCCGAAACCACCGCCGCAACCAGAAGAATTATGGTCATCGGATCGGTCATTTGCTTAAAAAACTTAACGATTAGCGGCGTTTTTTTGCCCTCGCTGAGTTTATTATGCCCGTTTTCGGCAAGGCGTTTCTCGGCTTCCGCGCTACTCAAGCCGTTTTCGGACGAACGCAATTCGTTTAACGTTTCGTCCGCGCTATGAAGATAGTATTTCATTTTTTTCCTCCGTTTTTCGGTGCAAAAAAAGACTTCTGCAACCAAAAAGATTGCAAAAGTCTTGCCGTACTTAATACAAAACAATCCGCTTTTTGCGGTTTGTTATAAGTTTCGATACCGAACCTGAACGGTCGTGATGACGATATCGACGACGCGCGTTTCCGTGCGCCGGCTACTCCCTTTCACTTGCCGTCCATGTTAACATAATTAGCGGTTTTTGTCAAATGTTTTTGCGGCTTATCTATGTCGTATAGCAGCGTTTCTGTTGCTAACGCCTGACTGGGATGACCGCAAAGGTCTATTCCATCCAGTCGTATAGCAACGAGCCTTGCTCTACTCGTATCTAAGCCGC
>CAKQKA010000131.1 GCA_934247855.1 uncultured Clostridia bacterium | reverse complement strand
CGTAAAATATACAAACTGCACAATGAAGTTTTTATATTATTTTAACGTGTTTGTTAAATAAAACAGCGAATTGCATGTTAAATAACAAAAATAAACTGTATTTTTCGGTGTAAAATTGCATTAAAAAATTTTTTCATAAAAATATTTGAAAAAAATGCACAAAAAAACCAAAAAAGTCTTTTTTTTTGCCGAAAGATATGTTATAATCGAGCCGATGAAAACAGGCGCGGCAAACGGTACCGAACGTTTGACGCGCGTATAATAAAAATAAAGAGAGGCAGTTATAGTGGAAAAGATCGGTATTATTGACCTTGGGTCGAATTCTGCACGTCTGGTCATTGTGCAGATGTTGGGTGAAGGGCATTTTATAGTCGTCGACCAGTTGAAGGAGGGCGTCCGTCTCGGAAAAGACATGGAGCGCGACGGGTTTTTAAAGGTTCAGCGTATTCAGGAAACGTTAAAAACGTTAAAGATGTTCCGTCGTCTGTGCGACGCGCACGGAATTGACAGGATTATAGCGGTTGCTACGGCTGCAGTCAGACGCGCCAAAAACCAACGCAGTTTTCTTGACGAGGTTGCAACCACCTGCGGAATCAAACTTAAAGTTTTATCCGCGGAAGAAGAAGCAATGTATGTATATCGCGGCGTAATAAACACTATGGATATCCCCAAGGGCGTTATAGTGGAAATCGGCGGCGGTTCTACCAAACTCGTTTATTACAACAGGCGTAACCTTTTGCATTACGAGACGTTGCCGTTCGGCGCGGTTACGCTTACCGAGCTTTTTGCGGGCGACGGCTTAAAGCCCGAAGAACAGGCTGCTAAGGTAGAAGAATTCTTTACCGAACAGCTCAAAAAGATCGAATGGCTTTCGGAAATCGACGAGGACGCTCAGCTTATCGGCGTAGGCGGTTCGTGCAGAAGTCTTGCTCGTATCAGTAAGGCTATGAAGAAGAGCCCTTACACGATTGTTCACAACTATCACATACCCACAGACGATTTCAGTGTAATTTACAATACGATAAAGAGTCTTGACCTCGATAAGAAAAAACGTCTTAAAGGCGTTTCGTCCAATCGTGCCGACATATTGCCGAGCGCGCTTGCCGCTGTGAATTCCATAATCAAGTTCAAGAACTTCAACGAAATAGTAATTGCCGGCTGCGGTCTGCGCGAAGGTCTTATGTTCAACTATGCGATGCCGATGACTATCGAAAAGCCTATCAGCGACGTACTTACTTATAGTCTGAAAACGCTTATCAAATACTACGGCTGTAACGAAAAACACGTCGAACAGGTTATGAACATATCGGTTCAGTTGTTTAAACAACTGCGCGTGCTCCACAAATTCCCGAGGCAGTATCTGCGTATCTTAATAGTTGCCGCATATCTGCACGACGCGGGCACGAGCATCCTAAACGCTGCGTTGTACGGCATTTCGCACAGGGAAATAGTACTTGCCTCGCAGGTGGTTGCCGTTCATAAAAACGACGATTTTTCTATCAGCGAACTTGTAAGATTTAAAGATTACATCAACGAAGCCGACGTAGAGGTTATAAGAAAACTCGGTATAATCCTTCGTATCGCGGAAAGTCTGGACAGAAGCATGTCTTCGCTCGTTACGGGTATCAACTGCGACGTACTCGGCGATTCGGTCATCATGAAAACCGAACTTGCGGGCGACGCGACCTTGGAAATCAAGGACGCGATGAGCGCGGCAACCGATTTCAGACGTATCTTCAAAAAGAATCTCGACATTTTATAATCGAGGGGTTAATCGCAGGTCGCAAAAGCGCAGGTTTTTGCAAAACGCGTCAAGCGTAAAATAGTTAAAATTTAATCATTAAAGCGGCGTATTGCTCATATGATATTGTATGAGAAAAACGCCGTTTTTTATATTATGCATAATACTCACGCTGGCGTTTTGCGGCGTGTTTTTTATTGCAAAGCCGTCGGGCGGCGAACAAGCGGTAAAAACCGAAAAACAATATATCGAACTGTGGCACGTTGATATGTTCGAGGGCGGCACGGGTTCGCGCGCGAGTTTTTTAAACGGTATATCCAAAGAGTTTGAAAAGTTATCGGACATTTGCGTAACGGTAAAAACTCAAACGCCTTTAAGCGTAAGCGAACTTTTTCAAAAAGGCATTTTCCCCGACGCGATATCGTTTGCAAACGGAATGGAACTGCCGTATGCGATGCTCAGAAAAGCGCATAAAAAACCGTACGAGTATGCCGTGCCGTGGTGCATGGGCGGGTATGTGGCGATATCGCGCAAGGGCGAAACGGTAAATCGGGTTGTGATTGCCGAGCAGAAAAACACGCTTGCAAGCCTTGCCGTGCGTTTTTCTTCGGTCGATAACGAGTTTTTAAAGAGCACAGGGCTAAAAAATTGCGAAAAAGTGCCGTCAAACAATGCTGTTTACGAGTTGTATAACGATAAACATGTAATGCTGATCGGCACGCAGCGCGATCTTTACAGGCTGGAAAACAAGGGGTTGGATCTTGAAATAACCCCGCTCGGCGGTTTTAACGATTTGTATCAGTATTATTCTATCTTGTCGGCGGACGACAAAAACGCGGTGGCTGCCGCAAAATTCTGCGAATATCTGTTAAGCGAAAAAGTTCAGTCGCGCCTTAGTCGTATAGGCATGCTGTCGGCGTTTTTTGAAACCGGCGATATGCCGATCGCGGCGCTTAGCGGTGTAAAGCACGATTATTGCACGTACCCGCTTACCGATAACGATCGTTTAAGCAAGTTGCGCAGTCTTGCCGAAAACGGTGCGGACGACGACGAAATAAAAGGGCTCTTAATGCGGTTAGCCGCAGACGACCGAGTCAGAACGCAATCACCTGCGGATAGCCAGTGGTGATAGCGTTAGAACCCACCGAAAAGGCGACTTTTTAGTCCTTTTCCGCGACCGTTCGGGCGCAGTACGTCAGTACAGCATCCCTCACGCTCGCAAAAAATCATCAAAAAATGCGCTCTTTTCGGTGCTTCGCATTTTTGCGGAGAAG
>CAKQKA010000130.1 GCA_934247855.1 uncultured Clostridia bacterium | reverse complement strand
ATTTTTGTAGAAAACCGCATAATCCATACACCACTATCAGCTCCATATGCCGCTTACCGCACCTAAACTTTAAAGCGAACGTCTTTGCGCGGCACAAAGTACCTGCTTCAGAAACGATACCGAATAAGCATAAAACAAACAGGATAAAATTCGCAGAAAAATAAAAATAGAGCAAGTTTTTAAAAACCGCCCGCAATCAGTTGAAAAGTATAAATAAATATGATAAAATGCCAAAGTACCAAATCTTTGGGGGTATAGCTCAGTTGGTAGAGCGCTTGAATGGCATTCAAGAGGTCGCCGGTTCGATCCCGACTATCTCCACCATTCTTAAAATACACAGTTTCGCTGTGTATTTTTCTTTTTTATCAATGTTTTTCACGCAAAACTGTTTATTTTTGCATGTCAGTATATACTATCATACCCCTATTTTTATCATTTTGTTACTAAATTTTGTACCATATTTTTTGACCGTAAAAGTCAGTAAAATAAAGAGGTGAAGCCACTTTTGTTTTATCAAAAAAACTATAAAAAAATAGACTAAAAACCCATATAATAACACATAATGCAGTAACGCAAGAAAAAAAAGGCTACCGCGAGGCAACCTTTTTTTGCATGTTAATTGTTTTCTTCCTTATATTTGTTGACTTCCCAACGAATAAACTCCGCTTTCGCGTCATGCCGCTTGTATACGCGTGCTATTAAACGATAATTCCAGAAATCACAGGAAATTGTGGGTTCATGCGAGTAAGCGACAACATTCTACAAGCAGCTCCCTCGGGGTGATTTCTTCCAGCTTCCCATGCCTCTACCGTTTTTACGGATACACCGAGATATTTTGCAAATACCGATTGCGTCATTCCGGCTTTTAAACGAATTTCCTTTATTTCATTTGCACTAAACGTATCCAAAGGCAAAATAGTTATAGTCGTCTTTTTCGCCTTTAGATTTCCTTTTTCGTATTCGACAGCTTGTTCTAATCCAAGTTTTATATCATCGAAAATAGCCATTTCTTACCTCCCTTTCACTTTAATTGTTTTCTTCCAATTGCTGTTCTAATATTGAAATCAATTTCTTGATTTCATTACATTCTTCTTTTGTTAAATTATCTTTTTCGTTTTTAGTATATGCCGTAAGTAAATATATTTTTTCGTAAACTTCAAAATCTACATATATAACTCTTATTCCGCCACTTTTGCTTTATGTTCAAATGCAAAACGCATTTTTCTAACGCCGCCTGTTCCCCTTATAACCGCGCCAACCTTTGGATCGGAAAGTAACTCGATTTGAAGTCTACGCAAATCGGAATCCGTCAATCCTAAATCTTCCCATCTCGAACGGAATATAGGCAATTCAATAAAAGACCGTGTCATAAACCAAACCTCTTCTTATGTTTCCATAATGATTATACCCTATTAAATAGGGTTTGTCAACCATTATGAGTACAAAAAAAAGACCTTGCTTTTATGGCAAAGTCTTTATAAAAAAATATTCGATTAAATAATTAAACCTATTAACGCGCCCACAATTGCACTTACGACGGCGGTCACAATGCAAGTGATCACCGTCCTTTTTAATGCCTTGGCATTCTCGATCGGTTCTTTTTCCATATTATCAACCTTGACATTTAGTTCTTCTACGTTCTCGTTGGTGTGCTTCGTTTGCTCAACTAAATGAATCATCGTGTTTGACATTTCGTGAATCGCTTCCGTTAAAAGAGAAACTAAAACAACTGTCGATAACACAAAAAACGACGATTAAAAAATATTAGGCGCGACCTTTCTTTTTATGTTTCCGCGGTAAACGAGATTTACGCCGAAAAAGAACAAAGTTCTGAGCGGATGCTTTAACATTCTCTTGTTGAAAATCGTTCGCGACAAGATATTTTTTACCGAATACAGCTCTTTATACACACGCCAGTATTGTTCGGTCACTTCGTCGGCGGTAAAATGCGGCGTGTTCAACACCGATTTAGACGGTCTGTATTCAAGAATATTATCGTCTACAATTCTGCCCGCATTACTCATTTCTTTATTGAGCGGCGTGCCCGGAATGGGCGTGTAACAGTAAAATTTAGGCGCGATTATATTGCTTTTCTTGATAAACTCTATCGTTTCGTCTAAGGATTCTTTCGTATCGGTATCGATGCCGATAATCATTTCGCTTGCGACTTCTATACCCGCATCGTTCACCTTTTTGATAACCCGAATATAATCGTCGGGATTTGCCCACGTTTTGTTTATCTCTTTCATAGCGTCCTTAACGATGCTTTCAAGCCCGAAGCTAAGAACGTAACACCCGCTTTCGGCAACGGCTTTTAAAAGTTCGGGATTATCGGCGATCTGAATGGCGCACTGGCTCATCCACCGCATTTTAAGCGGCTTTATCTGCCTGCAAAGTTCAAGCATGTACTCGGGATCGGAGACAATATTGTCATCAACGAGCAAAAACTCCTTAAAACCGAGTTTTTTTACATACTTAATATCTCTTATCACCTCGTCGATCGAGCGGCGGATATACCTGCCCTTGCAAAGGCTTGCTATCGTGCAGAATTTACATGTGTTGGGGCAACCTCTCCCCGCCTGAACGGGCAAAAAATTACCTATTCTTTTTTTAGTTACAAGTTCGTATTTAGGCAGCGGGAAAGAAAGCGAACCGAGCGGCTTTTCGTAAAACTTTTTCAGTTCACCGTTTTCGATATCATGGCAGAGCTGAGCGATTGTTTCTTCGGAATCGCCTATCATAACGCTGTCGCAGTATTCTATTGCGACGTCCGGAATAAGGCTGACCATAGGTCCGCCCATAAACACGATCTTGCCGCGTTTTTTAAATTCTATCGCGATATCTTTAGCGCGTTTTGCGGCATGCCCCACCCCGCCTATCCCGATAACGTCGCAGTCGGTATCCCAAGGAATTTCTTCTATAACTTCAAGGCAAATTTCACTCGACCACCCCTCGGGCAAAAGCGCCGACAAGAGCGGATGCGCAAGCCCGACGAAATACAGCCGATGCTTTTTTAAAAGTTTACCG
>CAKQKA010000129.1 GCA_934247855.1 uncultured Clostridia bacterium | reverse complement strand
CGCATAGCGGCACAGGAAAGGAAAAAGCCGAAAATATCACCTCGCTCCCCCAATCGGCTGAAAAAGTCTTTTTAGACGCAACGAAAAACAGCTATACGGACGTTATCTCAACGCTCGCGCCCGACGATAAGATTGTGATCTGCGGCGGCGACGGCACGCTTAATCGCTTTATAAACACGGTTGACACCGACAATTTACTGATCGAAGTTTTATACTACCCCACCGGCAGCGGCAACGATTTTTATTTTGACGTAACGGGCGACAAGAGCGGAGATCCGATCGTTATAAACAAATATCTTAAAGATTTACCCGTTGTAACCGTAAACGGTAAGAATTATAAATTCCTGAACGGTATCGGTTACGGTATCGACGGCTACTGCTGCGAAGTCGGCGACGCTCAGCGCGAAAAATCCGCGAAGCCCGTAAACTACACGTCGATTGCGATAAAAGGACTTTTGTTCCATTATAAAACGACTTCGGCAACCATTACGGTCGACGGAAAGACGCGTACATATAAAAACGTGTGGCTTGCGCCCACCATGAACGGCAGATGCTACGGCGGCGGAATGATTCCTACGCCCGATCAGGACAGACTGAACAATGACGGCACGCTTTCGGTTATGGTATACTACTGCAAATCCAAGCTGAAAGCCCTTATGGTTTTCCCGAAGATTTTCAAGGGCGAACACGTTAAGCACACCGAGATGATTGATATTTTTAAGGGCAGAGACATTACCGTAACTTTCGATAAGCCCACCGCCCTGCAAATCGACGGCGAAACCATAAAAGGAGTTACCGCCTGTACGATGAAATCGGTTAAAGCCGACGTTATAGCCGCGGAAGCCGCCGCAACCGCGAATTGATTTTTTGCAAGTTTTTTTTCAGAATATACCGCCCGAAGATTTTTCTTCGGGTTTTTGTTTACCGAAGTTTGTGTTTTGCCGACAAACGGTTTTACTGCCTTTATTGCCGTAATGCGCCTTAAACGGCTTATTTTGCGGCGTGCGTACTAATATCATTGACAAAAAACGCAAAAAATCATATAATCGAACAAAACATTATGACTATATCGATCGGTTACCTTTAAAAAACGGTCTGAGACGGAACAATTATGGACTACATTTTAACTAACTGCAAAATATTGAACGGCAAAGCCGATATGGTTCCGTTTTCGGGGCAAATCGTTGTTAAAAACGGCACGATCGTACGCATTTTGCAATCGAACGACCTGCCCGACGAATTTAAGGGCTTAAAGAAAATCGATCTTGACGGCAAGTATGTTATGCCGGGGCTTATAAATATGCACGTTCACCTTGCGGGGAACGGCAAGCCGCAAAAAAAGCAGCGCGACAACGCTAAACTCGTCGGCTTTTTAATGAGCAATCCGCTGACGAAAGCACTTGCTTACAGCCTTGTTTGCAAGTTCGCTAAACTCGAACTGTTAAGCGGCGTTACCACCATACGAACGATGGGCGGTCTTGGCGATTTTGACTCTAAACTTCGCGATGAAAGCGAAAACGGTAAAAAAGTCGCGCCGCGCATAATCGCCGCAAACCGCGGAATTTCCGTGCCCGGCGGACATATGGCGGGTTCGGTTGCAATAGCGGCAACGTCCGTAAAAGACGCGCTCGATATACTCGAAGCCAACAAGAAAGAAGGCGTTGATATAGTAAAACTTATGATCACGGGCGGCGTGCTGGACGCCAAAGAAAAAGGCGTGCCCGGCGAGCTGAAAATGCCCGCCGAAACGATTAAAGCCGTTTGCGATAAGGCGCACGAATACGGATATACCGTTGCCGCGCACGTTGAATCGCCGGAGGGTGTGAAAGTCGCACTGGAAAACGGCGTGGATTCTATCGAACACGGTGCAGAGCCCGACGACGAAATTATAGAGTTGTTCAAAAAACGCGGGGCGTTCGTTTGCACTACAATTTCCCCCACTATCCCTTATGCCCTTTTCGACCGCTCGGTTACTAACATTACCGAAACCGAACTTTATAACGGGAAAATCGTATTCAAAGGCATAATCGAGTGTGCGAAAGCGGCGATGGCGAACGACATACCCGTTGCTATCGGCAACGACGTAGGGTGCCCTTGGATTACTCAGTACGATTTCTGGCGCGAAGTTTACAATTTTGCCAAATTTACGGGTGCGGATAACCGCTTTGCACTGCATACCGCAACGGCGGTGAACGCTCGGCTTGCGGGCATCGGCGACGTTACGGGCACGCTCGAAGAAGGCAAATGCGCCGACATTATTGCAACGAAAAGCAACCCGCTTGACGATTTGCGCGCTTTGGAACGCGTGGACATGGTAATCGCCCGCGGTAAGATTTACGATAAACCAAAGTATAAAATAAACAAAAAAGTCAAAGCCGAACTCGATAAATTTTGCTGAAAATACGGCAATACCGCAATAAAACCCATACCGCCCGACAACATACCTTTGTACGCTTTTACGGCGTACGGACGAAAAAGGAGATACGAATGAATTATATAGGCTCAAAGTTTTCATTGATAGATTTTTTAATGACTTCGATAAACAAAACGCTTGAAACGAACGAAGAAAATCGTGCACCCGAAGAGATGGTTTTTGCCGACCTTCTTGCCGGAACGGGCGTTGTTTGCCGCGCTTTTGCCGACGCAGGCTATAACGTAATCGCCAACGATATTCAATATTACAGTTACGTTATAAACAAGCATCTTTTGGGCAATTCGGGCAAACTCGACAAGGCAAAATGCGAAGAATTGGTTAAAAAATTGAACGATCTTGACGGCGTTGAGGGTTTTATTTATAAAAACTATTCTTACGGCGGAACCGAAGGCAAAGAGTTTCGCAGAATGTATTTTTCCGATAACAACGCCAAAAAATGCGACGCGATACGTCAAAAAATAGAAGCGTGGAAAAACGACGGCGAGATTAACGAAAACGAATATTTCTTTTTGCTCGCCTCGTTGATTAACAGCGTCGATAAATACGCGAACACAGCCTCGGTTTACGGCGCATACCTTAAAAAACTGAAAAAATCCGCAGAAAAAGATATGGTTTTATCCTCCCTGCCCATAACCGACAATGTTTTCGGCGCGGAGGTGTATAACCGCGATATACTCGAATTACTTGACGAAGTGTCGGGCGATATACTCTATCTCGATCCGCCGTAT
>CAKQKA010000128.1 GCA_934247855.1 uncultured Clostridia bacterium | reverse complement strand
CCGTAGACATGTACTCATCAACTTCTCGTTCAACCAATTCTCCGTTTATTTCTGTTTTTTGCGTTACAAAATTAAGTTTTACCGATTTTACATACGGAAAATCGTTATCATAACCGGCATCGTATTCAATTAACCTATCTCTATAAAATATTTTTGAAAGCTCTACTCCATTTGGATAATATACCGTTGCATAAACGAAATAAAATGCATTTCCCTCTAAATTTATACCATCAGGAAGCGTGAAAGAATGCACATTAGTATAATAAAATGCATTTGGTTCAACTTTTTTTACGTTTTTAGAAAGTCGGATAGACTTTAAATTTCTACAGTTCCTAAAAGCCACGCTTTCAATAATCTCCCCGCCTTCAAAAATAACTTTACCGAGATTTTTACAAGAATCAAATGCATAACTGCATATTCTTTTTATGTTTGCAGGGATTGTCACCACTTTAACATAATCGTGCCTTGCAAAAGCAGAACGACCGATTTCTTCCGCGACTGCAGGGATCGCATTTCTTGATAATATACCCGTGATTACGGTGTTGCCCCCTTTAGTTAAAATGTAGTTATCCACAGAATAATAGGTTTTGTTACCGGATGAAACGCTCAACTCTTCCACGTCGCAATCGCCATAGACCAATCGCTCTATTTTGGTAACGCTTGCGGGTATAACAAGTTTTTTTAATTTACAATGCCCGAATGCCGCATATACCTCTTCTACGCCGTTTGCAATTGTTATTTCGTTAAGCGCAGAATAAGTAAACGCGTCGAATCCTATCGATTTAACGCTTGATGGAATATCTATTTTCGTCAAGCCGCTTTGATAAAACGCCTTTTCGCCTATGGCGGTAACGCCTTCGGGTATAGAACTATACTTCCCGCCGCTTATAAGCACGTTATCGCTTTTCCTGATTATGCAGTTATTTAAAGCGTAATACTTTTTATTCTCCGGGTGAACGATAATTTCTTCCATATCCAAGCCGTTCGGCGATAAGCTTTCTGTATATTTAGGGATTTCAAGCCGCTTAAGGCTTTGGCAACCGGTAAAAGCCGAAAGAACAAGCGAGGTAAGACTGTCGGGCAATTCGATTTTTTCCAAGCTGGCACAAGAATTGAAAGCTGCACTTTGAATTTGTTTCAGCCCGTTCGGCAGTTCTATGTTTTTCAGTTTTTTACAGGCATAAAAAGACATAGACTGAATTTTTTCTATCTCGGGAGCAATGCGCACCCTTACAAGATTTTCACACGCAAAAAAAGTATTGTCAACCATTTTTGTTATAGAATCGGGCATATATACCGAAGTAACCGATTTGCAGTTATAAAACGCCTTATTTGCTAAGGCGACAACGGGGTTCCCATCTATTACCGAAGGTACTACCACGTTTGAGGGCAATTTATCGGCATTCATAACGATTATTTCCACACCGCTGCCGTCGGTTGTGCTTCTGTAACCGAACGCATCGGGGTATTTCGTGTTATAAACGTAACTTCCCGCGTCTGTCAGCGAAAGATTTTTGCCGTAAGCACGCACTTTTATTTGGTATTCTTTCGATTCGGTACATTTATCGAAAATATCGATTTCGTTTTTGTTTACGGTGTACTCCGTTCCGTCGATATTAACGATGTAGTTATCGGCATTTTTTACCTCGTTCCACTTTAAAAACGAATCCGCGGTCAAATAAAAACCGTTCGGGATTTCAGATTGTGATTGCTTGCAACCGACGGCAACCGTCAGACACAAAAAAGCAGAAAGCACGAATATTATAATTGCTCTTTTCCTCATATTTTCCCTACCTCCATTCTAAAATTTTTTATTGTTGACATTATATAATACGTTTGCCGGGTTGTCAATACCATTTTGCCGTTTATTTACGTGCAGTTTTAGTGCATGTTTTGCCGAAAAAAATTAATTGAAGTTTTGGAACAAGCGGTTTTTTCAGTCCTTATATTTCGACATTTTTTGGTTTAATAACATAAAATCCGCCGCAGAGAATAATATATAATGATTTTATCGAGAAAACATGAGCGGATTTACAAGAAAAACCCTACTGTTAAAAACCTTGCCGAGCGCATCGACCGATTTAACCGTGAAAAATTTTACGGTAATCAGGTATCGCTACTTTGATAATCTGACAATTTTTGAACTGCAAGTTCCCGAATTTAAAAGCGATTCGGAGTGCGACCTTGTTGTATTCAACGGACAAACATTGCAGCGTTTCAGTTTTTACTGCGGCAAAAATAACGGCGAAACGCAGGAGTTTTCCGCTAAACTCGATGCGGAAAACGGCATATGCGCGGCGATTTTCGTCGGCAACACACCGTCCGCTCCGCTATTTTTCGGCAGCAATCTTAATAAAAAAATCACACCGACGGAGATAAAAGATCTATATGAGAAGAACTATAAAAAGAACGATGAAACAGGCGGCAAACCGCAAAGTGCGGTTTTTCAGCCTGAAAAAACCGACGAGCTATCAAAAGACGCTCAAGCAGGAAAGCCGCTGACAAAAGACGGCGAAAACGACACCTTCGGCAAAGAAAATTCAGACGAAGATATATTTATCGCGGTAGACGACGCGCCGCAAAACAGCGAATTTGCTTACGACGACGAAGCGTTGGCGACCGAAAATTATTACGAAATAAAAACGGACGAAAGCCCGAAAAAAGAGGTAACCGATGACAACCTACATAGCGCGACTGCTCACGTTGGGCAGAACGGCACGGATACAACAGAACAAACGCAAAACGACGGAAACGCTCAGAAAAATGGAGCGGCTCTCCGCGCTTGCCCGTTCAGTAAACCAGAGGCGAAATTCTACGCCGAAAAGTGCGGCGAGATAGAAGAATTATTTACCAAATATGAGGCTATAGGTTCGTTATCGCAATATATACCCGAAAGCAGGTGGGTAAAAATCGAGTACAAAAAAGACGGATTTTACATAATAGGCGTAATACGAAAGGACGGTGTTCCGCAATATATCGTTTACGGCGTGCCCGGTCGGCGCGGTATCCGCCCGAGGGGCTTTGAAAGATATTCCGTCTTTTTACCCGAATCGCTTTTTACCACAGACGATCGGGGGTTCTGGTGTTCTTTTCAGAGTGCCGAAACCGGCAAAGTCGAAAACCCCGGATAAAAGCGTAATGTTACGTATCAACCCAATCAGAACAATTTTTGCGTCGTCAAATCGATTTGTGATTTTGCGAACATATATTT
>CAKQKA010000127.1 GCA_934247855.1 uncultured Clostridia bacterium | reverse complement strand
ACGTTTGTGCTACGCCAGTGAATAAGGGCTATGCCCGAAAAATAAAAGCCACCCGCTATGCGGGTGGATGCTTACTGTGCGTTTTTTCATATATTAAATCGGATTGACTTTTTATGAATTTAAAACTTATTGATCTTCATAACGATTTGTTGACGTCGGGTGAAAGCTCAAAAAACTATAATTTAGCCGAAAAGTCGGGCTATAAGTCGATTTACGCGTTGTTCAAGGGCGAACGAAAGCTGAACGAAATTAAAGAAATTTATTCCCGCGCCGTAAGTTTAGGCGTGCATAATTTTGCTTTTGAGGACGCAAGTTATGACGAGCGTGAAGAGTTTGATTTATTTTTAACCGAGGTTAAGCCGCTTTACGCGTCGCTTTGCTGGAACTTTGAAAACGATTTCGCTCACGGCTGCAAAACGCAAGGCGGGTTAAAAAACGACGGGCGAAAATTCATAAATCGCCTTAATTCGCTTAACGTTCCGCTTGATCTGGCGCATTCGAACAAACAGACGTTTTACGAAGCGGCTGAAGCGGCAGGGCAAGTTTTGTGTTCGCATACGGCATTTTCGTTTTGCGCCCGCTCGATAAGAAATATAGACGACGAGCAGATTAAATATATTATCGATCGTAATGGAATAGTGGGGCTTTGTTTTGTGGGTTATTTTCTTGAAAATAACCCCGATAAGCGGACTGTTAAAAACCTCGAAAATGCCGTTTTCGGTGCTATAGACCGATATTTGCAAAAATTCGGCACGTCGGGGCTGGCTATCGGAACTGATTTTTTCGGAAGCGATTTGCTTGCGTTTCCGTCATACGATGCCTTTTATTCTTCTTTTTGCGATCGTTTTTTAGCGCATGGAAACAGTGCCGACCTATATAAAATTACCGTCGGAAACGCTCTTACTTTTTTCAACGGAAAAATATCGTTATAGTTTGTTTTTTTAAAAAATGCCTTAAATTTATTGTTTAAACACCGTAAAAATCATCGTTTTATAAAAATTGTGTTAAATTTCGGTTAAAATAATATGGTGTTTTGCTGTAACGGGCAAAATATGCTCTTTTAATTAAATAATGGTTTGACAAAGCGCAAACCCGATTATATAATAAAGATCGTTGAGTATTAAAATTATCGTGAGCGTTTCGGCTTTTTACATGTTTGCTTTTGCAAATCTATGTAATTCTCAAATCGCTGAAAAGCGCAAAAACCGTAAACTTGTTTTGTTCTCAATGTTATTATGGAGGAGGATTTAATCATGGATTATAACAGCATTTACGAAAGCTGGCTTTCCAACCCGTTGCTTTGCGCAGAGGGGATTAAAGAGCTTAATTCGATTAAAGACGATGAAAAAGAAAAGGAGTACCGTTTCGGCGGCGAGCTTGCTTTCGGCACTTCGGGTATGCGCGGCATACTCGGCTACGGCACAAACATGATGAATATTTATACGGTTCGTCGTGCGACGAAAGGACTTGCCGATTACATTTTGTCTTTAGGCTCGAAAGCGGCTGCGCGCGGCGTAGTTATTTCGTACGACACGCGTAACTACTCGGGTGAATTTGCGCTTAATGCCGCAGGCGTTCTGATTGCCGCGGGCGTTCAGGTATATTTGTTTGCAGAACCGCGCCCCGTGCCTATGCTGAGTTTTGCCGTCCGTCGCTTAAAGGCGACCGCGGGCATTATGATTACCGCCAGCCACAACCCCAAGGAATACAACGGTTATAAAGTTTACGGCGGCGACGGCGCGCAGCTTTCGCCCGAAGCGACTGCTGTTATAGTCGAAAAAATAAAAACGGTTACCGATATCTTTTCGGTTAAGTCTATAGAAGTTAAGGAAAAGACCGCCTGTGCGCTGCTGACTTATGTGCCTGCGTCGGTGGAACGCCGTTTTTATAAAAATGTTTTAAAACAACGTCTTTCGCCCAAAGCGGTCAAACGCGTGGGCAAAGATTTGAAAATCGTTTATACGTCTTTGCACGGCACGGGTTATACCCCCGTTACGACCGTTCTTGCAAAAATGGGACTGAAAGTGGAGGTCGTGCCCGAACAAATTGCGTTCGACGGCAATTTCCCGACCGTAATAGTTCCTAACCCCGAAGATAAGCGCGCGCTCGGAATGGGCATTGCGCTTGCCGAAAAGGTTAAAGCGGACGTTGTTTTCGGTACCGATCCCGACTGCGACCGTCTCGGCGTTGCCGTGCGCGACGATCACGGCGAGTTTGTCGGTCTGACCGGCAATCAGGTGGGCGCGCTGTTACTTGATTATATATTGTCAAGGCTCACTCAAACCAAAAAACTGCCCGACAATGCGGCTGTGGTCAAGAGCTTTGTATCCACCAACCTTGCAAAATCCATTTGCGACGCATACGGCGTCGAGTTATACGAAACCCCCGTCGGCTTTAAATTCATAGGCGAAAAGATCAAACAGTTTGAAAAAGACGGATCGGGCACGTTTGAATTTGGCTTTGAAGAATCCTGCGGATATCTCCGCGGAACTTACGCGCGCGATAAAGACGCGGTTGTTGCGAGTATGTTGTTTGCCGAGTTGTGCTGCTGGTGTGCATATCGCGGAAAAACCGTATACGGCGCATTGTGCGATATTTATTCGCGTTTCGGTTATGTTTACGACGTTACCAAGAGCAAAGTTTATTCGGGGCTGAACGCTATGGCTGATATGAACGCCGTGGTCGAAAAGATGCGCGAATTAAAGCCCGAAAAAATATCTAATAATAATGTTAAAGCAATCCGCGATTATTTAAGCGGCGAAAAGACCTATTCTGACGGCGAAAAAGAGAAACTCGAATACAGCGGGCTTAACTGCTTGTATTACGAGCTTGAAAACGGAAGTTTCATTTGTTTAAGACCGAGCGGCACCGAGCCCAAACTTAAAATATATTATTCGGTTTGCGCCGCCGATCGCGAACAATGCCTTAAAACGTTCGATTGCTTGTCGCAGGCTTTCGAAAAAGAGGATCTCGGGTTTGAAGATTAAAAATACGCAAAGCGGTATCGGCGTGCGGCTTTTATCGGACCGAATGGGCGATAAATTGCGTAAAAACGCGCCGAAAAAATAATTGCAAAAAAAAGCAGATAAAAATTAAAAAATGTCGAAAAATCACTTGACTTAAAAAAAGCCAAATGGTATTATGGGTAGGCTGTCGAGTGAGGCGGCAAGTGCAGCGGGTAGCTGCAGATTGAAGATTGACAACTGCATAGGAAGACTTGAATAGAAGTAGAAATAC
>CAKQKA010000126.1 GCA_934247855.1 uncultured Clostridia bacterium | reverse complement strand
TCGGACAACCGAAAAACAACAATAAAACCTGAATTTTTGCAAAAGAAAAACCCAAACCGAACACCCTTGTATTCGATTTAGGCTTTGATTGGCGGAAACGGAGAGATTCGAACTCTCGTACGCCGGTGAAGGCGTAACCGCATTTCGAGTGCGGCTCGTTGCGACCACTTCGATACGTTTCCACATCGCGCCGACCCCGATACAACATCGAAATCTCACACGACGATGGTTAGTATAACATATTCATTTGAATTTGTGAAACGTTTTTTATTGATTTTACTAAAAAAATCAATTTATTCGGCATTAACCGAAACATTTTTCGCAACGTTTGTTTCAACAGGAGCTGCCGATACCGCAGCAACGGGAAGAGAAATTACCCCCACTCTTTCCGCTCCCCCGTCCACCAACGCCTGTATTCTGCCATCTTCGGGAATATCGGATAAAGTCTTTATTTTTATCTTTCGGGAAAGCAATTTTGCGATGCCGCCGATATCGTTCTTAATGCCCGAAAACGGCGAACCGACCGAAATATAATCACATTTCGCAATGACGGCGCACTTGCAGAAAGTTTCAAGTTCGGGCGGCGTCAGCACGCCGATATCTATCGCGCATTTGAACAATTTGCTGCGACAAGCGCGCCTTAGTTGTCTGAGTTCGGTTAAAGTATACTCGACGTTACCGCTTTTCAGTTCGTTCAGATTGACATATACCTCGAATTCATCCGCACCGCCTCGCATTCCCTCACGGATTATAACCGTTTTCGCATTGACTGTATCGTTACCGGTCGGCGCGCCGGTATACATGCAAATTTTTACTCTTTCGCCGACGTAACGCTTTGCCCAGCGCACAAAACTCGGCGGCAGACAAACGGCGCGGATCTTCATTTCAATGGCTCGGTCGAGCAAAGCTTTTACATCGCCGTAGGTTATCGTTCTGTCGGATATTTCAAGATCTACATGGCTGTATAATTGGTCTATCATAAAAACACCTCGATTTGTTCGGTATTATTATGAACCTGTTATCTATTTTTTAATCGATTTCCAGTCGCCAGAAAGCACTTGCGATTTAAACGACGACACACGGCTGTCGGTTTCCCGTTGTCTTTTTTCGGCGTCACGCACCAAGCCCGTAAGCAACTCGGTAAATTCAGATATTTTCCGACAAAATAAATAATAAGCAAGAGAGCCGGGTACAGCGTTTATTTCGTTGAGATAAACGACATTTCCGTCGATCAGAAAATCAAAACGCACTAAGCCGAAAAAGTCAAATTCCGAATAAATTTTAGACGCCGTCGCGCGGACTTTTTCGCGCAAATCAGGGGCTACGTCGGCGGGAAAATTCTTCCTTTTTTCGCCGTTTTTACTGCCCGAATATTTATCGTCGAAAGTCAATATGTCATGTTCGGTATATGGTTGTTCAAGCTCGGATACGACAATCTTTCCGTCTGCCGAATAAACCGCGCAGTTCAGTTCTGTGGCGTTTTCGATATACTTTTCGCATATTGCCTTGCAATCGTAAGTAAACGCTTCGCACAAAGCGGAAAACAGCTCTTTTTCGTTATTTGCACGTTTTATACCGATACTCGAACCGAGGTTAGCAGGCTTTACGATAATCGGATAACCGAGCCTGTTGCCGATTACCCGACAACTACCCTCCGAATGAGCAAAAAAGCCATCTCGCTTGATTTTAACGTACTCGACCTGATTTATGCCTATTGCTTTAAGCGCAAGTTTCGTATAGTGTTTATCGATCGACATTGCCGACGCAAACAAATCAGGCGAAGCAAGCGGAATACGGCAATTCTTCAGAATCCCGGCAAGGGTACCGTCCTCGCCGCCCGCGCCATGCAAACAGTTTATAGCGCAATCGACCTCGCAAAGTTCTTTTAATTTGTTTCTTGTAAGTCGGTAAAGTTTGTGGCTGCCTGACAACAAAACGACGCGATAACATTTTTTTAAATCTCTTTGTTTGTAAAAGTCAAGATTATTAAGTATGTCACCCGTATAAAAAACGCCGTCGGAATGTATGTATATGGGTATGGCGTTGAATTTGGCTTTATTCAGCGAATTAAGGGTAAAAACGCCCGTTATGACGGAAACGTCACGTTCGGGCGAAGTCCCTCCGTAAAAGACAAGAATGTTTTCCATAAAAAATCACCTCCGCAATTTTTGCTTTGGTGAAATGTTATATTGCAATATATGCAAGCGGTTTAATAAAGGTTAAAATTCAGGAAAATTTATCGGGCAGATCGTTTTCAAACAACACTACATCACCGGCCCTAACTATTTTTTTCAGTTTACGCTTAGCCGCCTCCAACTCCTTTACGATTATTATTTTTGAATTATCGAAACCGCCGTCAATCAGCCCGTCCTGAATACGGTACGTTGCCGATTTACCGACAAGCACGGCAATATCACAGACCGACGCCATTTTTTTACCGAGCCTATAATTTTCGAGGTCCTCTTCTCGCCCGAGTTCCACAAGACCCGGAGTAACGACAATCTTCCTGCCCTTGAACGACGAAAGAACTTCCATTGCGGCGTCTATTCCGCGAGTGTTCGCGTTATAACTATCGTCGATAATTACAACGCCGTCAGAGTTTTTAGTACATTCAAGCCTGTGCTTTACAGGTTTAATTCTTGAGACACCCGCGCAAATCTCTTCGTCCGAAAGCCCCATTTCGGCGGCAATGGCGACGGCAAGGCAAATGTTTGAAACGTTGTGCGAGCCGAGCAAAACGGTATGACAGCGCATTTTCCTGCCGTATATGCACAACGTAAATTCGCTGCCGTTTTCGGAAAGTTCTATATTTTCGGCATACACCGCGGGTTTTTTCGATATATCCAAGCCTGCGGGCACGCTTTTGATTTTGCAATCGGAAAAAAGTACCGACGTTGAATCGTTGTCTATAGTGTAAGCGACCACGCCCTTGCTCATGCTTTCGACGAGCTCGTATTTTGTTTGCTGTACCGCGGCAAGCGTGCCGAACGTTTCGAGATGTTGTCCCACAATGCCGTTAATGATAGCGTAGTCGGGTTTGACTATTTCGGCAAGCGTAGAGATATCGCCTACATGCCGCGCGCCCATTTCGGCAATAAAAACGTTATGTCCGTCTTTAAGGTTGCCGACGGTTTTGCAGATTCCCATAGGCGTGTTATACGAACTTGGCGTCGCAAGGACGTTATACCTTTCCTCTAAAAGAGTTTTCAAAATTTCTTTAACCGAAGTTTTGCCGTAGCTGCCCGTAATACCTATTCTTACAAGGTCGGGATGAGAGCAAAGCGTTTCGGTGCATTTTTTAATGTATTTTCTTTGGCGGGCGTTTTCAAAAGGCTTTGTAATGTAATACGCAAGCAGTACGAAAAA
>CAKQKA010000125.1 GCA_934247855.1 uncultured Clostridia bacterium | reverse complement strand
GTCTGTAGGTAACCGCTTCGTTTCCGGTAGAAACAAGATATGCAAGGGTATACCAAGCGCCGTCCGTACCGGTATACGTCTGAACGTATTCTTTCTTTAAGTTTTTCTCTTTTTCGCTGTCAATACGATCGACGGGATTGAGGGAGAGAATATTGAACCTATCAAGCGCGTTGGGGTTTGCAAGATAGAAGTTAGCGATTGCGCCGTTCGCCACGTAAACCTTAACCGAAATATAAGTGGTGGTATTAGCGGAGAGGGTAGCCGACTTACCGATAAATCCGTAAGCAACAGCGGTATCCGCCTTTTTCGCGCTCAGATACATAGCCTGAACGGTCTTGTTGTTTTCGAGTAATTGCGCAATGGGTTTAAAGCTTGCGTTGTACTTGCTGTTGATAACGCCGCCCGCAACTTCCTCGGAATTGTAACCGTAAATGTTATTTTCTTCGCCGCCGACAGCGTTGCTGCCCGCTTTAACGAACTGATAGCCGTTTACGCTTTCGGTAGTTCCGTTAGCGTACAGATTGGCTTTTTCGCTTTCGGAATAGGTGAACGAGAAACTTTCATTTTCGTCCTTATCTTCCGTTGCGCCGTTGGGCAGGTCTGCGGAAAGCGAAACTTTCTTGGCGTAAGTGTAAGAAGAGGTGTCTGCGATAGAGTAATCGTCGGCGCTGAGTTCATAGCCTTCGAAATCGGTTACGATTGCGTAACCTTTCGTGAGCTTACGGATATCTTCTTCTTTGTCGATCGAATCCATCGTGCCGAATACGAATTCAAGCTCAAAATCTCTGTCAACTTCGCCGACGGTGTTGGATACGAACAGAACGTACTGTTTCCAACCGTTGTAGTTGTCGTTTTCGTAATCTTTGGTGGAGTCGTTGCTGACGAGCGCGGTAGATACGACATTGCTGCCGGTTTCGTTTGCGCCTGTTTTGCCGAGGTCTCTTACGTTAACGGTAAGGGCGTTGCTGTAGAGCGCGTCCTTAACTTCGGCTTTCATCCAGAACGAAAGTTTTAAGTAAGATTTAGCTTTAACGGTAACAGTCTTGGACGTAAGGCTGTAACCCGTTGCTTTTGTGCTGAAATTAAAGAATACGGCGTTTTGATTTTCGTCAGCGTCGGGGAGTTTTGCTTTATCATCAAAACTTAAAGCCGAATAGGCGTCTTTAAGTGCGACAACGCCTGCATTATCGGCGTCGCCTGCTCTTTCGCTCTTATTCTTTTCGGCAGTTGCGCCGGTAAGAATATCGGAGTAGTCTTTAAGGCTTTCTCTCGTGTGCGAAAGTGCGTATTTAACTTCGGTATACTTGTCTGCAGCGGGAGTTTCGCTCGTATAGGTCGAATCCTCGTTTGCCGTATAGTTCTGCGCCTTTTGATCTTTAACGATCTTTTCGGTCAGAGTTTTGTAAGTCGTGCCGTCGAGTTCGTTAAGGTTGACGGTGTTTGCGGCTGCAACGTCTTTAACCGCTTTGTCGTAAGCGGTTTTTTCGATAACTTCCATATGAGCGTTATCGAAGAAAGCGTAGCCTTCAACGTATTCGCTGATGGCTTTAGCCGAACCGAAGCCGAGACCTAAAACCAGTCTGTAAGCAGACGTCGAGAAATCGGAAGAAGAAAGATATACGGTATATTTAGCCCAGTTACCTTTCGTGTCGATATTTTTAAGAACGAGGGGGGCGGCAGTCGAAGAAACAGTGTTTTCGATTGCTATGTATGCGCCGAAGTCCGCTCCGAAAACGTTGCTTTTAAGATCAACCGTCTTGATCCAGACGGAGAGTTTTGCAAACTGATTTCTTGCAAGCGTGAACGAAGAGGATGTAAACTTACGGGCGGTACCCTGACCGTCTTCCGAAGTTTTGTTATGGATCATAAGGATCTTCGTTCCGGATGTAAGGAGCTTGTCCTCGTTGGGCTTGCCGTCGCCGTTTTCGTAATCGGCTACATTGTACAATTTGTCTTCCACTAAGCCGAAATATTCGGGAGTGCGGGGGTTCTCGGCGGGCAGATACTTATTGGACTGAATAGCGTTGTACGCGTCGGCAGCCGTATCTATAATACCGTCGGAGTACTTGGAGCTGTTCGAAACGGCTTGCGACGAACCGACAGAGTCATATCCGCGCGTCCAGTTGGTGGAAGAACCGTATACGGGGAAATCGGTATCTTTCTTGGTGAAAGTAGTATACTCGAAGTCGCCGTTCTTCAGTAACTGAGTGTCGGAAGGATAATTAGTCTCTTCGGACGAGCTGCTGCTCGAACTGCTCGATGAATCGTTCTGATTGTTGCAAGCGGCAAAAACCGTTGCAAAGCAAAGAGTGAACGAAAGCAGTAAAACCAGTAAAGTTTTGAAATCAAACTTAGTTGCTTTTTTCATTGTTACACCTTTTTAATGAAATTAGTTGCTTTTAGTTGCTTTAAACACTTTCCCTATTATACATTATTATAAGGCATAATGCAATTTTTTTCGTGATAGTTTTCAAAAAAGGCGGATTAAATTTAGAAAAAATCCTTGATTTATTACAAGAAAACAATACCGCTTACATCAAAGCGGGACGGCCGTTTTGTATTATATTTTTAAAATCGCATAAAATATCGTTTATGAGCGATAAAAAGAACAATAATTTCTGGTCGCAGGCGGGTTTCGGCGCGCTTATCGGCTTTATAAACGGCTTTTTCGGCGGCGGGGGCGGTATGATCGTCGTTCCCGTGCTCGAAAAAATCTACCGTTTCGAGCGTAAAAATTCGCATGCCACCTCCATCGCGCTTATTTTGCCTATCACCGTAATCAGTGCGATTATTTATCTTATCGGCGCAAAAATCGACTGGGCGATCCTCGGCGTGTGTACTCTCGGCGTGGTCGCGGGCGGGGCGGGCGGCGCATTTATTTTAAAAAAGGTTCGAAGCCGTATTGTCGGCTATCTGTTTTGCGCGGTAATGCTCATTGCGGGCATAAGATTGCTGTTTTAACGACTTTCTCGGCGTTTTTGTTTAATTTCGGCAGATTTACATATTTTTTTCGGTTGGTCTCGGCGTATTTACATATGAAACTGTTGGCAATTTTTATAACCGGAGCGATTGCGGGCGTGCTCGGCGGAATGGGTATGGGCGGCGGCACTCTTTTAATACCCGCGCTTACGGCGATTTTCGGGTTAGATCAAAAATTTTCGCAAACCATAAATCTTGTTTCGTTTATTCCAATGGCGGCGGTCGCATTGTTCATCCATGCCAAAAACGGGTTAGTCAGACTGAAGGGTACGGCAGTGCTCGGCGTATCGGCAATGATGTTTTCCGTCGGCGCAAGTTTTTTGGAAAAACTGATTCACGGCAGCGTTCAGAAAAAAATTTTCGGGCTGTTTTTAATCGTGCTTGCGCTGTGGCAGGTGCATGAAATGCAAAAATC
>CAKQKA010000124.1 GCA_934247855.1 uncultured Clostridia bacterium | reverse complement strand
GTATAAAAAAGCGTGTGCTTTCCGCACTCGTCGGCACGGTGTTTGCGGTTTATCTTCCGTTGTTCGATCTCGCGTTTGCTGCGGGCATTGCGCTTAAAATTCTTGCCGCCGCGGTAATGGTTTACTTCGTTTGCGAATACGCGTCACATAAAGAATACTTTATACGGCTTTTATTATTCTTTTTATATACCGCTGTGTTCGGCGGTATAATATACGGATTTTGTTCGATTGCGGGCATATATTACGATCCGCTCGGCAACGTTTTCGGCGGCAACGTACCGCTTTCGGTGCTGCTGATCGCGGGTGCAACTGTGTTTTTGCTGTGCTATAAAGGGTATTTTGCAATATTCCGCCGCCGTCAGGTATTGCCGTTCATAAGGCAATGCGTATTGTTTTCGGACGGACAAAAAATAAATACCGTCGGCTTTATCGACAGCGGAAATTCCATAATGTCGGGCGATGAATGCGTCTGTGTCGCAAGCAAAAGTCTTGCCGAAAAATTGTTTGTTTGCGGGGCGACGGGCGGCGCGAAATGTATGCGGAAAATACCGTTCAAAACGGCGGGCGGTTTTGCCGAAATGGAAATCTATTCTTTCGATAAACTTGTAGTCATAAACGGCGAAAACAAAAATATAATATACAAAGTAAAGATAGGAATACCGGAAAATCCGATCGATTTCGGAACCGATTATTCACTTATTTTACCGGCGGAATATGCGGGCGAACAGTCAAGGTAGGTGCGTTATGAAAAATTATTTAGCTGTAATTGCCGAAAAAATCAAGATTTTCATCATGCGTTTGCGCCTTAAAAGGCAAAATAACGCTTTGCACTATATGAGTAACGGCGAGGCATTGCCCAAACCGTATACCAAAGAGGAGGAAGAAGAAAAAATCGAATTGTTGCTCGGCGGCGAGCGCAGTGTGCGCGACCAGCTTATCGAGCATAACTTGCGGCTCGTGGTGTACATTGCGCGCAAATTCGATAACACCGGCGTGGAGCTCGACGATCTGATTTCGGTCGGCACTATAGGGCTCATTAAGGCAATCAACACGTTCAACGCAAACAAAAATATCAAACTTGCCACTTACGCCTCGCGTTGTATAGAAAACGAGATACTTATGCACCTTCGCAAAGTGGTAAGAATAAAAAGCGAGGTCAGCCTTGACGAGCCTCTGAACGTCGATTTCGAGGGTAACGAGCTTTTGCTTTCCGACGTGCTCGGTACGGACAGCGACTGCGTTTTCACCACTATAGAAAGTTCGGTGGATGAAGAACTGCTTGCAAAAGCGCTTGCCACTTTGCCCGTGCGTGAAAAGCAGATTATGTCGCTCAGGTTCGGGCTTGGCGGTTGCCCCGAAAAAACGCAGAAAGAGGTCGCCGATATGCTCGGCATATCTCAGTCCTACATATCCCGCTTAGAAAAAAAGATTGTTTTAAAACTAAGAAAAGAAATGAATAAAATGATGTAATAAGAATTCACGCCCGCATAAAAACGAACGTGCAATCACCGTGCGGGATTCATCTAAAGAATCCTTACATAAAAACCACCGGTAAAAAGTGAAAAACGGCAATACGATTGTTGACAAAACCGCCCCGCCTTTGTTATAATTTCAAAAATTTTTTAAAAAGGATGCAGCGCGATGGATTATTCAAAAAAGATTGTAGGCGAAGGGTTGACTTTTGACGACGTATTGTTAATACCTATGGAATCTGACGTTTTGCCGTCGGAGGTGGACTTAAAATGCCGTCTGACGAGCGAAATCGAACTCAACGTTCCCATACTTTCGGCGGCTATGGATACCGTAACCGAAGCCGAAATGGCGATAGCCATAGCTCGTGAGGGCGGTTTAGGGTTCATTCACAAGAATATGTCGGTTGAAGAGCAGGTCGCCTTGGTTGACAAAGTTAAGCGTAACGAAAGCGGAATGATAAGCGATCCCGTAACGCTCGGTATGCACGCCACCTTGCGTGATGCCGAAAATCTGCTTGCAAAATACAAAATCAGCGGGCTTCCGGTAGTTGACGAAAAAGGCATTTTAAAGGGAATAATCACCAATCGCGATCTCAAATATCTTACTATTGACGACAGTCCCGTCGTCAACGTTATGACAAAGGACAAGCTCGTTACCGCAAAAGTGGGCACTTCGCTTGAAGAGGCAAAGAAAATTCTTTGGCAAAACCGTATCGAAAAGCTGCTCATCGTTGACGACGATTTCAAGCTGAAAGGTCTCATCACCAGTAAAGATATAGATAACGCCGTCAATTATCCCAATGCATGTAAAGATGCGCTCGGCAGACTGCGCGTCGGTGCGGCGGTAGGCGTTGCGGCTAACACGCTCGAACGCGTTGATGCGCTCGTAAACGCCCATGTAGACGTAATCGTTGTCGATTCGGCGCACGGGCACAGCAAAGGTATTATAGATACCGTGCGTTCTATCCGCGCAAAATATCCGGCTCTTCAGATCGTTGCGGGCAATATCGTAACCAAAGAAGCCGCCGAAAAGCTTATTTCGGCAGGTGCAAACGCCGTAAAAGTCGGCATCGGTCCCGGTAGTATCTGCACGACGAGAATAGTTGCGGGCGTAGGCGTTCCGCAAATCACTGCTATTATGGAAGTCGCAGAAACGGCGCATAAACTCGGCGCATCGGTCATAGCCGACGGCGGCATAAAATTCAGCGGAGATATAGTTAAAGCAATCGCCGCGGGTGCGGATTGCGTTATGCTCGGTTCGCTCCTTGCGGGCTGTAAAGAAGCCCCCGGTGAAGAGGTTATTTATCAGGGCAGAAGGTTTAAAGTGTACGTCGGTATGGGTTCGCTTGCGGCAATGGCTCGCGGTTCGTCCGACAGATACTTCCAATCGGGCGTAAAGCAAGCCAAAAAGCTCGTTCCCGAGGGTATAGAGGGCAGAATTGCCTACAAGGGCGAATTATCGGACACTATTTATCAACTTTGCGGCGGCGTTCGTTCGGGCATGGGTTACTGCGGTTGCGGTACGTTAGAGGCATTGCGCCAAAACGGCAGATTTATCCGCATAACAAACGCAGGCTTAAAAGAAAGCCATCCCCACGACGTAGAAATAACGAAGGAAGCGCCAAACTATTCCAAATAATTTTTTAGGGCTTATATGCGGCGTACAGCTGCGTTACTGCTTCGGGCATAATTATTCGCTTGTCCTCCGTCATCCTGAGCCGCACCTGTTTGCTCGGCTTACGAAGGATCCAGCCGCAAGGCGCACACATGTTTATACAACCAAAAAGCACCTGTAAGCGTACAAAAGTGCGTCTATAGGTCGATTATCGCACTTTTTAATATAACAAACAAAGCCTTTTCCTAACCGAAAAGGCTTTTGCTTTTAAGATAATTCATAACTACCTTTGAATATATTAGTGTATTTTTTATTGTGCATGTCGGCGT
>CAKQKA010000123.1 GCA_934247855.1 uncultured Clostridia bacterium | reverse complement strand
ATGCGGAGTTTATCATAATTACATAAAAGCAAGCAGGGTATTACAAAAATCGCATAAATCGTTTATAACCCGGTTGCAATCGTGTTAAAAGCAAAAGGAACAATTCGTCGGCTTTTTTGTCGGCTGACTTTTTTTAAAAGACAAAACGCTCGTAAAATCTTGTATTTATTTTTTATCTATGTTATAATTCCGAAAAAGAATGCAGAATTGTTCGGGCTTGTAAATCGTTTTACGGAGAAAAAAATGTCTGAGATAACAAAAAGAGCGCTTGAAAACTCGCTGAAAAGTTTGTTGCTTAAAAAGCCGTTCACAAAAATAACCATAAACGACATAGCGGAAAATTGCGGTATAAATCGCATGACGTTTTATTATCATTTTAAAGATATTTACGATCTTGTCGAATGGGCGTGTTTAGAAGATGCTCGCCGTGTGCTTGAAGAGAAAAAGACTCACGACACTTGGCAAGAGGGCTTGCTTAATATTTTTGACGAAGTCCTTAAAAACAAACCGTTTATATTAAACGTATACAAATGTGTTGATCGTGAGCATGTAGAAAACTATCTTAAACCTTTGACCGATAACCTTATAATGGGCGTAATAGATGAGCAGTCGCGGGATATGTCTGTTCGTGATGAGGACAAAAAGTTTATTGCGCGTGTTTATTCCTACGTTTTTATAGGAGTCATGCTCGATTGGATAAAGGATGATATGCAAGTCGAACCCGAAAGCATAGTCGATAATTTATCGAAATTGATTAAGGATACCATTGCGGAGGCGTTGTCCCGATTCAGAGTTTAATCAAAAAAGCGAATTTGATAAATTTTTTTACAATTAAAATGCGGTGATAAAATCTTTATCATTGCATTTTTTTTGCTTATTGACTTATTTTTAAGACGAGGTAAAATAGTGGCATAAAAAAAATTCAGGAGGGTTCTTATGTACTACTCAGCAGGAACTTACGAAGCATTTGCACATCCCGAAAAACCGAAGGATGTAGATAAAAAATCAGCCTATATCATTGGCACAGGGCTTGCCGGTTTAACGGCAGCGTTCTATCTTGTCCGTGACGGACAAATGAAGGGCGAACATATTCATCTTTTTGAAAAACTGGAACTTGCAGGCGGCAGTTGCGACGGTAGAAAAGATGTAACAAAAGGTTTCTATATGCGTGGCGGGCGCGAAATGGATAACCATTTCGAAGTAATGTGGGATACGTTCAGAGACGTTCCGTCGATAGAAACCCCGGGCGTATCCGTGCTTGACGAATACTATTGGCTTAATAAACATGATCCGAACTATTCGCTTTGCCGCGCGACGGTAAATCGCGGCGAAGATGCGCATACCGATAAAAAGTTTGAACTCGACAAAGAATCAGCAATGGCATTGTCAAAACTTTTTATTACTCCGGAGAAAGATCTTGAAGACAAGAAAATTTCCGATGTTCTTCCCGAATCTTTCTGGGAAACTAATTTTTGGCTTTACTGGCAGACTATGTTTGCTTTTCAACGCTGGTCGAGCGCGCTTGAAATGAAACGTTATCTTTGTCGTTATGTTCATCATATAGACGGGCTTCCCGACTTCAGCGCGCTTCGCTTTACAAAGTATAATCAGTACGAGAGCATGATTCTTCCGCTTGTAAAATATCTTGAGTCGCATGGGGTAAAAATCGAATACGGAATGGATGTAAAGAACGTCGTTATCGAGTATTGCGGAGACAAAAAGGTTGCTAAACAGATCGTATACAAAAAGGACGGAAAAGAACAAACGATAGATCTGCTGGATGATGATCTTGTGTTTATAACAAACGGTTGTTGTACGGATACGTCGTGTTACGGTGATCAGACTCATGCCCCCGATCTGTCGTGCATAAAAAACGGCAGCGGTGAATCCTGGGACATGTGGAAAGCGATTGCGGCGCAGGCAAAGGACGGCGAATACGGCAATCCCGAAAAATTCTGCAGTGATGTCGACGCTACAAACTGGATGAGCGCAACGGTTGCTACGTCCGACGAAGAAGTTATATCGTACATAAAGAATATTTGTAAGCGCGATCCGAGAATGGGCAAAGTTACCACGGGCGGTATCGTAACCGTTAAGGACAGTACGAATAACTGGTATCTTTCATGGACGATAAATCGTCAGCCGCAGTTCAAATCGCAGGATAAGAATATGGTTCTCGTATGGCTGTATTCGCTGAACACGAACAAAAAAGGCAATTACGTTAAAAAGGCAATGCGTGACTGTACGGGCGAAGAAGTTTGTCGCGAATGGCTGTATCATATCGGTGTCCCTGCCGACAGAATCGAAACTCTTGCGAAAGACGCTTGCAACACTACAACCTGCTACATGCCGTACATAAATGCATTCTTCCAACCGAGAAAAGAATCGGATCGTCCTAAAGTAGTGCCCGACGGAGCCGTCAACTTCGCTTTCCTCGGTCAGTTTGCCGAAACCCCGCGCGATACGATCTTCACGACGGAGTATTCGATGCGTACCGGTATGGAAGCGGTGTATACGCTGCTCGATATCGATCGCGGTGTGCCGGAGGTATGGGGTAGCAAATATGACGTACGTGAACTTTTGCGTGCTTGCTACTATGCCATAGATAAGAAGCCGATAACCGATATCAAGTTGTCGTTCAAAGAAAAAGAATTGCTTAAAGCCGTTTGGAAAAAGGTTAAAGGAACAGATGTAGAAATACTGCTCAAAGAAAGCGGGTTGATAGAATGATTAATTCGTGACCGATAAGGTTTAAAAAAGTGCGTGAAGCTTAAAAACTTACGCACTTTTTTACTGAGTTATTTTCAAGTATTCTACAAACCTACAATTTACCCTGTTTTTTTTCGTAAAATATATTGACAATATTTGCAATCGATGATATAATTCAACGACACTAAGGAATAGTCTGTACGGGATTTTATCAAGGAATGATGGATAAATTTTATGAGCAGTTGCAAGCGAAATCGCCGGTTTCGGCGGTGATATTATCGATTGCAATTATTTTGTTAGCCGGGTTTTTAATGACGCGGCTTACCAAATTGTTAAGATTGCCTAACGTAACGGCATACATAGTCGCGGGCATAATCATCGGTCCGTTTTGTTTGAAAGCCGTGCCGCAGAACGTTATAGTCGGCTCGGCGTTCATTTCGGATATCGCTTTGGCGTTCATTGCCTTCAGCGCGGGCGAGTTTTTTAAGTTTTCAAGTTTCAAGGGCAGGGGCAAACAACTGATAGTGATCACTTTGCTTGAAGCGTTGGCAGCGTCTGTCGTGGTGTTCGTGCTTTTGTACTTTATTCTCGGGCTGGACTTCAATTTTTCTATGATAATGTCGGCGCTGGCGTCGGCAACCGCACCTGCATCCACGCTTATGACAATCAGGCAAACGGGTGCGAAGGGCGATTTTGTAGATACGCTTATAT
>CAKQKA010000122.1 GCA_934247855.1 uncultured Clostridia bacterium | reverse complement strand
TGCACAGACTGGTCGTTCGTGAATTTCTGGGTAAATCACTATCCGGCGTTTTTCATGCCGATTCTGCTGGTTGCGCTCCGCATATTCGACAGACCGAAAATCAAGCAGTTTTATTTTTCGATGCTTGCGTTTTTCGGGTACTACGTGCTTGTGCTTATACTCAACCCGTTGTTCACTGCGATGGGGCATAACGTAGACTATTTCTTCATTAACAGCGACTTTATCGCCGACAAACTCGGCGTATGGGCGGAAAATCTTTTCAAGATTTCGGCAACCGTCAATATCGGCGGCTATAATCTCGAATTCCACCCGATATATCAGTTATTGTATTTCGTAGTGTATATTGCCATAGCGTTCGGAATATGGTTCGTATACGAACAGTTCTTTGCTTTGGCGGACGCTCATTACGATATGCTGTGCAGGAAGAAAAAAATCAAATTGGACAAATTCGCGCTCGAAGCCGCGCTTAACGGAAGGGGGATAGATCAACCTATGGATATCAACGCCGGAACAAGTTTAAAACTTATTAACTTTTCAAAAAAATACGCGTCCGGCAAAGTGTATGCCGTAAAGGACGCAAATCTTACCGTAAACGGCGGTGAAATTTTCGGTTTCTTAGGGCCGAACGGTGCAGGCAAATCGACCATAATCAAGAGTATAGTCGGTATTCAACCTATAAGCGAGGGTGAAATACACGTTTGCGGATACGACGTGGGTAAACAGGCGCGCAAGGCGAAAGCGCAGATCGGTTTCGTACCCGACCATTACGCGCTGTACGAACAACTTACGGGCAGAGAATATATCAACTATATCGCCGATATTTACGACGTTTCGCAGGAAGATCGCGACGAGCGCATCAACCGTATGGTAGGTCTTTTCGAACTGGAAGGTTCGTTCGACTGTTCGATGAAGACTTACTCGCATGGTATGAAGCAAAAGATAACCATAATGGCTGCGTTGGTGCATAATCCGCGCCTCTGGATACTCGATGAACCGCTTACAGGTCTCGATCCTAACAGTATTTTCCAGGTCAAGGAATGTATGCGTCGTCATGCAGAAGAGGGCAATATGGTATTTTTCTCGAGCCATATTATCGACGTGGTAGAGCGTATCTGCGACCGTATAGCGATAATCAAAAAAGGTAAAATTCTTTGCGTGCGTACCATAGCTGAAATCGAAGAGGTTTGCCCGCTTGAAGAATTTTATATGAAAATGATCAACGACGACGAGTTTGCCGCAAAGATCATGGCTGAAAACGGCGAGGGCGGTGTCAAGAAAAAATGAAACATCTCTATGCTCTCGTAATGATGCAGCTTAAAGACAAGCTTGATTTCGGTTTCGTCAAATCCAAAAGGAAACTGGTATCCAAAATCGTCTTTACGTTGCTTAAATTTGTAATCGTAGCCGCGGTGGCGTACTTGTTGTTCTACGCGCTGTCGTTGCTGTTATTCGGCAATATGCGTTTGCCGTCCACCGTGCTGATATTTATTTACGGCGTGATATTCGTAATGTCGCTGTTCTCATGCACTGCGGGGCTGATGAAAACGCTGTACTTTGCCGACGATAACAAAGTGCTTATAACCTTGCCCGTAAATACTAACGTATTGTTTTTGTCAAGGCTTATCGTCTATTTTATATACGAACTCAAGCGCAGCTTATTTTTGACGATACCCATATTTATCGCTTACGGAATACACGTTGCGATGCCGTGGTATTACTATTTATGGCTGATAATAGCGTTCTTCTTCGTGTCGGCACTGCCTGTATTTGCGGGTGCATTGTTGTCGATTCCCTCGATGTATGTATATACGTTCGTCAAAAAACGTCCTGCGCTCCTTGCGGCATGGTATCTTGTGCTTATAGTCGGTATCGTGTATCTGACAGTAAAACTGATAGGGCTTATTCCCGAAAAAATCAATCTTCCCGAACAAACGGATACGATACAGCGTTACATGAAAGAGTTTCTTGCGTTCTGCCAGAACTATTTATATCCTGTTAATCTGATCGTAACCATGATTTGCGGGCGTTACAACGGTATACAAACGAACATACTTACCAAATATTTGCCGATATATTTCGGTATAATCGTCGGTGTTACCGCATTGTTTGCAGTCGGTACGTTCTTTATTTCGCGCCCGTTGTTCTTCTCGATGATGTCTAAAACCATCGAGTTCGACAAGATTCCGCCCAAACATTCGCGCAAGAACGTAAAGCGTTCAAAAACCGCAACGTTCTTAAACGCCGAAATAGCCGCATTGCTCCGCTCGCGCGAAGTCGGAACGTTTGTCGTTATGTATATCGTCGTTCCGGTTATGGTATATCTTTTGAACAAAATTTTCAAGGCGATGGATACCAACCTTACCGGCGTATATATGGTCTATGCGTTCAACCTGCTTGTAATGATTTTGCCGATGCTGGCTGCCGATTCGGTGGTCGCAACGCTTTACTCGCGGGACGGCAGGGCGGCATACGTTAAAAAAACAATGCCGCTTAATCCGCTCTTTCCGCTTGTAATGAAGCTGGTGCCTCTGTTTGTTATGTCGGCAATTTCGCTTGTCGCAAGCGTAATTGTTTTTTCACGGTTCATCGATTTGTCCGTCTGGCAGATTGCGCTGATCTGCATATCTCTTATCGGCGTGCAATGGGGACATATTTTGTGGAGCGGCATGACCGATCTGATGAACCCCAAGAACGAACAATATGCCACCACGGGCGATATGCCGGATAACCCGAACGAGAATTTTGCCACAATATCGGCGTTTGTTATCGCATCGATCTATGCGGTTTATGCGTTTAAGCTTTTCCCCGAAGGCGTAACAACGGCTTGCGTAAAACTTTGCCTTATGGGCGTTGTATTCTGCGCAGCCCTTGCGTATATGTACGTTCAGAAAATCAAGGTTTATTATGCCGAAAAATAGGACAAAATAAAGGAGGCATCGTATTTAATGAAAAAATCGGTAGTGCTGACGCTTATAGCGGTATATATTTTGTCAATCTGCGTTGTCGGCTATTTCGGTCTTAAGGTCAAAATTTTCAGACCGACCGCATATGCGGAGCAAGTAGTAATTAAAAGCGTAAAAAATGCCGAAACAGGCGAGGTTTACAACATTGCGACCAATTCGCAAGGGATAAAATCGGTTTTCATTCCTACTTCAAAGGAAAAACTCAGACTTACATTCGTTATCGACGTGTACCCTGATAATACGACTAACAAAGAATTGTCGATATCGTTCGGTACGAGCGAAGCATGTGAGGTGGTGCAGGGGTCGGTTCCCGGTGGAATGACCTCGCAGGAGATAATAATTGATTTCAGCGGAAGTTCAACCGTTACTTTCACGGCGAAAGATAAGGGGATTTACTCCGAAAAAATCAAGGTAATGTTTTAACCAATCCGATATTAGTTACGATAAGTAATTAAGCAATAAAAGAAAAAAATATACAGACAGGAGAAAAAACATGAAAAGAATTGCAGTATTTTTACTTGCAGTCGTATCGGTATTGTCGTTGTGCGCATTTGCCGCCTGCGGCGTGAGTGCAGAAGCGAAAATTACCGGTATAACGT
>CAKQKA010000121.1 GCA_934247855.1 uncultured Clostridia bacterium | reverse complement strand
TTCATAAAATTCAGACATTGTACTCTCTATCTCCGTTTATATTCGGGTATTTTTTTTGTTTTTTCAAAACGCCTTACTTTCTTATTTTATCAAATCTCAGATAAATAATCAACCGCTTGACGAGCGATATTCTAAATTAGATTTATTAAAACCTTTTATATCAAAGTTAAGTTTTATTTATACCGATTTCAGACGCAATCGGTTATGCCTGTTCTACCCAAAACGACGGAAACGCGATGTACGCGTTCCCGCCGAATTTAACAATCAGATCTATCGACCTGACGACTATCTGTCCTCACGGAAATAATTTTGCCCGAGCGCCTGCGGCGGCTGAGCGTTTTTACTGTCGAAAATACTGGTTACTATCAGAACGATTATCGTTACGACATACGGCAGCATTTTAAACAGTTCCATTTGCGCAAGCGAAATACCGCTTATATAAGAACCTGCTTTATACAGGCATGCAAACACGATCGAACCGAGGATGGAGAACGCGGGTTTCCAAAGCGTGAAGATAACGAGCGCGACAGAAAGCCAGCCTAAGCCTTCGAGCATGTATTCCCAACTGCCGCCCATGTAGTCCATAATGCAGAACAGACCGCCAAGTCCCGAAATACCGCAACCGATACAGGTAGCAATATATCTGTATTTCGTAACGTTGATACCTGCGGCATCGGCAGTCGCGGGGTTTTCTCCGACGGCGCGAAGACTTAAACCCACACGGGTTTTAGATAAAACAATCTGCACTACAACCGCTATTATTATAGCAAGATAAACAAGTGTTCCGTAAGAGAAAAACAAAGTTTCGAACGAACTGTTTTTGTTATAATCGAAAAGTTTGTAAAAGAACTTGCTTGCGCGGGAAATTATATACAGTTTTTCTTTCATTGCAGCTATGTTATAACCCGCAAGCCCCACGCCGAAAGTAGTCATCGCAAGACCGACTACGTTCTGATTACATTTTAACGATACAGTCAGGAACGAATACAAAAAACCAAGCAATGCACCGACGGCAAACGCAACCAATATGCCGAGCAGCACAAGCACGAACCCCGAATTTACGCCCGCTTGAACGAGGTAATATTCGGCAATGCATGCGGCTGCCGCGCTGAAACTCATAATACCGGGGATACCGAGGTTTAAGTGTCCGCTCTTTTCGACCAACGTTTCACCCGTAGATCCGTATAAAAAGACCGCTGATAATCTTATCGACGAAGCGAGAAATTTTATAAACATCAGTTACCCTCCTTTACCGCAGCGGTAGTAGTTTCGGAAAGTTCGTCTTTTCCTTTTTGTGCGTCCAAACCTTCGTTTTCGGGATTGCGCTTCTTTTTGAACACTATTTTATATCTTATAAAGAAATCGCACGCAAGAATAATAAAGAACATTATTCCCGTTATAACCTGGGCGTAGAAATCGTTGGTTATCTGCGCGCGCGTCATCAACTCTTTCGTGCCCCTCGAAAGGAAGGCAACCAGAAGCGACATACCCGCTATGGCTATCGGGTTAAGGTGGGCAAGCCATGCAATAAGAACGGCGGTAAAGCCGCGACCGTTAATCGTAGTCGAAGTAATCGTGTGATCCATACCGGCAACTATTAAAAAGCCTGCTATACCGCATATCGCGCCCGACAAAACAAGCGTACGGATGATTACCTTTTTAACGTTTACGCCTATGTATTTTGCCGTTTTAACGCTTTCGCCCACAACCGATATTTCATAGCCGTGCTTACTGAATCTTAAATATAAATACATTGCAGCGGTAAGCACTATCGAAAAGATAATACCCAACCAGTAATCGCCTCCGCCGATTTGCGGAAGATTGCCGTCCGCCATAGGAGGCAAAGTTCCCGAACCGTTTGTAACCCACACCTTTACACAGTACAAAACGAGCTGCGTTGCGACATAGTTCATCATAAGAGTGAACAGCGTTTCGTTCGTGTTCCAGAACGCTTTGAAAATCGCGGGGATAACCGCCCACGCAATGCCTGCCGCAAGAGATGCAACGAGCGAGATAAAGATCAACCAACCATCGGGTATCTTTCCGCCGAGTTTAAACATACAGGCAGCGCAGGCAAGCCCCGCAACGAGAGCCTGTCCTTCGGCACCGATATTCCAGAATTTCATTCTGAACGCAGGTGCGAGAGCCATTGACAAAATGATGAACACAGCCGCACTTCTGAGGGTTACGAGCGTTAAAAAACCGCTACCGAACGCACCCGAGAACATATCTCCGATTACCTTGAACGGCGACATTTTTAGTTCTATCGCCGACATTATGCAAATAAATATAAAACCCGCAAGAATACCTATTCCGCGAATACCCCAGGTTTTAGCCGCGGATAAATCGTCGCGTTTTACAATATGGAACAACGGTTCTTTTTTATTGTTATGCGCCATAATTCTCACCTCTTTCAACCGAGCCGACTGCTTCGGTACGACCGAGCATAAGTTTACCTACCGCGTCTTTGGTCGTCGTTCTGCCGTCCACGATACCCGTAATCTTCCCGCCGCAAATTACCATAACTCTGTCGCACAGCTCGAGCAACACGTCAAGATCTTCGCCCACGAATATAACGGCAACGCCCTTGTCTTTTTGTTCGTTAAGCAGATTGTAAATGGTGTACGACGAATTTATGTCAAGTCCTCTTACCGGGTAAGCAGCCATAAGCACGGTTGGCGCGGCTGCGATTTCACGCCCGACGAGAACTTTTTGCACGTTGCCGCCCGACAACCGCCTTACGGGAGTATTCAGCCCGGGCGTTACGACATGCAATCCGTTCACTATCTGTTCGGCAAGTTGTTTGGGATTCTTGCGGTCAAGGAAAACGTTATTGCCCCTTGTATAAGATCGTAGCATCATGTTGTCGGTTATATCCATATTTCCTACAAGCCCCATGCCGAGCCTGTCCTCGGGAACGAAAGACAACCGAACGCCGAGATCCCGAATCTGCAAAGGAGATTTTGAACGCAAGTCGATCTGTTCGCCCGACTGCGGATCGATATACTCTATCTTACCGCCCTTTAACGGCTGCAACCCGGCAATAGCTTCGAGCAATTCTCTCTGCCCGCTGCCTGCAATACCAGCAATACCGAGTATTTCACCCGATTTTGCCGTAAACGATACGTTATCCAAAACACTTATGCCGTCGCTGTTAACCGCATTCAGTCCGGATACGATAATTCTGTCGACCGAATTTTTCGGAACGCTTCTTTCGATGTTGAGAGAGATGCGTTCGCCCACCATCATATCGGTAAGTTCCTGTTCGTTTGTTTCGCTTGTGGCGACGGTCGCAATATGTCTGCCCTTACGCAAAACGGCAACACGGTCGCTTATTTCCATAACCTCGTTAAGTTTATGCGTTATGATTATGATCGACTTGCCGTCCTCTTTCATCTTGCGCATTACCGCAAAAAGTTTAGATATCTCCTGCGGGGTTAAAACCGCGGTCGGCTCGTCGAGTATAAGTACGTCCGCCCCGCGATACAACACTTTGATTATTTCGACGGTCTGCTTTTCGCTTACGGACATATCGTAAACTTTCTTTTTTAAATCTATTTCAAAGCCGTATTTTTCGGCTATAGTCTGTAATTTTTCGGTATGATTTTTTGAGAGCCAGTCAAACT
>CAKQKA010000120.1 GCA_934247855.1 uncultured Clostridia bacterium | reverse complement strand
ACATTCACATAAACATATATACCGCTTATATATAACGCCCACCTCATTCAGTTACCTATATTCTATATTAAAACCGCCGAAAAGTAAAGTACAGGAACAATGTTTTATGATTTTTACATGGTAAAACCATATCAAATATATAATAAAACGATATTAAAAATTTGATTGAGCAAAGCAAAAAAAACGGTATAAAAAAGCCGAAAACCGCGCTATAGGTCGATTATCGGCTGTTTAACAAAAGAATGAGTCCGGCAATACCGAACTCACTCACAAAAAATTTAATATTAAATTTAAGCTTTGTCTAAACTTTTGCGTTCGTTTCAACAGATCAACTTGCGCTTTTTACAATAACATTATTTAACCGCGTCGAAAATTTCTTTCAACGTTTTAAGGTCGAGTTTTGCGTTGTAGTCGGCGTCAAAAAGACCGTTTACTTCCTGCTGAACGTCGGTTAACTGCGTGTAGCAAAAACCTTGAAAATAGGTATCGTTAAGCCCGACGGACAAATCCTTGATACGTTCGAGCAGTTCTTCCGAGTTTTTTGCGCCGTCTCCGTATCCCCAGTTATTACCCGTGGAATCCTTGGCGAACGCAATGCCGCCGTATTCCGAGAAAATGAGCGGCTGACCTTTATAATAATTGCCGTTGCTCATTATACGTCTGTTGGCGGGCGCCATATAATCGATTAAACTATCGTCGGTATAGTACTCTTCGTATTTTTTCGAATCGCGGCAGTAGTCGTGAACGGTAATGATATCGCTTTCGGTTACGCCCTCCCACCCGTCGTTGGTGCTGACAAGGCGGGTATCGTCAAGTGCCTTTATCGTGTAGTAAAGGCTTTTTGCAAACGCTTGCTGATGTTTGTCGCTTACGATTGCGTCTACGCCCCAACTTTCGTTAAGAGGAACGTATGCGACAATGGATGTAAACGAGCAATTTTGTGCGATGATATCTACGATTTGCGTGTTGAACGTCTGAATTTCGGTCTTGCCGAAATTGTACGCCGACGGCATTTCGAGCCATGTCAGAAAACCGAGTTCGTCCGCAAAATAATAGAAATACGGATCTTCTATCTTCTGATGCTTACGCGCGCCGTTAAAGCCCGCCTGCTTCATTAAAACAATGGTTTCTTTAAGCTGATCTACGGATAAAGCGGTAAGACCGCCGTCGCCGAAATAGCCTTGATCGAGAATAAGTTTTTGATAATATGGTTTGTTGTTCAGGCAAATTATGCCGTTTTCGACCGAAATTTTACGCATGCCGAAGCGCGAAACGATTTCGTCGAGAAGTTCGTCTCCCTTATAAATCCTGTAACGTATGCCGTAAAGATAGGGTTTTTCGGGCGACCACAGATTGATTTTGTCTATTTCGGAATTATTCTTCACCGAAACGCTGTAGCGAACTCTGCCGTTTTCAACGCGGAACTGCGCCGAGGTCTGCTCCTTTTCATCGGCATAAACGGTGATTTCCGCCTTATCTGCAAATGCATAAGCGGTTTCGATTTCACCGTAAACTTTACCCTCGTCTATCGAGGTAAACAGCGTTCTTTCGCTTACGTAATCCTTATTAAAGCATTCCATCCATACGCTTTTCCATATGCCCGTTACAGGCACATACCAACAAGCGAAGCGTTCGCCTTTCCAGGACTGTTTTCCGCGCGGAATATCGCACTTTTCTGGGTCGTAAACGCGCAACACAAGCAAGTTTTCGCCCTTTTTCAGATATTTGGTAACATCAACGTCGAACTCGGTATACCCGCCCTCATGTCCGGCGACATGCACGCCGTTTAAATAAACGTCGCAAACGTAATCAACGCCGCCGAAGCAGAGAAGATAGTTTTTATCGAGATCATCCACGCCGAACTGTTTTTTATACCAAACGATTTCGTGCACGCTTTCGTCGCCGATGCCGCTTGCTTTATACTGATACGGAAACGGAACGATTATTTTTTTATCGAAGCCGTTGCCGAATGCGAATTGATTTTTCAAGCCCTCGTCGGCGTCGTCGAAACAAAAATCCCACTCGCCGTTAAGCGTAAACCAGTCGTCTCTTTTTTGTTGAGGACGAGGGTACTCGTTTCTGATATTCATATTTTTACTCCTTGCAATATCGGTTATTGTTTGATTTTGGAAATGTCTGCCGTAATCGAATAGTTTTTGACGTTGACGCCTGTGGTGAACGATAAAATTCCGCAAACGCTTTCGTCGGTTGCACCGAACCCTTCAACGTCGGTTACGGTGAGAACGAGTACGTCGTTAACGTACATTTTAAACGTATTACCGTCACGCAACAACCCGAGTTTTACGTATTTACCGTCTTTATAATCGCCCATGGCGGGAACAGGCACTTCGGCATTGTATTGAGCATTGCCCCAACCCCAATCGCCGTTGTTTATGCGAGATACATACCCCACTCTTTTAGCGGTGTACGATGCCGAACCGTCGATATAGAAGAAGAAAGTGTTGCTTCCGTTTCTTGCAAAAATGCCGAATTTGGGGAACGGATCGCCCATATCCTGAGTTACGGATATTTCGGTTTCGACATAGAACTGCGTTCCGCTGAAATTTTTGAAATATGCGTACTGATCGCCTTTAAGCGTCTGAGTGGCGTTGGGGTTATCGCCTCTGTCCTCAGCGAAGTTCCAACCGCTTGTGCTTGAATATTCGCCCGACTTGCCGAATGTTTCGCCGTTTATGGAATCGGCGTAAATTCTGCTCTTTTCGGCTATTACCGACGCGTCGGTGGTAGCCGAGTAGTTCTTGATTTTAAGCGGCGTGTTAAACGTCAGAAAACCTACAGCCGCGTTCTGATCCGAACTGAAAACGTTGAAACTGTCGTAATAAATGGCGAGTCTGTCGTTACAGATAAGGTAGAACTCGTCGCCCTTTCTTAAAACGGCAAGTTTAACGTAGTTATCGTTCGTGTATCTGATTCCTTCCACGCCGACGAGCTGTTCGGTAGCGTTCCAGTCCCAATCGCTGTTATCGAGCGTACGCTGAGCACAGCCGACGAAAGTGTTGGTATAGTTAACCGCGTCCACATAGAAGAATATGGTGTTGGAATAATGGTCGTCGCAAGTCATGGCAATACCGAATTTGGGGTACTTGTCGTTTGAATAAGCCTTGCTTGCGGTAACGGTAAATTCCGCTTCGGCATAGAACGTAGCGGAATATACGTCTTTAAAATAAGCGTATTGGTCGGAAACGCCCTTCTGTTCGATATAAGCGTTTGCCGTGCCGTCGTCATGGCTGAGGTCGTAACCGTAAGAGGTTTCGAGCGATTTTGTGCCCGCCACCCTGCCGAACGTTGCGCTTTGGTTATCGATATGAGCCGAGCCGTAAGAAGGATTTTCGTAAGAATATTTTGCAAACGAGCTTACGCCTGCGCATTCGCCGTCCTTGCCCATTACGAAAATTTCGCTTAAAGCGAGGTCTTCCGCGCCCTGAGCCGAGGTGACATAGATTTTAATGCTCTTTACGGGCATTTCGTTAAATTCCGCGATTGCGGCTCCGCCGGGGCGCATAAAGCTGACTTCGGCCTCGCAGTTCCAATCCCAGTCGAACGGCAGATTGTTTATAACCGCGGTTGCGGTTTTGCCGTCGGCTTTTTTATACTCGAACTCCGCTTTATTGACCGAAACGAAAGATTTCTGATAATCGTACGAGTTGTAAATCATAAGACCGCGTACGGTTTTGAAC
>CAKQKA010000119.1 GCA_934247855.1 uncultured Clostridia bacterium | reverse complement strand
TTCAAGGCTCACGCGGCACGTTTAAAAACACGCCGGAAAGTTACACGATGAAATACTATAAAGACAGCGAAAACGAACGTCATGCCGCCGTCGATACTTTTTTGGAAGATGAAAACGGTAATCCGATTTATTGCAGAGAAACACTTAATGTTCACGAAGAAAGCGGAAATTATCAAGGGACGGCATTTGACGTCGGCACTGCGGCTATTTACGAAAACGCTTATTTCGCTATAACCGGGAACGCTGAGCTTATAATGCCTTTAAAACACGCAGCAATGGTTGTTAACGTAATCGAGACCGCGCACGCTCAAAATCCGCTTTCGATTAAGTTTTGAGTACTATTATAGTTAGTTTAACAAATTACATAAGGAAGGCGCGTGGCGCGTTAACCGGACGGTAAATATCGAGCGCAACGTTGTATTATCGTAAATGCGCTAGGCTAAAAAACGGAGAATATCAAAAAAAGAGTGCCTGTTTTCACAGACACTCTAATTTTTTGAGTATGTTTACTGAAAGATTTGTTTGAGAGATTTGGTTATTTTGTTTATTGGAAGAGTAGAACAAACAATTTTAAGTGACAATTTTATTTGAGTTTTTGACATGTTTAAGATTAAAAAACGAGATAGAATCAATGATAGTGACTCTATCCCGTAAGGTGGTGCCGCTGGTGGGGGTCGAACCCACACGATGTCGCCATCACGGGATTTTGAGTCCCGCGCGTCTGCCAGTTCCACCACAGCGGCATTTGCTTGAACAAGTATAAAAAAGATTGCTTTTTACCATAAAACGTGGCATAATATACTTGCTTGCGAAAGCCTTATTATAATAGCATATCTTTTTTATATTTGCAAGAAAAAATAGCGGTGGAAAGTAAAATATATGAAAAAATTAGTTTTGATTGACGGTAACAGCGTGTTATACAGGGCGTTTTATGCAACTCCTTATTTTGCCACAAGTTCCGGAGTGCAAACGAATGCTGTTTATGGTTTTTTGAATATGCTTATAAAAACAGCGAACGATTTGAAGCCTGACTATGTGCTTGTCGCTTTCGATCGTAAAGAACCGACGTATCGTCATATCGCGTATACGGCATACAAGGGCACAAGAAAACCCATGCCCGAAGAATTGGTCGGGCAGTTGCCGCTTATTAAAAAAGCCCTTGCGGAATTGAAGGTGAAAATTTACGAGCGCGCAGGGTTAGAAGCTGACGATATAATCGGTTGTGCCGCAAAACAGTTTGAATTGCAAACCATTATTATTACAGGTGACAGGGATAGTTTTCAGTTGGTTGATGAAACTACTTGTGTCTATTTTACACGCAGGGGAATTACCGACGTTGATATTATAAGTCTTGAAAATTTCAAGGAGAAAACAGGACTTGATAAACCATCGCAAATTATAGATTTAAAATCTTGTATGGGCGATTCGTCGGATAATATTCCAGGAATTCCCGGTGTAGGTGAAAAAACTGCGTTGACTTTGGTGAATACTTACGGTACATTGGAAAATATTTATGAGCATGTCGATGAACTGAAAGGTAAGTTGAAAGAGAAAGTTGAGAGCGGTAAAGACAGTGCCTTTTTATCAAAATCGCTTGCGACTATCGACGTAAAAACCGACCTTGGAATTTCATTGGAGGATATGAAGTTCACTTTCCCGTTTCCGTATGCATCGAGGGGTTATCTTGCCGAACTCGAGTTTAATACAATGCTCAAGAAGAAAATTTTTGAACAGGAAACGGGCTTGAGTAATTCGACAAAAAATGAAGCAGACAAGCCTTCAGAAATGGGTGACAAACAAACTGATTCGTCGAATAATGAAACGCCTGACATAGCGAAGTCGAAAATAGAAAATATTTTAAAAAAGAAGATAAAAAGCGAAATTATAAAAAATATTACGTTTGACATAAAAGTTTTTGAAGGTAAAAATGTTGCACTTGTTTGCGGGCGAAATTATCATTTATCCGATGGTGATACCGACTATGAATTTGTTGTAAAGGAGAACTTTTTTGACGACGGGATATTGCTTGACGACTTTCTTGATTTTATCGAACCGATTACGCATGGAAAAATGAATTGCTCGCTTGTCGTGTATGATAAAAAGTCGATAAGGCATGATTTTGTTAAAGCCGGAAGAGATCTTTATACTGCTTGTGATGACGTTATGCTTGAAAAATACGTAGTCGATTATACGCAAAAAGAAGTTGATGTTTTTGGTGCGTTGGAACGTTACGGACTTGATATTAAAACGCCCGCCGCGTCGCTTTTGATTCTGCATGAGAAATATTGCGCAGATATGCGTGAGCAGGGAACGGAAACGTTGTATCAAGATATAGAGCTGCCGCTTTGCGACGTGTTGTACGATATGGAGATTGCGGGGTTTGCAATCGATGCAAACGCGCTCGATGCCGCATCATTAATTTATCGTGAAAGAATTGGTGCGCTTTCAACCGAGATTAAAAAACTTGCGGGCGTTGATTTTAATATTAATTCGACTAAGCAGCTCAGCGAAATTTTATTTGAGAAACTTGGGTTAAAACATGGTAAAAAGACGAAAACGGGATATTCCACGAATGCCGAAGTGCTTGAAGATATGTCGGATGAACATCCGATTATTCCGTTGATTTTAAAATATCGTCAGCTTTCCAAACTTGCTTCGACTTATGTTGACGGCTTCAGACCTTTGATCGACAGAAACTCCGGACTCATTCATACTATATTTAATCAGACGGTGACGAGTACCGGACGACTTTCGTCTAAAGAACCTAATTTGCAAAATATTCCCGTTCGTGATGACGAGGGTAAGGAAATAAGAAAGTTTTTTGTACCGCGCGGCAAAGACCGCGTTCTCGTCAGTGCGGACTATTCGCAAATAGAGCTGCGTTTGCTTGCGCATTATTCCGGTTGTAAGGAATTGATAGAGGCTTTTAAATCCGGTGAAGACATACATGCCATTACTGCGTCGCAGGTTTTCGGCATTGCGCCATCGGAGGTTACTCCCGAACAAAGACGAAGCGCAAAAGCGGTTAATTTCGGTATAATATACGGCATCAGCGAATACGGACTTTCAAAAAACATAAAAGTTTCGCCGAAAACCGCCGCCGAATATATCAAGAAATATTTTGAAACTTATGAAAGCGTAAAGGATTATATGGATTCTAACGTTGAATTTGCGAAGGCGCATGGGTATGTCAAGACCGCTTTCGGCAGACGGAGAATCATTCCCGAAATCAATTCTACAAATTATAATGTAAGAAGTTTCGGCGAGCGCGCGGCTATGAATATGCCGCTTCAGGGCACGGCTGCCGATATTATAAAAATTGCGATGATAAACGTTGAGAAACGCCTGAAAAAGGAAGTTCCGAATGCGTTGCTTATTTTGCAAGTGCATGACGAATTGATTATAGATGCGCCCGAAACGCAAAAAAACGAAGTGGAAAGGATTCTGCGTGAAGAAATGGAGAACGCCGTTTCGCTTTCGGTGCCGCTTACGGTAAACGTTGCGTCGGGAAAAAATTGGTTTGACGCAAAGTAAGGTTGTAAATAATATGAGTAAGAAAAAAATTGCCGTAACGGGCGGAATAGGCAGCGGTAAAAGTACGGTAATGAAAATTATCGCGGAACAGGGGTATTGCACTGTAAGTTTTGACGAAATATACCACGAATTGCTTGACGACGAGCGTTTTGTGAGTGATATCTGCAATCTTGTCGGTATCCGACCG
>CAKQKA010000118.1 GCA_934247855.1 uncultured Clostridia bacterium | reverse complement strand
CGTTTGTGCTACGCCAGTGAATAAGGGCTATGCCCGAAAAATAAAAGCCACCCGCTATGCGGGTGGATGCTTACTCTAAAAAAGTCTATCTTATTATATATAAAATAATGAAAACATTAAAAATGGCGGAAAAATGCTTTACATTTACGGGCGATAAAAGTATTATATTCAAGAACAGTTTTATTATTCTTGTCGTTTGACGATTACTGTTTTTTGTCGTAATACTTGTTTAGTGCATTATCGACTTAACGGTTTATTCTTTGGTTATATACAGGCATTTGCCTGAGGGAGAAAAATGAAAAAGAACGTAACAATCGATCTTATTGTAATTATCGTTACCGCGCTGATAATGCTTGCGATAATGACTTTTACGCTTGGCAGCCTAGAAACGACAGGCAAGTCTTGGTTTATCCAACCGGCTTTTAATGAATCGACGGGTAAATATGTCGGTGAAAGCGTTATTTTGGAAAATTCCGGCACGGCAACAAAATCGTATGTCAGAATCGGAAATGTATATAATGCAAATAAAGACGGAAATATTGAGTTTACCGTAGACGGCAGTTCATCCAAGACGGAAATTTGCAAATACGGAACATATCTCGGACTTACGCGTTCATTCTATACGATAAAGCCGCAAAGCAACCGCGGGCTCGAACCCGGCTGGTATCTTCTTGACGAAAACTTATCTTTATCTTACAAGTATTTGCGTTTTACGACGGAGCAAAGTTTTGATCTGGAAGAGATTGTCTTTTTCGATAAGGATAATAAAAAGATAGAAATTTCATGTATAGGCGGTTTTGTCGAACGTAAATTTGAAAGCGCAGAAGAATACCCCGATTTTGCCGCCGTTTGCGACGGACAAAATAGTTTTGCATTTGACTCTATGCATATTCTGAATGCGAAAGAAGAAAGCCTTGTGGGCTCGGCTAAAAATCTTTATTCTTACGAAGGCTATTTTGTATCTGATAAAGTAACGCCGTTCGGAACCCTTATTTGCGGCTTAGGAACTTTGATTTTCGGTAATTCGGCGTTCGGCGTTCGTTTTATTGCGTTTTTGTTTTCGTTCGCAGTGCTTATATCTGTGTATTTCTTGGCGAAGAAAATTTTAGGCGGCGTGTTTTACGGTGTATTTGCCGAGATCGTATGGTTCTTGTGCGGTATGGGTATATCGCTCGGCGGAGTAGGTTATACTGTATCGGCGGCACTTTTCTTTGTCATCTGGGCATATTATTTTGCATACTCTTTTTATACCGATGATGAGGCACCGTATAATCTGAAACGTTACAGGAATTTGTATCTTTCCGGTTTTGCAATTGCGTTTGCGGGTGCGATCGATGTTTTTGCTTTAGGCGCATTACCCGGTGTAATCTTGTTGCATCTTATTTCGATAATAAGGACTTCAAGTATAGTGGCAAAAGATTATAAAGCCGCAAATGGTCTTGAAAAAGAGTATTTGCGCGAAAAACATGTAAAAACGCTTTCATATTCCATTACGGGTTTGCTGATCGCTCTCGCGGTCATACCGTTTGTAATTTTGCTTACAACTTATGGGATTTTCAGCCCGATTTATAAAGATTACTACTCAGCCGACAATATTTTTGCGGCTATGTTTTCAAACCTTTCGGAGATTGTGTCGGCTAATAACGGCTCGTTCGTTCTCGGCTGGCTCGCCGGGTTGGGAAGTGAAAATCAAAGCGGTATTGTCTCGCGTGTAATTTCGGCAAACAAAGCGCTTGTCGTTTGTTCGTTTGTTTTATACGTTTTATACGCTGTGTTGTATCTTATGAACAAAAAGAATAAAGTAAGTCAGACGCTTTCAAATGCGATAGCAAGCGATAAAGCAACCGGTTTTGTTTTTATTGCCTTTGCGCTTACGTTCGTATCGAATATGTTTAGCGGATTTTTCGCCGACTATTCTTGTTTTGCTTACTCGCTGATATTCCTTGTGTTTGCATTGCCTTGTTCATATAAGTTGTACAACAAAAATGTAAGTCGGATGGCATTCGGAATGTCGTTCAGCGTGATAATAGTTGTGATTACGGTATTCTTTTTGCTGTCGGCAATATGCTTTTTAGGCATAGATATTCCGAAAAATATTGCCCGTTATTTATACGGTTGGACTTTATAACCGGAAAGGAGCCGTAAAATGTTAAGTAAAGTTAAGGGATTGGGCATAATAGGGCTGACCGCTTTTGAGATAGAAGTCGAAACCGATATAGGTTCGGGGCTTCCGAAATTCGATATCGTAGGCTTGCCGGATGCCGCCGTCAAAGAATCGCGCGAGCGCGTAAAATCTGCTATAAAAAACAGCGGCAAACGTTTTCCCTCGGGCGTCGTTACCGTAAATCTTGCGCCTGCGGATATTAAAAAAGAAGGCGCTTATCTTGACTTGCCCATTGCTTTGGGTATAGTAAAGGCGTCTTCAGATATAATAAAAAAAGATATAAGCGATTATTTGTTCATCGGTGAATTATCGTTGGACGGCAAGATCCGGGCGGTTAACGGAATAATGCCGCTCATTATTTCGGCAAAAGTCGCGGGCAATAAAAAGTTTATCATTCCGTACGACAACGCAGAAGAAGCGAAATATATCGAAGGTACTGAAGTCTACGCATGTAAGTCGCTGAACGAGGCTATCGGTCACTTGTCAGGTATTGCTCCGATCGAGGCGGTTGAACATATTGAATATGTACCTGCATCGAAAAGAGAATATTCCGACGATTTAAAATACGTAAAAGGTCAGGCTGCGGCGAAACGTGCATTGGAGGTAGCAGTCAGCGGCGGACATAATATTTTGCTAGTCGGTGCGCCAGGGGCGGGGAAAACGATGCTTGCACGGTGTATTCCGTCCATTATGCCGGATATGAGTTTTTCTGAAGCATTGGAAACCACCAAAATTCATTCGCTTGCGGGCGTACTGAAAGGCGGGACCGGTATTGTGTCGGAAAGGCCGTTTTTTACGCCGCATCATACTGCGTCGAACGTCGCATTGATCGGCGGCGGTTCGTCGGCAAAGCCCGGCGTTATAAGTCTTGCTCATAACGGCGTGCTGTATCTTGACGAGATGCCTGAGTACCCACGGAGCGCGCTGGAAAGTTTGCGGCAACCGCTGGAAGATAGATTCGTTACCGTTTCTCGTGCGAGAATGACTGTTGAATACCCTGCGAGTTTTATGCTTGTGGGGAGTATGAATCCTTGCCCGTGCGGTAATTACGGTTCGGCTAATGCCGAGTGCCGGTGTTCTGCGTCGCAAATTGAAAAATATCGCGCAAGAATATCGGGACCTCTGCTCGACAGAATAGATTTACAAATCGAGGTTGACGGCGTTACATACGATGATCTGGCGTCAAAAAGTGACGAAGAATGCTCTGCCGACGTGAGAAAAAGAGTTAACCGTACGAGAATGATTCAACGCGAGCGGTTTGAAGAAGACGGCATTCGCACAAACAGCGAAATGAAAGAAAAGCAATTAGAAAAGTATTGTAAACTTTCATCCGAAAGCGAGGCGATTATGAAAATGTCGTTCGATTCACTCGGTTTATCCGCGCGCGGAAGAAGTCGTATTCTTAAAGTGGCGAGAACGATTGCCGACATGAGCCTTGAGGAGAATATCCTGCCCGAACATATTTTAGAGGCTGTAGGCTACAGAAACTTTTCGTTTGCAAAACGATGATCGGCGGTGATAAATATGAATGATTTTCAGAAAAATCGCACGGCGATAATACTTCTGGACTCTTA
>CAKQKA010000117.1 GCA_934247855.1 uncultured Clostridia bacterium | reverse complement strand
AACCGCCGCCAAAATAATTCGGCGGCGGCTCACGCTCTGCCATTAAAAGCAGAGCCGTGGCGCCGCTTTTAATAAGGAGGAGATGTTCTCGTTCCTTGGTAATACAATTGCAAAAAATGCAATCATATGACTAAGCAAAGCTATATATCGACGCTTTTCGGGTTAACGAGTAGTTCGTTTGTTTAAAAACAGTCTGCATAAACGATAATGAGTTCATTATTTAATGCGTTTCCCGATATATTTACCATTTAACGAATTCAGTAATTTTCGTATTTGGCTCACGTCGTACTATTATTATATCCCCGTTTTATTTTTATATACAAAAAAATAATTATTTTTTTTCGGCGATTAAAACAAGTGCAAAAAACCGCCGACGGCACGAACTCCGCAACGAGAGTTTTACCGAATAAAAAACATTATGAGTAAGTTTAAAGCTCGCGGAGAATTTTTCCGTGAGCCTTTTTGCGCTTATGATTTGAATTTTTTAAATTACGCCCAATATATAAAACAGATGTATCATCGCGAACATCATAATGGCACTCAAATAAAAACATACCAAAAATCCCATGCCTTTAGTCCCCATTACTCTTGTACGCGCTGTCATATAGTCGGTTGGTTTTTGATAAATTCCGTATTTATATGCAGTAGCTAAAAAGTATTCTCCTAAAAACATGCCTCCAATGAACGAAAAGACAAAATCAAGTAACACCGGTACGCCGAGTAACAACCCGACTTCTTCTAGTTCATTCGGCATTGAACCGTTCAGCAAAGAAACAACACTCACTGCGGCGCAAGGTAAAACCATTAAAAGAATTTTACAATACTGAAGGCAAAACTGATTTTCTAAATATCGATCTACTCTTTTGCCGCTTTTACATTTTGTGGGATCGATATTTGCAACCCACCTCGGAAAACGCTCCACGCCTATTATAAAAAGAGGAATTGAAACAAAAAAACTTATATATAACAATATATCAAAAAAAAGTTTCATTACTCAATTCCCCCTTTACAATTTAAAACAGTAGTTAACGGCGTAACAGGTTACCTGAAATTTTTAAATTACGCCCAATATATAAAACAAATGCCAAAGCGTAAAGAATATGATTAAACTAAAATAAAAGCAAATTAGTATACCCGTACCCCAATAGGCCCTATTATGAATAAAAGCTCCATGATTTTTCGTTTTTTGAAAAACTTCGCATTTAGATGCGGTTTTTACAAAATAATCCCCTAAACACAAGCCGCCAAAGCCGAAAAGGATATACGAAAAAAAGAACGGGAATAAAAACAATAAACCGATTTCGCCACCCTCTTTCGGCATTGAACCAAGCTGAAAGGATAGAATATTTACAGCGGCACAGGGTAAAACCATTAAGGCAAACTTTCCCTCCCGAAGAAGTAATTGATTTCCCAAATATTCTTCGAGCGGTTTATTACTTTTATATTTTGCAGGATCGATACTCGCTACCCATTTTGGGAAACGCTCTACGCCTATTATAAAAAGAGGAATTGAAACAAAGAAACTGACATATAACAAAATGTCAAAAAATAATTTCATTGTTCAATTCCCCCTTTTTAGTTATATTGAAGATTAAAAAACGATTTTAATTATTAAAACCCGATTTCGTCGCGACATTCTTTAAATGCTTTTACGCAAGCGTCGATATCCGCTTTGGTGTGAGCGGCGGACATTTGCGTTCTGATACGCGCCTTGTCCTTAGGAACGACGGGATAGAAAAATCCCGTAACGTAAATGCCTTTTTCAAGCATTCTATCGGCGACTTTTTGCGACAAAACGGCATCGTAAAGCATAACGGGAATAATCGCGTGGTCTTTACCCGCAAGGTCGAAACCCGCTTTTTCCATTTCGGCTCTGAAATATGCGGCGTTTTCAACGACTTTATCTCTGCGAGAACTGTCCTTGGTTATGATTTCCAACACTTTTAAAGTAGTTGCGCAAATCATCGGGGCGAGCGTGTTCGAGAACAAATACGGTCTGCTGCGCTGGCGCAGTAAATCGATTATTTCGCGGCGACCGCTCGTAAAACCGCCGCTTGCGCCGCCGAGAGCTTTTCCGAAAGTACCCGTTATGATATCAACTCTGCCCTGAACGCCGCAGTATTCGGCAGTGCCCCTGCCCGTTGCGCCGACAAAACCCGTGGCATGGCTGTCGTCCACCACGACGAGCGCGCCGTACTTTTCGGCAAGGTTGCAAATACCTTTAAGATCGGCGATTATGCCGTCCATAGAGAATACGCCGTCGGTAACGATTACTTTGTGTTTCGCGCCGTTTGCGTCGGCTTCTTTCAGTTTTGCCTCGAGGTCGTTCATATCGTTGTTTTTATAACGATATTTAGTTGCTTTTGTAAGCCGCACGCCGTCGATAATGCTTGCGTGGTTAAGCTCGTCGGAGATTATCGCGTCTTCCTTGGTCGTTATGGTTTCAAACAAACCGCCGTTTGCATCGAAACAACTACTGTACAAAATGGTATCGTCCGTTCCGAGGAATTTTGAAACGGCGTTTTCAAGATCTTTATGTATGGTTTGCGTACCGCAGATAAAACGCACGCTTGACATGCCGTAGCCGTATTTATCAAGACTGCTTTTCGCCTCGGCGATAAGTTCGGGGTCGTCCGCCAAACCAAGGTAGTTGTTTGCGCAAAAGTTCAGAACGCCTTTCGACACGGTTGTATCGATTTTATTGCTTTGCGGAGTGGTGATAATTCTTTCGCTTTTCCACAAGCCGCTATTCTTTATTTCGTCTAAAATTCCCTGAAAATACTTTTTGTCTATCATATTCCCTCGCTCCGTTAATTATTTAGTCCAGTCAAGGATTACCTTGCCCGATTTGCCGCCGTGCATAAGCTCGAAACCTTTTTCAAAATCGCGGTAGTTAAGCTCTGCCGTGATTATTTTGGAAATATCCAGGCCCGATTTGAGCATTGCCGTCATTTTGTGCCATGTTTCAAACACTTCTCTGCCGTAAATGCCCTGAATGGTAAGCATATTGAAAATGACTTTATTCCAGTCTATTTTTACGTCGGGATTCTGCACGCCGAGCATAGCTATCTTACCGCCCATAATCATGTTATCGACCATTTCGTTGAACGCAATGCCGCTGCCGCTCATCTCTAAACCGACGTCGAACCCCTCGGTCATGCCGATTTCTTTCTGAACGTCTTTAAGGCGTTTTTCCTTGGTGTTGACCGTGGTAATGGACGGGCAAACGGTTTTTGCAAGTTCAAGGCGATAATCGCTTATATCGGTTAAAACAACGTTCTTTGCGCCTACATGACGGCAAATCGCCGCTGCCATAATACCGATAGGACCTGCACCCGTTATAAGAACGTCCTCGCCCACCATGCCGAATTTAAGCGCGGTGTGCGTTGCGTTGCCGTACGGATCGAAAATTGCGTACATTTTTTCGGGTATTTCGGGATCGGTAAGCCATAAATTCTGCAAGGGTATCGCCGCGTATTCGGCAAAAATACCGTCGCGGTTTACTCCTATGCCCTGCGTGTTGGGGCAAAGATGACGCCTGCCCGCGCGGCAGTTACGGCATTTCCCGCAAACGACGTGCCCTTCCGCACTGACGATATCGCCCGGTTTGAACGAATCGGTCGAACCGTTGATTTCCACAATTTCGCCAACAAATTCATGCCCGATCGTAAGCGGCGGTTTTATGGTTTTTTGCGCCCAGTCGTTCCAGTCGTATATATGCACGTCCGTACCGCAAATCGCGGTGTAGTGAATTTTAATAAGGGCTTCTCCGTTTTTTAAAACGGGAATATCTTTTCTTACAAGTTCAAGTCCGACGGCAGCCGACGGCTTGATTATAGCATCCATTTTCATGTTTATTCCTCCTTATTATCTCCGCCGATTTCACGACGCGACAAATCGACCTTAGGCAAACTCCAACGATAACGAGTTGCCAGAAGCCTTATGATTATTATAAAAGCCAAACCCGAAAAAACCGCAACGACGTCCTGCAC
>CAKQKA010000116.1 GCA_934247855.1 uncultured Clostridia bacterium | reverse complement strand
AACAGAAAAATGATTATTATTTCTATCAAAGCAAAAACGGTAACTAACGACAATTTCCTTTTTTTTGCTCTTACTCCGTTCATAATTCCTCTCTCAAATATTCTGCCGGCGCCAAATCAAACTTTTAATTTAAATAACTGCTCAACTCTTCTTCCGTCGACAAATAAATCCTTATTTCGCAGGAGGCAACCCCGATCGGAGCCGTCGTCGATTTCAGCTGCCATTCAACCGAATATCTATCGATTCTCCCACCCGACAATCGTTTTTTATAGTATAGCATATATAACGACCTTTTTCAATCGTTTTTAGATTTTACGTCACAATTCACTTATATTTTCAGTGAAAAAATCGCTTCGACTTCTTAAAATTTTAGTTCTTGTTCCAAATAAATCATTCTTTCATCTGCGTATATATCTGTTAGCGTATTTCGCGGATTTTGCATGTTTTTTACCTTCCGACAACGCAACGATACCGCAAGAGTCGAATCTATCCGGCGTTTTCCCGTATCTTTTTTGACAAATCAAAAATTTTACACTTTAGAGAAAAAAAACGACGTTTTATCTATCCATATCAGACAAAAACGCCGCTTCAATAATATTCAATTCACTAAATCGTGCAAGCCTCTCTTGCACAATTTACTTAATTCCTATATCTTAAATTCCCAGTAATTTTCCGCCATTTCGATATGAAAAAACTCCGATTCAAAATCGGAGTTTTTTATGGAGCGGGAAACGGGATTCGGACCCGCGACATTTGCCTTGGCAAGGCAACGCTCTACCACTGAGCCATTCCCGCATATTCCATAAATTGCATATTAAAATGTTTGGTGGGAACAACAGGGCTCGAACCTGTGACCCCCTGCTTGTAAGGCAGATGCTCTTCCAACTGAGCTATGCTCCCGTTTGGTTGAGCCTTACAACCACCGTGCCGCTCAACGCTCTATTACTATACCAAATATGATTTTATAATGCAACTATTTTTCAGCAATTTTTAAAAAAAGTTTTAAAAATTTTTCAGACTTTCAAACTCCCTTTTTTGCACGCAAAAACAATCGTTTATCTTAAGCCCCTGAATATGCAGTTTGCCTCAACCGTAAACGATTTTCCGTTAAGTCGATACAAATAATCGCCCACCCCGAACCGCAACGCAAGTTTCACCGCACGAAGAAGTTGGCGGCTTTCGCCGAACTCGCGGTTTATGCGGTCGTCTCCGTATTTTCCGTCGCCGATTATGAAATGACCGTAAAATGCAAGATGCGCGCGGATCTGATGCGTGCGCCCGGTATAAAGTTTCACCGACAGCACCGACGTTTTTTCGCCGCGGGCAAGCTCTTTATATCCCGTTTCGATCATGAGCGAGCCTTTTCTGCGCTCCTTGTAGATCTTGACTTTACCCGCCTTTTCATCTTTTATAAGATAATCTTTTAAGATCCCTATAGGCTCGGCAAAATGCCCGTATACGCAAGCAAGATACTCTTTATCGAACGTGCGCTCGCGGAAACCGCGAAACAGTTCAGCATATGCTTTTTCGTTCAAGGCAAAAATCATAACGCCGGAAGTGTTGCGATCAAGCCTGTGCGTAAAAATCGCACTGCCGTAAACGGCGTGTATCTGCTCGTAAAACGCAACGCTTTCTATTCCAGCGGGCTTATCGCATACAAGAATATCGTCATCGGCATAGATTACGGGCAAATTCTTTGCTTCGGCGTCGAAATAAACCTCTACTACGTCGCCGCAACTCACCGCTACGTCGCCCGAAATGCGTTTTCCGTTTACTTTTATATCTTTATCGCGGAAAAGTTTCATAAGTCTGCCGAACTTTAGTCCGCCTTTATATTCGTCTATAAGAAGCCTGCTTACCATGCAATCTTCTTTTACATCTATCTTTCTCATTATGTAAACAATTTGTATTTCTGATTTTGTGCGCTTTAAGCAAGTAAATAACGGCAATCGGCGCAAGCAAAAGCGCGTAATACGGCTTGAATACCGCATAAAAAGCAATAAAAGCAAGCGTGTAATGCAAACACACGACGTGCAATAAACTCTTTATTCCCTCTTGTTTTAAAACGGCGGCAAGCGTGCCTATACAAGGCGGATACAGCGCGAAAAACAAAGCGAAAGCAAACAATTCTTTTGCCGAGGCATTACCCGTGCCGAGCAGCGAAAACACCGATAAAACGTTCTCTTTCGCAAAAATGCCGGTAAGAGCGGCGACTGCGAACTGCCAGTTTTTTACACCCGCGGGGTAAAAAACGAACTGCAATTTTTCCGCTATTTTTACAAGCAAACTATCGCGCATGTCGGAAGTAAAACAAATATCCGCCGTAAGGGACTTTAAAATCCATAGGAACGCCGAGGTCAACGCTATTATCGAACCTACCCTGATTATAAAACTTTTTGCAAAGTTTTGCAAGTTTTTTGCTATTGTTTTTGCTTGCGGAATACGATACGGCGGAAATTCCAATATAAGATTGTTTTGCTTTTTACTGCCGAAAGTCGTAAGAAAGGAAAACAAAAACGCCAAAAGCAGCCCGCACACCCACAGCAACAGCACGGCGAAAAAGCCGTACTTTGAGCCGAGAAATGCAGAAATCCATGCAATTACCGGCACTTTTGCCGAACATGAGATAAACGGCAGCGATAAAACGGCGCGTTTGCGAATTTTTTTATTTTCAAGCCCGCACGATGAAATTACCGCAACCGCGGTACAGCCGAAGCCGGTTAAAAGCGTAAAAATCGCCCGCCCGGTCATGCCGACTTTGCTTAATAACCCGTGGCTTGCAAAGGCAAAACGCGCAAGCACTCCGCTTTCCTCTATGATGCATGTATACAGCGTAAGCACTGCGAGACGAGGCAAAAACGCAAGAACGGAAACCGCCCCGCCGATAAAACCTTCGGTTATTACGCCGAACACAAACGGCGAAACGCTAAGTAAATTCAACAAAAAACTTATCGGCTTTATTATTAAAAACTTAAGCCCAAGTTCGGTTAAAAATTCAAGCAACCCGCCTATTCCGAACCGACCGAAAGCCATGTATAAAGCAAAAACCGAGGTTATTCCTATAACGATAAACGAAACGGCGGGTTTTAAAAGCAGTTTATCCGCCTTGCCGATAACACATTCTCTTTTGCCACCGTAAACTTTTGCGACAGCTGTATCGACGTCGAACGATTTTAAACGCTGACTTTTACGAATCGTGCTTAAAACGGCGTTTTTTACCGCATTTACGCCCGATTTTTTGTTACATTCGGCAATAACGACGGGGATACCGAGCAGCAAACGCAATTCGTTAACGTCGATTTTGCCGTTTTGCCGTGTAAATTCGTTATAAAAATTGATTACAAACACGACCGAACAATTAAAGACGCTTACCTTTTTTAAAAATTTCAACCCGCCCTTCAAATCGTTTGCCGGGCAAACAACGACTATAAGTCCGTTATCGGTTATTTTATCGGCGGTTTCGCCCTGCTCGAGCGTGTAATCATCGAAATAACTGCCCGGCAGATCGATTATTCTGATTTTTGTCGGTTTATCGCCGATATTCGCTTTAAAATACCCCTCGGCGGCTTTTGTGGTTACGCCGTACCAGTTGCCGACACGCTCGTTTTTGCCCGTCAAACCGTTGAATAAAGTCGTTTTACCCGCATTAGGCACGCCCGTAAGATAAACGGTCGGGATATTCATTCCACCTCCGTCCTTTCGCAAACCCCGCGCGACAGCCCTATCGGATCGCCCCCCGCCGCCACCACGCAGCCGTTTTTCTTGTCGGCGTGCAACACGGTTATTTTCGCGCCGCCCGATATGCCGAGCGAGTTAAGCCTTGCCCCCTCTCCGCTGTCTATGGCTATATATTTTATGTAAACGGTCGAACCCTCTTTTACTTCGCAAAGTCGCATAAAAACACCTTTTAATCAGATTTTCTTGTATATTTTTACGCATTCGGACATAAAAAAAGACCCGACTGCTGCAACAGTCAGGTCTTGCGCCCCTCAGGCGATATGGTTTTGCAC
>CAKQKA010000115.1 GCA_934247855.1 uncultured Clostridia bacterium | reverse complement strand
TCTTTCAGTACGACAATCGAGACTATATATTACGAGGGTACCGAGCAGGAGCTTAACAAACTGCTTCCGTCGGGTTGCAACGTTGGCGAAAAATACTATTATGCAAAGTGTGTGCATGAAAGCGGGCAGTGGTCGTATTCGTCAAGCAATTCTATAACTACGGTCGTAAATCAATTCAAAATGATAAAGAAAACCGCGGCGACATGCACTAAAGACGGCGAAACAGTATATCAGTGCCCCGCATGTAAGGAGCAAAAAATCGAAATAAACGGTAAGGCGACCGGGCATAATTACGACTCGAACGGCGTTTGCAAAACCTGCGGGGAGAAAAAGAGCAGCTCGGGAAAGAAAAACGCGCATTTAAAAGTCGACGTAAAATGCGATAAAAGAAAACTCGTTGTATCATGCGACAGAACATCGGACAAGGGGATCGGGTAATTATGGATAATAAAGATCATATGTTTACATACCATGAAAAACTCGCGATGCTTTTGTCCGAAAGCGAGCGAGTGAAACTGGATAAAGTCAGAGATGCGAAACCGCCGGTATATTTTGAGGAATCAGGCGGAGCGGACGGCGAGAGTTTATTCTCACAGGAAAGCTTGCTGGATACCTGGAACGAAGACCTGGCTGCAAAAGCAGCAAGTTTGGTCGCATTTAAAAATCGCGACGGTTGCGCAGCGATGGTAATGCCTTCGCTTGCCCCGCGGGTAAATCTCTCTGCCGAAGGCTATTCAGAGGACGCTCATCAAACGGCAAAAATTGTTGCCGCCGAAAGCCGCGGGGTTTATTTTGCAGGCGTAAAGCCGACGATCGGAGGATTCGGCTTGAAAAAAAGCATGCTTACGGGCGATAAGTCGTTCGATGAAAAATCGATCGCCGAAACGTTTATAAAACCGCTCGCATGCTTTAAAAAGCAAACCGCTCCCGCCGTGATTTACGAAAAAATCGATCGCGACAACAAGCTGCCCGAACTGCTCAACGCTGTTTTCAAGCCTGCTTACGAATATTCGCAGACCGCCGACGGTGCGGATTCGCTTGAAGAAATCAGGCATGGGCGAAGAGTGTTGGACGGCGATGTGTTTTATGCCGAAAGCGCTTACGACGAATGGCTTAAAACAAACGAATTGCTGAAAATCGGAGCTATTTCCGAAGAAAAAGTCAGACAATCCATAGAAAAGAACGAAATAATCGACGAACAAACCATAGACAATGCCTTTAACGCTTACACGGCATTCGAGGGCGAAGAGGTCCCGCCGGGCGGTGAATTTAACTTGTCAGAAGATGACGTTTTAAGACAGGTGGCGGAAGAATCGGTCGTCTTATTAAAAAACGAGAATGTGTTGCCGTTCGTAAAAAAAGTCAGACTCGCCGTTGTCGGCAACTGCGTTGTCGGCGATTTGCAGCAAGCACTGAGCGATAATAAGATTACAAGTAAATTTTACGACGGTTACGACTCATCAAACGAAGAGGGCGTTTTGTTGGACAAAGAGCAGCTTTGCGATATAGCAAAGAGCGACGCGATATTGTTTTTTATCGACAACATGCGAAAACGCGGAAGGGCGACGGAATTGCCGTCTAACCGACTTGCGGCGCTGGATAAACTTACGTCGCTCAGGAAAAAAATCGTTGCGGTAGTCATTGGTAATAATCCTCTCGATATGAGTTTCGACAAAGCGTGCGACGGAATGTTTTTATCCCGCAGTAATTGCAAAATGCTGGGAAATGCGCTTGCGGATATGCTTATAGGTAAAGTAAATCCGTCGGGCAGACTGTCTGTCAGTTATTACGATCATGCCGACGAATTGTTCGGCAATATCAAAAAAAGCGAAGTCCTTGCAAACACCCGTCGGAGTACTTTTTTCGGGTACAAATATTACGCAGGCTCGGGCTTGGAGGTCAGATATCCTTTCGGATTCGGTTTATCATACGGCGCAAGCAAAATTACCATAGTGTCGACAGGCAATTCGCAGATTACAGTAAAGGCAGAAAACGAAAGCAAGTTTGCGGTTACCGAAACGCTGCAGGTTTATGCGGGAGTCAATAAACTTACGCCTTGCGCGCCGAGAGCGGAAAAAGAACTTATCGCGTTTAAAAAAGTCAGACTAAAACCGTTTGAAAGTACGTATATAAAAATTTTCGTCGACGATGAAGCTTTCAAAAGATATTCTTCGGATAAGGGTTTTGTCAGCGAGCGCGGCGAATGCAAAATATGGGTGGGCAAATCGTCAGGCGACGAAAGCAACTTCAGAACTATCAGAATTTCCGGCGCGGCGCCGCGACCGGATATAAAGAAGGCAACCGACGTATTCTTTTGGAAAAGCAATATCAAGTCGGACGGATATTATGTTGAGGAAGGTGAAAACTTAATGAAGAACAGTAAAAAACTTTCTATAGTCGCATGGGCGATGATTATCGCAACGCTATTGGTCGATATAAGTTTTATAACGGTCTGGGTAACCAATAACCTGCCGTTCGGCTTTTTCGATACTTCGCTGACGCTTACTATTTTCGCAATGATGCTGAACCACGTCGTTCTGATTGCGGGTATAGCTATTTTAAACGGCGTCAAAAAACGCAACGCGGAAGTCGAAAATTTATTAAAGAAGATCAAAGCCGAAAAATACAACAATGCGCGCGTATTAAAAAACGACTCCGCAAAAGAAGTATTTAAGGATGTGGAAATTCCCGAAGAAACGGACGACGATACGGAAGAAATCGTCGAAAACGATTCCGCCGTGTTTGCGTTCGACGCGAATATAACCGCCGAAAGTATTTTAACTTCTTTAAAAAAATATCTCGATGAAAGCGGTTTTATCCTTGCCACGAACGAGCTGAGAGCGGTACTGTCTTCTTTCGCTTCTTCAAAATTTATAATCGCAAACGACGTTAAAAAGCGTAAAGCCGTTATGCGTGCCGTCTCGTCTTACTTTGCCCGTTCGGTCATCTCTATTTCCGTCGGTAATCGCACTGCGGACGAACTTTTTACAAGCGAAGCCTTTACCAGTATGGCGGATTATGCGGCGCAAAATCCCGACGAGATTGTCGTTTGTCTGCTTGACCGCGTAAACGAAAAGAACTGCAACGTACTGAATAAACTGTTGCCTTATTTCAATTCGCCCGATAGCGAAAAACGCTTGTACACATCCGCAGACGAAACGAGATATATCGAAATTACGCCCAACGTTTACGTAGTATGCGTGGTTGACGAGAACGTAAGATTTTCCGCGCTTCCGAAAGAATTTTTATCATGCGCGCAACTATTGCTTATCGACGCCGACGAAAAACAAAAGGCTTATATCGTAAATGAGTTTGATCGCATAGGATTCAATCAGTTTAAAACGATGACGGTCAATTTACAGAATAAAGTCAGCGTGTCGGAGGATGCGTGGAAGCGTATCGACAAAATGGAAAAAGAACTGGAAACTGATTCGTTTACCGTCGGCAATAAGGAATGGCAGGGTATGGAAAAATATGCCGCATGGTTTATATCTGCGGGCGGAGACGACGTTTCTATGATAGACTATCTCGTAGCCGAAAGAATTATTCCGTCTGCATTTATTTCAGTGAAACTTGCCGACGATCAGGTATCGTTGAAAGAGAAAATCGATAATGCATTCGGTGAAGACGCCGATAAAATCATGTCAACGCTGAAAGAACTCGAAATGTCGGATTTTAACGTCGACGGCGGCAAAACGGTGAACGGCAACAAGTCGTATTCCGAAAAAACTAATTAACGCGAACGGGTTGGTGAGAAAAATATGAAATTATTATCTTGCGATTTATCGCAATTATGTTCGGCGAAGGATACGATACTGGAAATCGTTACCTCCAAAGCAGCTATAATCGTTTACATTTGCGTTATATCGGTTGTTCTGTTGCTTTTGGTCATAGCTGCCGTCAGATCGGGAATCGGGCAGACTACCGTTATCGTTTCGTCCGATCAAAACCCCGGCTATAAGTCGGAAAACGGCAGTTTGGCGGCAAAAGAACAAGAGGAATATTCGGCAGTCGGT
>CAKQKA010000114.1 GCA_934247855.1 uncultured Clostridia bacterium | reverse complement strand
AAACGGAGTAATGTTATGACAAGAAATTCATTATTTACAAAAACAATCTCCGTTATTTTATTGGTTTTTGCGATGCTGTTTTCGGGCTGCGCGCCGTCAGGCAATACAACGCCCGTAAACTACCCGCAAATAGTAAATACCGTTACGCTTGACAAAATGCACGGCAATATCAAAATCATAGCGACGGCGAAAAAGACTTTCGGACCGTGGGTTATGGACAAACAGTCCTGGCAAGGCAGCGGAATTATCTTTGCCGACAACGACGGATACTACTACGCGCTCACAAACAACCATGTTATTTTTAACGACACGAACTACAGCAATTTTGCGCTGACCGCAATCGATTATATGGGCAAAGAATACTCTGCGGAAATGGTTGCAGCAGCGGCAAGTTACGACCTTGCGCTTATAAAATTCAGAAAATCGAACAATCGATTGTCTGTTTTAACGCTCCGCACGACAAATCCCGCCGTCGGCGAAGAAATCATCTCCATAGGGCAACCACTCGGGCAAAACAACGCCATAACGTTCGGCAAAGTTTTGGGTTACGAACAAATCACGGTGGGTAACGCCACCGAAGAGCAATCGGACGTGAAATTCCCTGCACTAAAACACGACGCACCCACGGAATCGGGCAGCAGCGGCGGTGCAATCCTCGACTTATCGCTTAATATTTGTGCCATTCATTACGCCGGCAGCAAAACAGACAGCGGCGACTACGTTGCGGGCTATGCCATTCAAGCCGAAAAGATCGTTGAGTTCTTAAACGGCACGGGGCTTGTAACCATAGAACAATCCGCAGCTTGAGCAAAAAACTCACACCGCAACGTTTTATTCGCAACTTATAAAACAAATAAAATATAGTAAAAACGCGGCTATAGGTCGATTATCGCACATTTTGCGATAGACTTTCAGCCGCGCTTTTTATGTTTCGTTATTGATTTTGCCCTCTATTCCCTTTGCGACCGAAGCCACGGTAAGCACGTCAACGGACAACGCGCCGCCTTTTATAAGTAAGCGCGAAAGCGTTTCGGCGGTTGCGCCCGTAGTCATAACGTCGTCGACCAGAAGTACATGTTTATCCTTTATCTCCGCTTTGTCGTTTACGATAAAACTACCGACCAAATTGGCGCGCCGCGCTGTTGCATCCAATGTTGCCTGCCGTGCGGTTTCTTTTACTTTTTTGAAAACGTCGTCTATAACAGGCACGCCGACAAGCAGCGATAACTCTTTAGCAAGCAGTTCCGCCTGATTGTAGCCGCGCTCTTTAAGCCGTTCCGCACTCATTGCGGGATATACGATAATATCCGAATTGAAAAACGACGAATAGTAGACCTCTGCCATTTCGGCGGCAAGGACTTCCGCAAGATACCGTTTGCCGTCGTATTTCAAGCCGGTAATCAGCTTGCGCACGGGTTGCTCATACATAAAAACGCTTCTTGCGCGGGTAAAATACGTTTCGCGACCGTTGCACGAAAAGCACCGCTCTTCCGGGTTAAAGATATGTCTGCCGCAGTGCGCACAAATTGTTCCGTTGTTATACGGAAGGCTATTCTTACATTCCTCGCAAAAATACCCGCTGAAAATTTCACGATCGCAAACGTTACATTTCAAATCGACCGGAAACAGAAATCGAAAAATTTTTCGTCTTTTTCCGTCATACTCGCCGTCGCCGCGTTTCATTGAACGCTGAACGCGTAAGTCGTGCGTTTTGAATAGGTTTTTCCCGCTTTAACAATAATACTCGGGAATGTAACCTGATTTACGGCGTTGGGGAAACCTTGCGTTTCAAGACAAATCGCCGCGCGTTTTCCGTATATGCGACCGTTCTTGCCGACCGCGCCGTTCAGGAAATTGCCGCTATAAACCTGCATACCGAAGTTATCGGTAAATACGTCCATGCAAATGCCGGTATCTTCGGCGTAAAGCGTTGCGACTTTTTCGTAACTGCCGTAGTTTTTAAGCACGAAGTTATGGTCGTAACCGCCTGCGATTTTGAGCTGTTTATGCGGATAATCGATATATAGCCCCACTTTTTGCGGTTTTCTGAAATCAAACGGCGTATCGGAAACCGACAATAATTCGCCCGTAGGAATAAGCGTATCGTTAACGGGAGTGATGAAATCCGAATTAACCGAAAGCAGATGATTCAATGCGGTTTCCTCGTCGGACAGATTAAAATAGCTGTGGTTTGTAAACGATACAGGCGTATCGGCAGTGGCAACCGCCTTATATTCTATATCGAGTGCACTGCCGCGAAGCGTGTACTTTACCTCTATCGAAAGCCCGCCGGGGAACCCCTCTTCGCCGTCAAAAGAACAAGTAGTAAACGTTATCGAATCGTCCTCGATTTTGGTTTCAAAAAACTTTTTATCGAATCCTTTTTTACCGCCATGCAAGCAGTTTTTGCCGTCGTTGGCAAAAAGTCTGTATTTTACGCCGTCAAGCGTGAACTCGGCATTTTTAATTCTGTTCGCAACGCGCCCGACAAACGCACCGAGGTAACCGTCGTTTTCTTCATACGATTTAAGATCGTCGTACCCTAAAACGACGTCGCGCTTTTTGCCGTCTTTTCCCGCAACGAATACATTCTTGATTATGCACCCGTAATCAAGAAAATGTGCCTCTATAAGTCCGTTATCGAGTATGTACTCACTAATTTCAAACCCATCTTTGCTTGTGCCGAAATGTCTTTTTTCGTTCATCTGTTGCTCCTTTTTATATATCGTTTTCTTTATTTTTTAAATATTCGTCTGCAGCTGCGGCTGTATTACCGTTGCCGCACCCGAAACGGCGTCGCCGCCCGCAAACACACCGGGCAAACTCGTCCGTCCGTTTTCGTCCGTCTTGATTCTGCCGCGGTTATCAAACACGCCGTCCATCGCCTTTTTAACAAGCGGATTAGGCGACGTACCCAAAGCCATAATAACCTGATCGCACTCTATAACATATTCGCTGCCCTTAATCGGCACGGGCGAAGCGCGCCCCGACGCATCGGGCAACCCCGCCTGCATTTTTTGCACAACAGCACCCGTAAGTCTGCCGCTTTCGTCGCCGATAAATTTCGTGGGATTTGTCATAAAACAAAACTCAACGCCTTCTTCCACTGCGTGCAGATATTCATCTCTTCTTGCAGGCAGTTCTTTTTCGCCGCGACGATAAACCACGGTTACCTTTGAACCAAGCCTTAAAGCGGCGCGCGCCGCATCCATGGCAACGTTTCCGCCTCCCACGACGACGGTTTTGCCGCCGCGCATAACGGGTGTTTTCGCCGCCGCGCTTGCAGCGTCCATAAGATTAATTCTCGTAAGGTATTCGTTAGCAGAACAAACGCCGCCCATATCCTCTCCGTCGATACCCATAAAGCGCGGCAGTCCCGCCCCGCTACACACGATAATCGACCTATAGCCCTGCTTTTTCAGATCTTCTATAGTAAAACTTCTGCCTGCAACGGCGTTATAAACAAACTCCACGCCCTTGTTTTTCAGTCCGCAGATAACCGAGCCGACGATTTTTTTCGGCAGTCTGAAAGACGGAATACCGTAACTTAAAACGCCGCCGCCTTTGTGCAATGCCTCGAATACGGTAACGGCGTAACCGCGTTCGGCAAGTTCACCCGCGGCGGTCAAACCGCAAGGTCCGGAACCGATTACCGCCACCCGAATTTTTGAGTTTGCCGATTTTTCGGCATTATCTAAAATTACTGCGTTATCAAAAACTTTCCCGCAAAGCTTAGACGACAAGTCGCCGTTACGCCCGCTTTGTTTATCGTGCCAATCGGCAACAAATCTTTCAAGATTGCCTATCGCTACGGGCTCGCCCTTAATTCCGAGAATGCACTTGCTTTCACACTGCACCTCCTGCGGGCACACGCGCCCCGTGACGGACGGCAATTTATTCGACGAATAAATTATATCGTAAGCCTTTGCAAAATCGCCTTTCGCAACCTCGGCGATAAAATCGGGAATACGAATTTTTACCGGACAACCGCCCGCGCACAGCGGATTTTTGCAATGCAAACAACGCTTTGCCTCGGCGACAGCCGTTTGCTCATCATACCCTAGCGCAACCTCATCGAAAGAATCCCGTCTTTCGGCAACGCTCAAAAGCGGCATTTCATGCCTAAAGTTCATACATATCCCCCATTCCACAAATCGTCGGCTAAATCGCCCTCAAGCAATCGCGCGAACCGAACTATAATAA
>CAKQKA010000113.1 GCA_934247855.1 uncultured Clostridia bacterium | reverse complement strand
ATATCAAGCTCAATCGCGAATATTCCGATATCAAAGAATTGCACGATAATCAGGTTGCTATATTAAAAAACTGTTCCGAATATGTAAAAGCGGGCGGTTATCTTGTTTATTCAACCTGTAGCGTATTTAACGAAGAAAACGATTTGACGATTGCCGCGTTTAATCCCGAAAAACACGGCTTTGAAATTTGCGATATTAAATCCCCGCTTAACGGCGAAAAAACAAAATTCGGAATACAATTTTTGCCACATATCAGCCTTGGCGCAGGATTTTATGTGTGTCTTATGCGTAAAAAAACAATAAGCAGGTGAGTATATGTCGAATTTGTACGATTATAATATAGCCGATTTAAAAAAAATACTCGGCAATATGGGCGAACCTGCATTTCGTGCGGGGCAAATATACAGGAACTTCGCAAGCGGTCTGTCTATTTCGGAAATGACCGATTTATCGACTAAATTACGTGCCGAACTGATAGAAAAATACTGTGACGCGCCTGTAAAAATTATAAAAAAGATTGTTTCGCAAAAAGACGGTACGATAAAATATTTGTTCGAACTCTCGGACGGAAACGTTGTCGAAGGCGTTGTAATGTCTTATAAATACGGCAAAACGCAATGTGTATCGACTCAGGTCGGATGCAGAATGGGGTGTAAGTTTTGCGCCTCGACGCTAAACGGACTTGTAAGAAATCTTACGGTCGGAGAACTGCTGTTTACGGTTGCGGCTGTAAACAGAGATTGCGGCGGAACGCTGAAAAAACGCGTTATAACAAACTTGGTATTGATGGGCAGCGGCGAACCGCTTGATAATTACGATAACGTTGTAAAATTTATTCGCGAACTTGCAAAACCTGAAAACTTAAATATCAGCCCGAGAAACGTAAGCCTTTCGACTTGCGGCATCGTTGATAAAATCTATTCGCTTGCAGATGAAGGATTACCTGTAAATTTAACTATTTCGTTGCATGCAACAAGCGACGAGCAGCGCCGCGAAATCATGCCTGTCGCTAAAAAATATTCTATACGGCAAATTCTTGACGGCTGTAAAAACTATTTTGAGAAAACAGGACGAAGATTCATTTTTGAATATTCGTTAGTGAAAGGCGTAAACGACAGCGACGAAGATGTTCAAAGGCTCGTCGCCTTGATTAAAGGTTTGCCTTGCCATGTGAACCTTATAAGGCTGAACGAAGTAAAAGAAACGGGGCTGAAACGCACGGACGATAAAACGGCATATACGTTTTGCAACAAATTGAACGAATACGGAATATCGGCAACGGTACGCCGACTTATGGGCAGTGACATCGAAGGTGCTTGCGGACAACTCAGAAATAAGCATATCGGAGGAAACAAAGATTAAAGGGCAGATCGTTTGTGCGCGCAGCGGGATTTATTCGGTGGAGTGCGGAGGAATGGTTTTTGACATTACGGCGCGCGGTAAAATTAAATACGGAAAAAACGACATTCTGACCGGAGACTTTGTCGAGGTCGAAAACGGAGCAATAACCCGCATATATCCGCGTTTTTCGCGCTTTACGCGCCCGAATATAGCGAACGTAGAATGTCTGGTAATAGTTATTTGCGATAAACCTGCACCCGATTTTTTGATTTTGGACAAACTGCTTCTATCGGCTAATTATGCCGATATAGAATATGCTGTCGTCGTAAATAAAAGCGATATAAGTAACGAATGTTATAATTACATCGAAAAAGAATACCCGTTTTTGCGTAATTTGTTTTCGGTATCGGCTGAAAGCGGTTCCGGCATAAAGAAATTAAAAGAATTTTTGTCAGGGAAAAGCGTTGCGTTCGCAGGTCAATCGGCTGTGGGCAAAACTTCTCTTATAAACAAACTGACGGGCTCATCTTTTCTTACCGGTAAATTATCAAATAAAAGCGGCAGAGGCAGGCATACGACTACTTATTCAAAAATACTGCGTACCGAGCTATTTTCAATTTTTGACACACCAGGTTTTTCCGAGATTTATGCCGACGTAACGCCGTTTGATGCACCTTTAAATTTCCAACCCTATGAAGAATATGCAGATTATTGCAGATTTGGCGATTGTACGCATATGGATGAACCTGATTGCGCTGTAAAAGCTGCCGTTGAATCGGGTATACTCTCAGCCGACAGGTATGCACGATACAGAATAATTTATAACGAAGTTCTGACCGAATATAAAAACAGGTATGGTAAATAATATAATGAATGACAGTAAGACATTGATTGCGCCGTCGATTTTATCGGCTGATTTTGCACGCATGGGCGAAGAAGTTCGTAATATAACTCTCAGCGGCGCTGATATTATTCACGTTGACGTTATGGATGGTATGTTTGTGCCAAACATTACGTTCGGACCTAAAATGGTCAAAGATATAAGACCTCATACAAATCTTCCGCTTGACGTTCATCTTATGATCGAAGAGCCTTGGCGATACCTTGAACAATTTGCAAAAGCAGGAGCAAATTATTTGACCGTGCATTATAAAGCGTGCGGCGAAAGACTTGCCGATACATTGGCACAAATAGGCAATCTCGGAGTAAAACGCGGGCTTGCAATCAATCCCGACGTTCCTTTTGAGAAAATTGTAGATTGTATCGATAAATGCGATTTATTATTGATTATGAGTGTTTTTCCGGGGTTTGGCGGTCAAAAATTTATCGACTCGGTTCTCGATAAAATTACCGTTGCGAGCCGATATATAAAAGAACACGACCTGAAAGTTCAAATCGAGGTTGACGGCGGAATAAACGCAAAAAACGCCGCAGCGGTTGCGGCGTGCGGCGCAAATATTCTTGTAGCCGGTAGTGCTGTATTCGGTCAATCCGATTATAAAAAAGCCATTGAAGAACTAAAATAATAAACTAAAAATCAAACAAAATAAAGTATAATCTCATAACATGATGTTGTGAGATTTTTTTATGCAAATTATTGAAATCGCTCAGGCTTTTTTAGAAAATGCAATAGTAAAAGAAATTGCCCCGATTGGCGGCGGAAATATCAATAAATCGTTTATAGTTAAATCATCCATAGGGAATTATATACTTCAAAGGGTTAATACAGATGTTTTTAACGATCCGTTTTCGATGATGAAAAACGCAATCAAAATATGCGAGCATCTTAAACGCAAAAATATTACAACGCTTGTTTTTGTGAAAAAAAACATAGACGATGAAATATCCGATCAATATTTATTATTCGATAAAGATACTCAATCGTTTTGGCGATGCATGAAATATATTATCAACTCGGTATGTATAGATTATGCTGAAAATTGTAAGTACGCAAAACTTACAGGCTATGCTTTCGGCAAGTTCATAAACGACTGCTCCGACTTGACCGAAGAATTAATTCCGACAATTCCCGATTTCCATAATCTTCCGAAAAGAATTGATAAATTAAAAATATTACACGATGAAAAACTCGTTAAAAACAGTTCGCCTGCAACCAAAGCCGAAAATGAATTTCAAAAATTATCAGCATTGCTTGAAAGAATAAATTGCAAATTACGCAATGATTTACCGGATAGAATAACTCATAACGATACAAAAATCGCAAATTTATTGTTTACCGATAACGAGATAATCGTAATTGATCTCGATACCGTTATGCAGGGTAAGATAACCGACGATTTCGGCGATTCGGCGCGCTCGGTTGCGAGCACGGTAAGTGAGGATGAAACGAATTTGGGTAAAATTCAATTCGATATCAAAAAATTCAAATCATTTACAAACGGCTTTGCCACGGGCATAAATCATATTTTAACCGAAGTTGAAATAAATGCATTGAGTTCGGCTCCCGCATATGTAACAGCTGAACTTGCTTGTCGGTTTTTAACGGACTACTATGCAGGTAACATATATTTTAAAACGTTATATCCTGAACACAATCTTGACCGAGCTATAAATCAGACGACCTTGCTTGAAGATATATTACATAAACAAATTCGAATCAATGAAATCATCTATAAAAGTTTCAACTAAATATTCTTTATAAATTCGTTAAACATTGAAGCGTATTTTTTTGGTATAATAACTTTCGCCTGCACATAATCGTCGAAATATTCAATTGTCTGACTGCAGGCAAAGGGAAGAATTTTTCTTAATTCTACGACTTTTGCATACGGAACTTTAAAATCATAATAGGAAAAATTCACCATAAGCAATTCTGATATACGCTCGCGCAATTCGTCAAGACCTTTACCGTTCTTTGCAGAAATAAACAGGGCGTCTTTTGGAAAAACC
>CAKQKA010000112.1 GCA_934247855.1 uncultured Clostridia bacterium | reverse complement strand
CGCTGATAACAAGAACAAGGTTGTTCGTTATCGCCCTGAGGAAAGGAACGCTGTAAACCTCATCGGTAAACAACTTTGAATAATTGTCAAAGCCACACCAAAGGTCGCCTATTCGCGAAAGAAAGGGTTTTGTTTCTATTCTTGCGTAATAATTCGTAAAACTAAACAATATGGCGAATATTACAGGCAATACGGTAAAAACAATCAACCCGAAATATTTAATCGAAATAAATGCAAGCGCGGTAAGATTTTCTCTTCTTTTAAGCGTACTTTTTTTACGTTTAATCGGTTTATCCGGAAGAGTTTGGCTAAGACCTCCGCACCCGTTCGTCATGTTATCCATCAATTTCTCCGTTTATTATTGTTGTTCTGCGCGCCGCAATGCGGCGCGCAGTGAATTCAGTGAGTTCGATATATAAACTTAATGATCGGTTTATTTAATAAAGTCAAGAATTTCGCGGCTGTCGTCGAGAGCTTTTTGCATCGTCGATTTATACGACGTAAGAGCGGCTTTAACGTCAACCCATTTGCCGTTATTAGCCTGCCAGAAAGAACCGAAAGAGCCTATCTGACCAGACATAAACTGGTTAAGTTCGGTTTGCCATAAGCTGTCGAAAGTATAGCTTGCGGCTCTGTATTTACCGGTAATCTTATCGGTATAATCGTTTCCGCTTGCATCTTTCTTCGTGTTGCCTGCGCCGTCTACCCATACGCCTCTGTTCGAGGGATAAGCCTGCGATGCGCCCTGATCTTTAGCCTGTTTTGCTATGAAGCCCTGAGAATCGGTGATATATTCGTTTGCAAGACTTAAAAGGTTAGGAATACACTGACCTCTGGCATACTGTGTACGCTGAGCGGATACGTCGGTGGAGAAATATTTAACAACTTCCAGAGCTGCGTCTTTATATTTACATTTGTTGGAAATAGCATATACCATGCTGCCTACGCAAGAGGTAGATACCGAACCTTCCGCATCGCCGCAAAGCATCGGGAGAATGTTCCAATCGAAAGAGCAAGTTTTCCAATAATCTTTGGTTTTCCAAGGACCTACCGCACCGTAGTAGAAGAGAGCGTTGCCCGAGGTAAACTGAGTTTCGGCGGAAGAAATCGAACCTGCGGGAGGAAGAATACCTTCTTTATAGAGATTCTGAATGAACTGAATAGCTCCTACGAAATTATCCGAATCGATTGCGGAAGTAGCAGCCGTGTCATCTGTAAAATAGTTCGCGTTGTTGGAGTAAACGGTACTTTCGATATCGTATCCCGAAAGAACATATTCGTTAGAACGAATTACGCTTTTCAGCTTTTTACCGAGTTCGAGGAAATAGCTGAATTTCATCGGTTCGGTAGTAGATAAAACCTTATTCAAATCGATCTTTTCGGCTTCTGCCGCTTTATTGTTATATTCGTTAACTCTTTCTTTGAGTTTTGCTTCGTTTATAGCAAGAGCGTAGGGACCGTTGTCCTTGGGCAGTCCATAAAGCGCGGCATTCTCGGTTTTACCGATCTTTTTGGTTGCGTGATCGTAATAATATTCGTTGCAAGCCGATTCGTACATATCGGACATAACGCTTTCGTCGAGATGACCTCTTACGTTGGCAAGTTTGCCCGTAACCGCATAGGACGAGAACATCATATCGTTGAGCATGAACACGTCGGGAAGATTTTCACCCATACCGTCAAGCGCGATGTTGTATGCAGAACCCGAATCCCACCATCTGAGTTCGACAACGATATTGTCGTGCGTGTTGTTGAATTCGTCTACAAATGCCTGGTAGTTTGCTTTTTCGGTGGCAACGTCACGACCTGCAAAAACAAGCTGAATGGTTTCGCCGCTGTCGAGCGAGTTCCACTCATTGGGGTTTTCGGTCGAGCTGTTTTTATTACCGCCGCCTCCGCATGCCGAAAATGCAGATAATGCCAGTATGCCGGATAATGCAAGTGCTGCAAATTTAGTCTTTTTCATCTTTTTTTCTCCTTGATCTTTATTTTGATCGTTTAAAACGATTTTTTAAATTTCGTAATATTCGTAATCGCTGAAGAGGAAACCGGATTCTTTTTCCGCATAAAAAGCGATATATCCGCTTGTGAAACATTCCGTATCGACCACGTCGATAAACAGTTCGCCGTTCAGGTAAACAGATATTTTCGAATTCTTACAAGAAACGGTAACTCTTACCTGATTGCCGTTCGCAAGAGAAAGTTCAGCTGCGGGTTTTGTGCCGCCAAGGCTGATATTTTCTCTGCCGTAAGAACGTTTTTGCAATGTTACGAGATATTTGCCGAGGCTCAGATAATATCCGTCGAAATTAGTTCCGAGCGAAGTCGTTTTATAGTCGGTGTGCGAGAAATTATTCATTCTGAACAATATACCGCCGTTTCCCGCCTGCGACAAAATCTTTACGTTAACCGAAAATTCGTAATTTGCAGTTCCGCGATTACCCGTTAAAAGAAGAGTTCTTTCATCTGAAGAGTTAGTCATAAGTCCCGCTTGCGAAAACGACGCTTTCGTGCCTACCTTCTGAGTAAATACGGAGGTCGTTTTACTCTGGAAATTATCGGTAACCTGCCCTAACTCGCCGCCGTTTTTGCTTGTGTAAAAGTTAAGCGCGTCAAGCGTGCCGTCGAACACTCTTATTTTGAGAGTGTGCAGCCCTTTTCCGCAATGAAAACTGCCTACGTTTACGTTTGCGTAATCCTTATCGCCGAATTCTGTATCGTCGGGAATTTCCGCTTTGATTATCGTTTCGTTATCCACGATGATCTCGAACACGCAGCCTTTGCTTTGTTTGCCTACCGTAAGCGATAACGAATAATCGTCGTCGTACGGAGCGTCTACAAGGTATTTAACCCAATCGCCCGCTTCAAGCACAAGCGCTCTTGCGTCGTTCTCTTCGGAATAAACGGTGTATTCTTTTTCGCCCTGACGAACGCCGTCGTTGACGGTTCTTGCGTTGGCGATAGAATACCCGCGGTTTTCGCCCTTAAGATAGGACGTTGCCGCAAAACTACCGGTAAGGTCTTTTACAGCTTCAAAATCGGACGTACCGAACGCGTCGTTCGAGAAATATACCGAAGTATACGCCGTGTCGGACGATACGCCGATCTTGCCCGCAGACGATACTTCGTTTGAGTTAATAACGCGGACGTTATCGTAATAAACCTCGGCTTTGTCGCTTCCGTTTACAAGTTTTACCGTATGCACTGCGTTTGCGTTTGTGGATACGGGCACGTTTACCGTACCGCCGGGCTTTTTCGTTCCGTTTTTAACGGTGAAATATTCGAGTTTTCCGTTATCGACCGATACGCCCGAATAGTTCTTTGCATCGGCGAAACCGAATACGGCATTGCCCTTGCCCGCGCCGAGCGTGAAATTCACCTCTGCGGTAAAAACCTTTTCGGTGCTTTCGGCTGAAAGACAGTAACCGCCGTTTTGTACGAGTTCGGCACGCGCGGAATAAGTCGCAGCGGTCGGTTTTACTTTGGAATAGTTGCCGAGCCCGTCGGTGAGCACGTACGAACCGTTCGTAAAATAACGGGTAACGTTGTACTTACGCGTACTTGCAACCATTGTATTATCATAGTTAATTCTGTTTGCGTTGTGGTAAGCCGTGTATATACCGTCGAGATCGGGACCGATTACGTTACTGCTATGCCCTAATCCTCGATAATTGCTTACCTGCTTTATGGTGTTCTTTGCACCGTAGCCTAAAGGAGCTTCGTTATCAAGTCCGGTGGAAATAAGCGTCGTGTTGTACCATTTGGAAGTCAAACCCGTAAACGGAAAATTATCCTTGGAAACCGAATACGCTACTTTATAACCTGCGCTGTCTACATGATTGCCCGTGTAAGTAAGGTAGGTGTAGCCGTTGCGCTTGAAATAACCCGGACCTTCCGTCCAACCGTTCAGGTACGCTTCGGTAATCTTGTTTGCTTTACCTAAAACAACTGACGGAACTCCGCTCGAATTTTCGGGAAAATCTATTGTGTAATAAGTGAGACAGCCCAGCGAGTCGTTCGCGCTTACGAAAAAGAGACTCCCGTCGTCGTGCAGATAGAACGATCCGTCGATGCCCATAGCGAGGTTGCCCGATATAAGAGTGAACGGTCCGTTGGGTTTGTCGCTTCTGAAGAAATAATGTCCCTGCCCGCGGCGCGATTCGCACATATAGAACCAGCCTTTATAATAGACAACCTCAGGTGCAAACGCGATATACGTTTCTGATGTTATCTCACTGCTCTTGGGATCGTACGCCCAGCCGCTCCATTTCCAGTCCACCATATTG
>CAKQKA010000111.1 GCA_934247855.1 uncultured Clostridia bacterium | reverse complement strand
AGTTTATCAATCTTCCCGGTCTTTTCTCTGCGGCAGACCGTACAGGTGTAAACCATAGTGCCTTCTTTTTCCGTGGTCGGCTCAACCGACACGCTGCCGCCGTTCCAGGAATGTTCGGCTTTGTCTTTGATTTCTTTGCAGCCATCGTCTGCGCATGCATGCCAATGATAAGTCTCGTCATTGCTCCATTCTTCCGAATAATTATGTTTTCCTCCCTTGCCGCAAGCGGTGAGAAGGACAAACGTCAGCGCCAGCGTTATAATTGTAAGAAACGTCTTACTTTTCATAGTCTTACTCCTTTTAAATTTTACTTGTTTATTCAAAATCGCCGAAAATCCACGACTTAAAACCGTTGTTTTTATTATTTTTTCTTAAAAGCACCCTTGAATGAGGCGATTAAATCCGCAAACGTTTTTTTCTTCACCGCAAACCAGACTATCGCAAATCCGCCGAGCCCTGCGAGCGCTACCGAACCTGTTACAATGCCTGCAATCGCTCCGCCCGAAAGTCCGTCGTTTTTGGCAGGAGGAGCAATTTCGCCGTCACCCGTGCCGTCGCCCGAAGGCATGTCTTTATATACGGCGGTAAGAATTGTTTCTTCCGTTACGGTGAAAGTGTATTCGGCGTTCGTACTGACGATGTTTCCGCTTTCGTCCTGCCAGCCTGCAAACTCTTTGCCGTCCGCCGGATCGTCCGCAATCGCGGTAACTCTTTCGCCTTCGTCATAAATTTTGTTTTCGCCGTTTACGGTTACTTTGTGCGTGCCGATTTTGGCAATTATAAGGTCAAAGGCAGACACTTCCTTGTCGCTTGCGTCAAAGTGCTTGTTGCAGATCAGACAATCCTTGTGAGCTTTTTCACCGTTTGCCGTATCGCTTGCGGGGACTTCGTTTATCCACGCGCCGAAATTGTGTCCGCCGTCGGGGTTGACGGGGATTATCAGAGATTCAAGCGTCGTTTCGTTCTTATCCGCATCGACAAGTTTTTTGCACGCCGAACATTCATAATGCGCCTTCACACCGTTTTGCATGCAGGTGGGGTTGGTTTGCGCAACAAGCGCGCCGAAGTCGTGCGGGGCTTCGTCCATTTTCTCGCCGCAGGTCTTACATTCGCGGTAATGCTTATCTTTTTCTGCTTTATATTCGGAACCGGGATTATGCCCCTTTTTGGGTAACTTCGCCGCCGAGTCGCTCCACGGCATAGTGCAAGCTGCGTCGAAAAACTCTTTTCCGCAACCCGAGCAGGCATATTTATCCTGCACTCCGTCTTCGGTACAGGTTGCAAGTTTTCCTGCCTCTTTCATCGTCACGTTTTCGTGCAGACAATCGGTTGCTCCCAGCGTTTGCACGGTGAACGTCAATTCCGTAAAATCCGCGCTTTGTTCATAACTCATTAACTTACAGCCCGTAGTAATGTTGAAATCGCAAAGCCATTTGTCGATGTTCCATGCTTTCAAAACCGGAAAAACTTTTCCCTCCGGCGCTTTAACCGTAAATTTGACTTCGCACGGAACGCCTATATAAAACAAACCATCAATCAACGGAGCGATGCTTGTTTCGTCTATCGTCACCTCACATCCGTTTTTCTCGGTGATTTTCAGCGTTTCGGGAGGATTTCCGGCGAGCGGTTGAGAAACTTCGACGTCTAATGATTGCACCGCGTTTTCAACGCGCAATAATACCAGTATAACCAGACTTCCGTCGCTTTCCCTTATCTGTTTACTCAAAAGTTCGCCGTTAGTCAAGATGACATTGAGATCTTCGACACTTTCGGGGAATTTGCAGGTTGTATGCGGTCTGAAAGCGTAAAGTATTACGCTGTTATTTGTAATTTTCACTTCGTCGCAGTCGGCAGCATTGCACAAATAGTCGTTTCCGTCGCGATCCAAAGACGCCTTATAGTAAATATCCCCCTTGGGAATGACGTTGCCTTTAATGACGTTGGGATAAAACAACGGGTTGTATGCCATTCCTTTATAGAATTCGGGTACGTCTATTTCTACTTCCCTGATATACTCGCCCGACGAACACTCGGTGCAGATTCCTCCCACGAAATTGTGCGCTTTGAATTCGCCGTATTCGCAACCGCAGACGTCGCCGTTAAACATATAATCACACTTTGCACGCTCCTGACAGGTCGCCACGCCGCCTTTCGGAGAATGTCTCAAAGTGGTATCTTCATTTCCGCAATATTTGCAGAATCCGAGGTGCGTGTAAGTACCGTCTCCGTTCCCGTACGACCTGAATTTGTACTTATGCCCCGTAGCGGCAAGATATTCCGCTCCGCACACACCGCACTTTGCGCCGCTTAAACATGTCTGAATGCCGCCGCTGTGTTTTTCTTTAACGGGGTTGCCGTTTTCGTCTTTTTCAACTTCGCCGCAAGCGCACTTAAACACGTGGCAAGTTGCGTCGTCATCGCTCGCAACGGCAGAGAAATTGTGCTTTGCGTCGGGATTGCCGAGATCGCCGCACGTTTTGCACTTTACGTTACAGCCCGAATAGAACTCGTGGCTTGCATACTGCGAGTCTTTGTCAAAAGCAGGGGCAACGCCGGGACAATCAGGATCGGTGCATTTTGTGTAGCCGTGATGTTCGAAATCTATCTTCTCGATTTGTTCAACCCATGTATGCTCGTGTCCGCCCGATACGGCTGCAATCGTGACGGGAATATCGCAAGTCTGCCCGTCCGCCGCCGTTGCGGTGACGTACATCGTTCCGCTATCCATAGCGTTCACCGCGAGTATCTGATAGTAGCAAGTAGATTCGTCAAAAACATTGACCGTCTGAATTTCCGTTCCTACGGGCGCAATCTTTGCCTCGTAAGTATAAGGAGCGGGCGCGCCGCTGATCCATATACCCGTGTCGGTAAAATCCGTGCCGATTTTGCCCGTTACCTTTTCGTTAATTCGGGGAGATATGTATCGCGGATAACCGAAATAATTCATTCCTCTGGAAATGATAAAATCCATATCTATTGTTGTTGAAATGCGGTTTTGCCCGGCACTCTCCCAAAATTCTATATCCTTGCCTTTGCCGAGTTCCGCGCCGGAAACCTTCATGTTTCTTTTAAGCGCGTCTACATCTTTGGATAGTGTATAGTTTTCTTTCGTCGCAAAACGGACGCGGATGCAATACGTAACTTTCCGCTCGATCAGTTGATCTTCAACTCTGCTCCACGGAAACGACGCGCTGTCTTGTCTCCACAACGTTGTCGTTTGCCCGTTTTTGGATATGAACATGAGCGTTGCTGTATAGTTTGCGCCGGCAGGAACTTTAAGCGTTTTTTCCGTTTCATCCTCGAATTCAAACGCGGCGGCAAGACTGTCACCTGCGTTTACCTTTTTGAACGCCACCTCGAGCGTATCGATCGTCGTCGTTTCGGCGCGAGCCGTCTGCGGGTTGACCGATGCCATACCGAGAATTACCGTAAGCCACATAGCCAGCCCCAATGCAAGCATAAATATACCGGTTTTTTTTGCGTTGTGTGTCATAATAGCAACTCCTTTTACGTCCATTTGTTATGTATGATTTTTTTTAGTTATTGCAAATGCGAATTGACTTTGGCGCGTATGTGTGATATACTGTTTACACTTACAACGTTTCTTTTCGTACATGCAACGTTTTAAGCATCGTGAGTATATCAAAAATACAATAAAAATTCCCCCACCCAAACCGCTAAAAGGTGGGGAAAACCGAAAAAAAGTTAAAAAAATTTTTAAAATCGGGTGGGCAAATGCTCATGTAACCGGTAACGGAAGATCGATATGAGATGTAAAGTCAAAAAAATTATTTCATTGTTTATCGCCATCGCGACGGCACTCGCAGTACCCTTTACTTTTACGGCATGCAATAAAGACAACACTTTGCTTGACCCCAAAAAACCGACGACTCTTACTATGTGGCACGTTTACGGCGAACAGGTCAATTCGCCCATGAACGACATCGTTGAACAATTCAACTCGACCGTCGGCAAAGACAAAGGCATCATTATAAACGTCACGCTGATGTCAAACGCCTCGCAGATCGGCAGAAAATTAAAAGACGCGCAAACAGGCAAAGCGGGTTCCAAGGAAATGCCCGATTTATTCTTTTGTCATTCGAGCGACGCGCGCAGCCTGGGCGCGAATAATCTTCTGAATTGGAACGATTATTTTTCCCCGTCCGAACTTGACAATTTCGTACCCGATTTTTTAAGCGACGGAATGGTCGACGATAAACTTGTTGTTTTCCCAGTTTCAAAATCGACTTATATGCTCTTCATCGCAGGCGGAGTTTTCGACAGATTCGCCGCCGCAAAAAATGTTTTGCTATCCGACCTCGGATCCTGGAAAGGGTTTTTCTCCGTTGCCGAAAAATATTACGACTGGTCGGGCGGTAAACCGTTCTGCGCAATAG
>CAKQKA010000110.1 GCA_934247855.1 uncultured Clostridia bacterium | reverse complement strand
GCGTAAACGGCGCAGGCAAAACCACGCTTGTAAAAATGCTTTCCTGTCTTGTTTTGCCTACTTCGGGCGATGCGTTCGTGCTGGGTAGCAGTATCATTACCGAAGCGGACAAAGTTAAGCAAAAGATCGGCATATCCCCGCAGGAAACGGCAGTCGCAAAGAAGTTGACGGTGGAAGAAAACCTCGATTTAATGGCGGGCGCGCACGGCTTCGATAAAGAAAAGCGAATTAAAAAAACCGAAGAAATGATTGCTGAATTCGGGCTTGAATCCGTCCGCAAAAAGGCGGCGGAAAAGTTGTCGGGCGGGTGGCAGCGTAAGCTCAGTATCGCGATGGCGCTTGTGTCCGAGCCCGAAGTATTGTTTTTGGACGAACCGACTTTAGGTCTTGACGTTTTTGCTCGTCGCGAATTGTGGAAGGTTATCGAAGAGCTTAAGAGCAAGGTAACAGTCGTTCTTACCACGCATTATATGGAAGAAGCGGAAAACCTTTCTGATAGAATCTGCGTTATGAAAAACGGAAAAATTATAGATATCGGCACTGCAAAAGAGCTAATGAAAAAAACAAATACCGATAAATTCGAGGACGCATTTATTAAAATAGTGGAGGAGTGCAAATGAGAATGCTAATGTTTGCAAAGCGCACGGCAAAAGAGGTTTTGCGTGATCCGCTTACATTTATTTTCGGTATCGGTTTCCCGGTGATATTGCTTTTATTGCTTTCGGCTATTCAGGCTAACGTTCCCGTTCCTATGTTTGAAATCGAGCAGCTTGTGCCGGGTATCGCCGTATTCGGTTTGTCGTTTTTAACATTGTTTTCGGCAACGCTCATCGCGCAGGACAGGCAAAGCGAGCTGCTCGCCCGTCTTTGCTCAACGCCTATGCGCACGATCGATTTCATTTTAGGTTATACATTGCCGGTGTTGCCTATGGCGCTTATTCAGTCTTTCGTATGCTATGGTTTAGGTATTGTTTTAGGGCTTCAAATAAGCGTTAACGGACTTATAGCCGCACTTTTTATCGTTCCCGTGTCGTTATTGTACATATTTTTAGGGCTTGCCGCGGGCAGTGTTTTAACGGTGAAACAGGTAGGCGGTCTTTGCGGTGCATTGCTTACAAACCTTTCGGCGTGGCTCTCGGGTACTTGGTTCGATGTCAGTCTTGTCGGTAAGTGGTTTGAAGTCATTGCGAACTGTCTGCCGTTCGTGCACGCCGTCGAAGCGGGGCGCAAGATTCTTGCGGGTTCAACCGACGGATTAGGTTTAAACTTGCTGGTTATCGGCATTTATATTGTAGTTTGCGGTGCGCTTTCTGTCTTTGCTTTCTCTAAAAACATGCGCAGAAAATAACCGAAAGACATCAAAAAACGGTTCTCCCGAACTTTTTCGGAAGAGCCGTTTTTGCATGTTTTAAACATCTTATTAAACTAAAAATATAATCGAAAGTGCAATGAGAATTTGCGCGGGGTAGTATGTCGAATGGCATAAAATGCTTATCATTCTGCGTTTTTCGCCGAAATAGTTGTGCATAAGCACCATATCGGATATATAAAACAGCGTAAAACCAATGGTAAGAATCAGCGCGCTTACCGAAAAATCGGTGAGTACCGAAACAAAACAAAGGGCAAACGATAAACTTTCTATCATCGAATAAAGCAGCACGCCCGCCGTCAGGTTTTTATAATCGAGTCTTCCTATTTTTTTATTGCCGAAAGTATACAACGCGCAAAGCGGAAGAACCACGGCTATAACCCAGGGTGAAAAGCCGAACAGCACTATTAAAGTAGTGCAGTATAAAACGTGTCCGACAAAGAACCAGAACGCGCCGCCGATTATTACCGCGGCCGAACCGTTCTTTGTTTCTTCAAGTTTAGGCAAGCCTAAAATTATATCGCCGACCATGCAGATAATCAAGCCTAAAACCATAAAAAACCCGCCTATAAGTCGATTATCGCTTAGTTCATGGCTGTGCGAAATAAGCGTATAAAGCGATAACAAGCCCAATATCGTAAACATTACGCTCGAGAATGTTTTAAAGTACAGATTGATGAGCGTCTTTTTAAACGACACTATCGTGAACGTCGCGCTTGAAATAATACATATAGCAAGTACGGCAATGATGTAACCCGGCATCTTCTTCTCCCTTATTCGTTTTTTTATATTCCGCGCCGTTTGTCTTTACCGTTGAACGGTATAATGGCGGTGCTTGAATCGGACAGGCGGCTTACCAATCTTTCGGTATACCGCTTTATCATTTCTTCGGGTGTTAAATTGGTCGTTATTACAAACGGATTTTTGTTTGCAAGGCGTTCGGATAATACCGAAGTAAGATATTCCACCGTAACGTTACGTAAAATCGGTTCGGTGCCCAGATCGTCGATAATAAGCAGGTCGCAATCGGTAAGCAGACTGAACACGAGTTTCCGATCCGTCTGATCGGAAGTATGATATTTTAAGAACAAATCGTTGGCTTTAACCGCCGTCAAAAATACCACGCTGTGTTTTTTTGCCTCGATCGCGCTTGCTATGCAGCCGGCGGCAAACGTTTTGCCCGTGCCCGTGTTGCCTGTTAAAACTAAATTTCTGACGGAGAGTTCGGGAAATTTATCGCAGTAAGAAATCAGTTTTGCTTTAACTTTTTCTTCAAGCTCGGTTTGCGTTCTGAAATCCGAAAAAGAGGGCAGATCGGGTTTTACGATGCCAAGTTGTTCGTTTATTGCTGCGTTTAGCGTCTCAAAGTAGCAAGGGCAGGTTCCGCCGCCCGGCAAAAAGCCCGTATCCTCGCATTTTTTACATTCGTATTCGGCAACGAGGTCGGTTTCGGTCACGCCCTTGTTTTTAAGTATTTCCGATCTTTCTTTTTTTAGTCTTTCGTATTCCGCCGAGTATTTTTCTGCTTGAACTTTATCGCCCGAGAACTGATATTTTTGCCGCAAAAAATTAGCGTTTTTCAATTTTTCAAGGTTTTCGGCGAACGCTTTGTCTGCGTTCAGCTTTTGCGTTAATAAAAACGCTTTATCGGCGGCGGCAATCCGTCGGTTTTCGTAAATATGTCTTATTTTTGAATAAAGAGAATCGTTGTTTAACATAAAAATTTACCGATATCGTTAAAAATCGATATCGTCGACGTTTTTAAGCAGTGCGTCGAGATCCTCCTTGCTGTAATTTCTTTCGTTTTCAAAGTGTTGCGTTTTATCGAAAGCGGGCTTGGCGGAAACAGAATCCGCAGCGCCGCCTCTCGTGTCGTCGGTAAGTTTGTCTATGGTGAATATATTTTTCGATTTCCAGTTAGACAGTATCGCGTTGACGTAAATCAGCGGGCGCGACGAGCCTGCCGCTCTTTTGCATGCCTCGTTAATCATATCGTCCGAAAAACCCCAGTTTTGCCATATGGCAAGCGTGTTTCGGTCGCTTTCGGTAGGGCGTCTGTCAAGCCCGCAGGCGGAAAGCATTTTGCGGATAAATTCGTCGGTCATTGCGCCGCGTTTAACGTATTCTGCAATACTCGAAAGGGTAACCAGCCCTTTATCGTACAGTGTGTCTATAAGAAAATTCATGTCGGCAAGGCTGCGTTTGTTTTTCTTAAAGCAGTAGTTTGCCAAAAATTCAAGCGTGTCGGCGTCGTATCCGCGCGCAAGCCATGGCGATATATAATTTTCTACTACGGTATCGAGCACTTCGACGTAAACCGACAGGTTGTGGCAAACGTTTTTGGCAATATCGCGGTAACCGTCGCGCTGTTTCAGGTATTTGTCTGTCTCGTCGGCGGTAAAAATCTTATTGCCGTACAGTTCGAGAATAAATTCGTCCAGCGATTTCGTGTTTTTCCGCTTGCATTTTTTTGCGGCGTACAGCAAAAACCGTTGTTCGTAACCGAGTTCTTTTCTCCACTTGTTGAACAGTTGAAGATCTTCTATTTCGGGCTTGCGTTTTAAACCCAGCGCGCCTAAAATTGCCGAAATATCGTTGGTTCTCGCAACATAGTCGTTAAGCTCTTTTTCAATAAGCTCGGTGGTGAGTATTCCGCGGTAGGCGAAATCTTTCGCCACGGTGATTATGTATTTATATCCGATTGAATTACCTTTGATATCCACGCAATACTTGCAAATCATAAGCATTGCTTCGGGTTTTATGGAATACTCTTCCATTATATTGAAATAGGCGGTATATTCCGATGTAGAAATCATTCGTTCGGGCATAAGCGCCTGTATCGCCGCGGTAAATTCGCCGTATTTTTCGGGTTTGAATTTGTGCGGTTTTCCGTTTTGCGACAGCGGCAGGTATCTTACGGTAAACGGCTCTTCGGAAGTTATCGCAACAAGGTCGTATTCTTCCCAGAACCTGAAACAATCGATAACGTCCTCTTCTTTAAGAGACAGCGCTTTAGCCATATCGCCAAGTTCGAGTTCCGTCGTACCCGAGCAGACAAAAAGTCCGTAAAGGTAAACTCTTACCGCGTCCCCGCTCGCCTCGGGAAGATATTCCGTTATGAATTTAGCGTTGATAGA
>CAKQKA010000109.1 GCA_934247855.1 uncultured Clostridia bacterium | reverse complement strand
GTTTTGACTTTTCGTTTTTCAGTTTTCTCGCTTTTTCCGTTCCGTTTTTGAACCACGCACTTCGCGATTTCAACGGAACGATTTCAAATACTCTTCGACGTTTCTGTATTCGATTCCGTTTTCGAGAGTTGCATTTTCTCCGCGATAAATAACAACTTTCTTCGTAATTTTTCCGTATAGGCTCACTTTTGCGAAAAACGACAAACACACAATAAATAAAAAAACATCGAATAATCGACTTTTACCCCGACTTTAAGCCGTCCTATCCACTACATCCACCTTCATCTTCAAACGCAAAAAACGGACATTTGACAAAAAATATTTCGCAACTAAAAGCTCCGAATAATAAAAAACGGCTGGAAATCGCTGTCTGAAAAATAGTATTTATTTCTGCAACAGTCGACATGTCTCACTTATATTTATTATGTTTTCTTACGTTTCGTTAAAAAAACTACGGCACTATGTTTTTAACATGCATAGGCAGAATTACCGTGATTACAACAAAAAACCCGCGTATAGGTCGATTATCGACATTTTCGCGGATTTTTTATATAAGGAAATTGGTATTCGATTATTGATTTATTTTAACAACAAAATCAGTTCTTAAGGTCTCTTATTTCCACCGTTTCGCCGCCCGCAAGGCGCGATTGTTCGGCGGCAATAGCCATAAGGTGGCTTTCTATCGAATTATCGAGCGAAGTATCGACGGGAGTGTTTTCGTCGGTCAAAGCGGAATATAAGGCGTTCACAAGCCCAACGTCGCCGCCACCGTGACCGAACTCGTCGGACGCGTTATATTCGTGAACGACGTCGCCGGCGACAAACGGCATTTCGGTTATGGTATTTGCTCTCTCGTCATAATCAAGCACGCCGCCCGATAAATAAAACGTGGTTTTTCTGCCAAGGTATTTTGTAAATGCGGTTACGTTGAACGTTGCCCTTACCCCGTTTTCAAATTCCATTTGCACAAGCTGATTATCGGCAACGTTGTTATCGCAAGCGAAAACGCATCTGCCGTAAGGTCCGTTCTTTAATGCGTCCGTAACGATTTCTTCGGTAAGCGGTTTTGCCGAAAGCACGTTGTAAGGCCAGCACTGCGGGCACCCCGCTTCTTTCCACCAAGTAATATATTTCAACTTCGCACTGTACGCGCAACTATCGGCATATTTGCAATAAATACACCGCTCCGCCGCGCCTTCGGGTGCGTTTTGCGGTCTGAACCAACTTAAGTCGCCTATCGAAGATAATTTTTTGCACGGAGAACCCGCGTATTCCTGCAACAGGTCGAGATCATGGCAACTCTTTGCCATAATCATCGGTGCGGAAACGTCGGTATTGCGCCAATTTCCGCGAACGTAACTGTGCGCAAAGTGCCAGAACCCTACCTGCTCGGTATGATTTATTTCGATAAGTTTGCCGAGTCTGCCGCTTTTAAGCACTTCCATAATGGTACGGTTAGCCCATGTGTAACGCAAAACATGGCAAACCATTACGAACGCGTTATGCCCTTTCGCCAAACGACTGAGTTCGTTAAGTTCGGCGGCGTTATCCGAGATAGGCTTTTCGAGCAGAATTTTATAGCCGAGCAAAATAGCCTTTTTCGCCATTCTGATATGGTCGTTATCGAGCGTTGCTATAACGAGCAGATCGCTGCGCTTTTTAACGAAAAATTCTTTCTCGCTTAAAAAACGATTTTTTATATCTATACCGAACTCGTCTCCGCAATTTTTAAGTTTGTCCGCGTTACTGTCGCAAATGCTTAAAATTTCAAACTTATCGGGCATTCCGTGCATCAGTCTGCCGTAAACGGTAAGCCCGCGCGAGCCGCAACCTATTATAGATACGCTGATTTTCTTATCCATAGCCAATACCTCGTTAAATTAAAAACTCTTTTCTTTGTCAAATGCAATTCGCTCAAAAGAGCAAAGCCTGCTAAAATTGAAGCCAAACTTGCCGCCGAATTGTACCCGCACCCGCCGCCGTTTCGCTCGGACGAGTTATCCGAACCGTCCGTCGCCGATCCCGAATCGCTCGTTGCCGATCCCGAACTGTCTTTGCCGAGTTCGCCCGCCTGACGCTTGAGTTTAACTATTTTGTCGTAGTCAATAGCGACTTTTCGTCGTCGCTTAACAGCTCGTAGGCATCCTGCATTTTGTTTAAAACCGAAGTTTCTTCTTTGGTAAGTTCGCCCGCTTTTTTAGAAAGTATGGAATTCATTTGCTCCGCCGAAACGTATGCCGAACTTTTAACACTTCAATTAAGCGCAACTAAGTCCGCAGAAGATTTTACGTTGGTTACGACCGCGGGAGCAAGAGCCAGCGGAGCGGAAGAATTATAACATTCGGTATCAGTCGCAGTATCGGCGGCTTTTACGCTCGTAAAGCCCGCGGGAACAAACCCCAAGGACAATACCGCAGCGATAAAAGCCGAAGCCGCGACCGTTATTTTTTTTATAACGGATTTCATAATTTTACGCCTGTTGAGTATTGCTGAACGATATATTCGTTATGGTGAATTCACCCGACTCGTTTATTCCGTAGTTCATAAAAAACAAAATATCGAAATCGGTAACGGTGATTTTATCAAGCGGCAACGCAAGGCTGAAAGTTTTGGTTTCGCCCGCGGCGATTTCGGTATGCGAAAGCAAAGAAATGCTCCAACCGTTCCAGTATATACCGAGTTTAGCAGCCGTACTGCCCGTGTTTGTTACGGTAAAATTGAAATAGGCGTACTCTTTCGACCAGTTGGTTACGGCAAGCGGACAATGCGCGCCCTTGTCTTCCGCCACCCAATCGACTTTATATCCGCCGTCGGTTTCGGTTACGGTAAAGCCTGTAGAAGCCGTCATAGAGCCGATTTTTACGGGTTCTGCGGGTTTGTCTTTCAGATATTCCACTTTCATGGTAACTTCGCCCGTCGTATTGCTGCTGCCCGCGTCGAAATAGAACATCATATCGAACTTGCCCGCTGTTCCGTCGGGAACGGTCAGCACCCATACATCCGTGCCGACCGCAAGCGCAGTATGTCCTTTCCACTGAGTATCGTCAAGCCATACGCCGACCTTGCTCGCTTTTTCGCTGTTAAAGGTAAGACGAACGTATTTGTATTCGCTGTTGTAAGTTATGGGCAGACAGGTTTTAGCCCAAACACTCGCGCGGTTTTCGTTCCAAGCGATTTTCCACTGCTTTTCGCCGACAGTCGTAATGGTATAACTGTTTGCGCCTTCCGTGCCGTAAGGTTCGAGTTCGCCGACAGCAAGCGGCGTTTCGGGCAATTTTTTAAGGAATTCCACTTTCATTGTGATTTCGCCGGTCGTATTGCTGCTGCCTGCGTCAAAATAGAACTCGAGATCGAAATCTCCGCTTGTTCCGCCGGGTACGGTAATCGTCCATACGTCGTTGCCGATTGCGAGAGCGGTATGACCTTTCCAAGCGACGCCGCCGACGTAAATGCCTACTTTACTTGCTTTTTCGCTTGCAAAAGTAAGATAGATATATTTGTACTCCGCATCGTAAGAAGTTACGGAAATTTTTGCTTTTGCCCATACGCTTGCGCGGTTTTCGTTCCAAGCGATTTTCCACTGCTTTTCGCCGACAGTCGTAATGGTATAACTGTTTGCTCCTTCCGTGCCGTAAGGTTCGAGTTCACCGTAGCCGAACGGAGCTTCGGGAAGTTCTGTCTTTTCTTCCTGCTGCGTTTTGGTAAACGAAATATCGGTAATATCGATTTCGCCGCCTACGTCTACGCCGAAGTTAAGGAAGAAACGGAGCTGAGCGTTTTTAAGAACTTTTTCGTTCATTAAAACGCTGAACGAATATTTTCCGCCCGATTTCAACATTCTTTGCGACAGCAGAGAATTGGAATAACCGTCTGCATAAACGCCGAACTTGATTTCCGCGTCGGACAATACTTTAACGGTAAAATTGAAATAGGTCTGCTCTTCCGTTCTGCCGGTTATATTCATCGCGACGTAGTCAGACTTAGGCATAACCCATTTTACGCTATATCCGTTATCGATAGCGGTTACAGTAAAGCCCGAACTCGGCGTAATCGCTTCGGCATTGAAAGGTTCTTCTTTAAGGAATTCAGCTTTGATCGTTACGTCACCGGAAGTATCCGCGCCGCCGTCAAAGTAGAATATAATGTCGAAATCGCCGCTCATTCCGTCGGGAACGCTCAACACCCATGTATCGGTGCCGACCGCAAGCGCGGTATGAGCTTTCCATGCAACGTCGTTGACGTAAACGCCGACTTTGTTCGCTTTCGCGCTGTTGAAGGTCAATGCCAAAAATTTATATTCGTTGTCGTAAGCGATTACCGAAAGTTTTGCTTTTGCCCAGTTGCTTACGCGGTTTTCGCCCCAAACGACGCGCCATGTATCGTTTTTACCGTCAACTTTGGTTATGGTGTAACCTTCGTTGTTCATATCGGTAAACGTACCGAATCCGAACGGTTCTGCGGGCTTTTCGGTTAAAAATTCTGCTTTGATATCTACCGAACCAGAAGTATCGGTAAGTCC
>CAKQKA010000108.1 GCA_934247855.1 uncultured Clostridia bacterium | reverse complement strand
GTTCAGACAGTTATTCGTTTTCGGCATTTTCAGACCGGTTGTCTATATGCTTTACGTTACCTCGGTTATGTGTCTTTTCTACCTCGGCGGAAAAGGCTATCTCGACGGCGCGTCGTTTTTAGGTCAGACAATCACCGCGGGCACGCTGGTTACGTTTTACATGTACATATCCAAGTTCTTCAACCCTATACAAAGCCTTGCCGAACAATTCAACTTTTTGCAATCGGCTTTCGCTTCCGCCGAGAAAATTTTTATCATTATGGACGAAAAACCGACGGTTAACGACACCCCCGGCGCTGCCGATACAGAAAAAATTCACGGCGATATAGAGTTTAAAAACGTGTGGTTTGAGTACGAACCCGGCGAATGGATACTTAAAGATTTATCGTTTAAAATACGTGCAGGCGAAACGGCGGCGTTCGTCGGCGCGACGGGCGCAGGTAAAACAACTATACTTTCGCTGCTGTGCCGCAACTACGATATTCAGAAAGGTCAGATACTCGTTGACGGCAAAGACATCACCGAGTACACTATTTCGAGTTTAAGGCGGCGCATCGGGCAAATGTTGCAGGACGTGTTCCTGTTTTCGGGCACGATCCGCAGCAATATCGCGCTTGACGGTGAGTTTACCGACGACGAAATAAAGCACGCCTGCGAATACGTAAACGCCGATAAGTTTATCGAGCGTCTGCCCGACGGGCTTGACCACGAAATACGAGAACGCGGAAACAACCTCTCTGCGGGGCAACGGCAACTGCTATCCTTTGCAAGAACGGTTATTCACAAACCCGACGTTATGATTCTTGACGAGGCGACGGCAAATATCGACGCCGAAACAGAATCGCTCATCCGCGATTCTTTGGAAAAAATGATGAACCACGGCACTATGCTGATCGTCGCGCACAGGCTTTCCACCGTTCGCCACGCCGACGTTATAATCGTTATGGACGACGGGCAAATTATCGAGCAAGGCACGCACGACGAACTTATCGCCAAAAAAGGCAAGTATTATAACCTGTACACCGTTCAGTACGAACGCGAACGCCTGAAATCTTCGGTCGGCGCATAATTTTGTTTTGCGGCATAAACGTAAACGTTAAACGCTCGGCAAAAACAAGCAAAACAAGCCGCAAAAATTAACAATTAAACAAATAAAACGCCGAAAAGAACGCGTATTGTAAGGCGCGTGTAATCTAAGTGAAAAACATATGGAAAAATCGCTTTGCCGTTTACAAAGCGGTTTTTTTATGGTATATTACAGATCAAGAGCAGCCTTTTATTACTGCTTTACGTTTTGAGAGGGAAAAAATGCAAAAAATACTCAGCTCGGGCAATCTTCTGGACGAAAACGGCAATCTTACCGAATGCGGATATGCCACCGAAGCGGTAAAAATCTACGACCGAAAGGCAATCAAAGCCGGCAAACTGCGCATTAAGGAATGGGATTACTATTTTATTTCCAACGGCAAACAGGGCGTGTGCCTGACCATTGACGACAACTCGTACATGTCTTTGGCGTCTGTGAGTTTTCTTGATTTTGAAAAACGCACATATATAACGAAGAGCACTATGCACGCCTTATCTTTTGGCAAAGTGGGGCTTACGCCAGACTACCGCACAGGCACGGTCTGTTATAAAGATAAAAAAGTCGACGGGTGCTTTGCGCAGGAAAACGGCATTCGCAAGCTGACTTTTACGTTCAGACAGTTTGACAAAAAACAAGATTTTACCTGCGAATTTGAACTTTTCGACGAACCTCGCGACAAAATGGTTATAGCCACGCCGTTCGACAAGCCGAAACATTTTTATTACAACGTCAAAGCCAACGCGATGACCGCGCGCGGCTACTGCTCTATCGGCAAAAACCGCTACGTTTTCAGCGAAGAAAACTCGCTTGCCACCCTCGACTGGGGGCGCGGCGTGTGGACTTATTCCAACGAGTGGTACTGGGGCAGCCTGCAATGTCTTATAGACGACGTAAAATTCGGTTTCAATATCGGTTACGGATTCGGCAACACCTCCGCCGCATCCGAAAACATGCTGTTTTACGACGGAAAAGCGCATAAACTCAATCAGGTCGTTTTCAATATTCCCAAGAACAGTAGCGGCAAGGGCTTCGATTATATGTCGCTATGGACCTTTACAGACGACGAAGGCAGATTCAACCTGTCTTTTGTTCCGCTGATCGACCGTTTCGATAACGCCAACGCCCTTATAATATCGAGCAATCAGCATCAGGTTTTCGGGCTGTTTTCGGGCACGGTTATGCTTGACGACGGCAGAGTTATCGAAATTAAAGATAAAATCGGTTTCGCCGAACACGTCCGAAACCGCTGGTAAGTCGTTACGAATTAACCGCTCCGCACACAAGCCGAGCATGGCGGCAACCACCACAAACCCCTTAAGCTCCCCCACCCACTCGAAGCAGCCTCATAACTCAAATAATCGACCTATAGCCCGACTTTTGGTGGGTGCGCGAATATATTCACCAATCGCAATCAATAATACAAAGGTTTCTCCCGTCGGAGCAATTCCCACGCAAAACGGAGGAAATGTCGCATAAGCGACAAAAGGGGCGCGCCGCGCGTAAGCGGAGTGGGGACCGCTTGCGGTGGATGAGGACAAATAGCGACCAACGGTCGCATAATAACGCCCTACCTTGTCATCCTGAGCCTTACTCCAACGCCCTACTTACGAAGGATCCAGCCGAAGGCGTACACCAATCGCAATCAAATCACAAAAGTGGGCGACTGTCACCGCAAAATACCACACCCAACCACGCACAAAAGCCGCCGCAAGATTTTTGGTCTTGCGGCGGCTTTTAAAATAATCTGATATTCTATTCCTCGGCAGGTTTGTTTTTTTCGATTTTTTCTTTTATGTCCGACAAAGCCTTTTTATAAAACCCAACATAATCGGCTATTTCTTTGTCGTCTTTTTCTTCATCCTTAAAGCCCAAAAATTCCACTTTTACGCCCAACAAATTCAACAATTTAACTTTTTCTATTTGAGATTCTTTTTCGGGCTCATAAAAATATACATTTCCGTGGTTTGCTTTTTCATTGTACTTTCTGTTAAGCAACCACCAAAGATCAAGTTCCGAAAAATCAAAACCGAAACCAAGAATATACACGTCACCCATTATAAACGAATCAATCCAACTGCTTGCAACAAAATCTTTTCCGTTCTTTTGCTCTGACGAATATGAATCATGCTTGTCCGTTACAAAATCAATAACTTTTTTTACAACTCTTCCGTAATAATAATGCCCTAAAACCATACTGCCGGGTTTTCTTGCTTCGCCGTGGATATGCCATATCCGCCTTTGTTCGCAACCGACAGTGACCTCATTATATGAATTTATTGTATATTTCATATCCGCTTTCGTACCGGGAGCATGTTTATTCATTTTTTTTAATTCATTCATGCTTAAAGGCTTGTTATCATTGGCGGCTTGCTCGAGTTCATATGTATAGTTGGTCGTTAAAATCTCGTCAAAATCAAGAGAAAGAATATCTTTTACAGCAACATTTTTATCAATCAAATCTCCGACAGGCAATAGCTCCTTGCTCTTTTCTTTTAACTTTACGTCCAATTTATTACCGCTAACCAGTATCGCTTGTAAAGGCATCGGGCTTTTTAAATCCTTGAGTTCCATATCGAAACCGTCATCTTTTATGCTTTCCAAAAACTGCGCCCAAGTTTCACAACCATTACTTATATTTATTCCGTTACCTAATAGCAACACTTGCGGATATTTACTCATAATTCCTCTTTTGTAAATCGATAATCAAAGATCTATCGTCCCATCGGTACAAATTATTTTTATAGAGCAGCCGGCAGTCAAGTCTGAAGCATTTAGTATTTTTGCCCACTGCTCCATAGTTCCGTTATAATTAACGCTCGTTAGTCCGCTACATCCATAGAATGCGCCAGAACCGATAGAAATCACACTGTCGGGAATTGTTATATTCGTTAGTCCGCTACATCCATAGAATGCGCCAGAACCGATAGAAGTCATACCATTACCGATTGCAACACTCGCAAGCCTGGTACAACCTTGGAACGCAGAACCACCTATAGAAGTCACACTGTCGGGAATTGCTATACTTGTAAGCCCACTACAGCCATAGAACGCTCGATAATCTATGGCAGTCACACCATTACCGATTGTAACACTAGTTAGTCCACTGCAGCCACTGAACGCAGAACTACCTATAGAAGTCACACTATCGGGAATTGTAAGACTCGTCAGTCCGACACAATCATAGAACGAATCATCACCTATAGACGTAACACTGTCGGTAATTGTTATACTTGTAAGTCCGCTGCAACCGCTGAACACTCCATTCCCAATCGAAGTCACGCTATTGGGAATGGTAATACTCGTAAGTCCACGACATTCCATGAACGCACCATCACCTATAAAAGTCACACTGTCAGGAATTACAACACTCGTAAGTCCACTACAACCACTAAATGCCGAAACACCGATTAAAGTCACACTATCAGGAATTATTATACTCGTAAGTCCACTACAATTATAGAACGCA
>CAKQKA010000107.1 GCA_934247855.1 uncultured Clostridia bacterium | reverse complement strand
GTACGAGTATCTTCATTATTTCTGTCATATTTTATATCGACGATTTCGGCGCGCGTTTTTATTCCGTTTTTCTCAAAATTTGCGGAATTTATGGCTATTACTATACCTATGCCGATTAAAACCAAGCCGAACAGCAATACAATAATATAGGTTTTATATTTTTTCATTTTTGCAATATCGTTTTACAAATAAATCGCCCCAATATAAGTAAAAGGATAACGAAATAATCGCTATCCTTTTTATTATGCCTACAAGAACAAAACGAACCTTGGTCTTGCGATCATAAACGGTTATCAGTCGAGTTTTTCAAGAAGTTTAAGGTCGATACCTTTTTCGCTGATCTTGATGATTTCAACTTTAACCTTATCACCGATATTAAGAACGTCCTCAACCGAGTTGATACGTTTATCGCTCATCTTGGAGATATGAATCATGCCGTCTTTACCCGGGGCGAGCTCGACGAACGCACCCTTTTGCGAAAGAATACGTGCAACGGTGGTAATGAACATATCGCCGACTTCGAGTTCACGAGTGATTGCCTGGATAATATCTTTAGCGCGTTCTGCCTGATCGATGTTTTCGCCGATGGTAGCGATAAATACCTGACCGTCATCGTTGATGTCGATCTTAACGCCTGTTTCGGCAATAATCTTGTTAATGGTCTTGCCGCCGCTTCCGATAACATCTTTAATCTTTTCGGGATTAATGCTGAACGTGATGATTCTCGGCGCATATTTGGAAAGTTCCTTGTTGCTTTCGGGTATACATTCAAGCATCTTGTTAAGGATGAAATGTCTGCCTTCGTTTGCCTGCTTGATAGCTTGACGCAGAATCTTTTCGTCGATACCTTTGATCTTGATATCCATCTGAATTGCAGTGATCCCCTTTACCGAGCCCGCAACTTTGAAGTCCATATCGCCGAGGAAGTCTTCCAAGCCCTGAATATCGCTGAGAACCGATACCTTTCCGCTTTCAACGTCCTTGATAAGTCCCATAGCGATACCTGCGACAGGGCGCTTGATAGGAACGCCTGCGTCCATAAGAGCCATGGTCGAGCCGCAAACCGAAGCCTGCGAAGTGGAACCGTTAGAGCTTAATACTTCGGAAACAAGACGAATTGCATACGGGAATTCTTCTTCGGAAGGAATAACGGGTTCGAGAGCACGTTCGGCAAGCGCGCCGTGACCGATCTCTCTTCTGCCGGGGCTCTTAAGACCTCTCGCTTCGCCGGAAGCGTAACCGGGCATGTTGTAATGATGCATATAGCGCTTAGCGGTTTCGTCGTCAAGACCTTCGAGTTTCTGAACTTCGCTCATCATACCGAGCGTGCAGGTGGTCATAACCTGCGTTTGTCCTCTCGTGAATACAGCCGAGCCGTGAACGCGCGGAAGAATTCCGTGTTCGCACCAGATAGGTCTGATTTCGGTAAGCGTTCTGCCGTCGGGACGAACGCCCTTTTCGGTGATTTTAGCTCTTACTTTTTCTTTGGTTATATAGTAAAGGCTATCCTTGATTTCTCTTTCCATATCGGGATAGATATCCGCAAAATGAGCGAGACAGTCTTTTTCAACAGCGTCCTGACGATCGGATCTTTCCTGTCTGTCGAAAGTGTCGAGCGCATAGTCGAGTTTTTCGCTTGCATATGCTCTTACGGCGGCATCGAGATCTTCGGGAACGTGATAGAGATCCATTTCTCTCTTGGGTTTGCCGACTTCGGCTACGATAGATTCGATGAACGCGCATTGTTTTTTAATCTCTTCGTGACCGAAAAGAATCGCGCCGATCATTTCTTCGTCCTCTATTTCCTTAGCACCGGCTTCAACCATCATGATTGCGTCTTTGGTGCCGGAAAGGTTAAGGTGCAACGTGCTCTTTTCACGCTGTTCGTTATCGGGGTTGATGATGTACTTGCCGTCAATGAGTCCGACGGTAACCGAACCCGTCGGTCCTGCCCACGGAATATCCGAAATGCTGAGCGCGATCGAAGAACCGAGCATCGCAAACGGCTCGGGTGCGATATTGGTATCTACCGACAACGCCGTAGCGATGACGGTTACGTCGTTAAACAGCCCCTTCGGGAAAAGAGGTCTTATAGGTCTGTCGATAAGACGGGAAGTCAGAATTGCTTTGTCGCTTGCTCTGCCCTCTCTCTTTTTGAAACCGCCGGGAATTTTGCCGACGGCATACATTTTTTCCTCATAGTCAACGCTGAGCGGGAAAAAGTCCATTCCTTCACGCGGTTGCTCGCTCATTGTGGCATTAACCATTACTACGGTATCGCCGCATTTTACAACGCACGATCCGTTTGCTTGCTGGGCATACTTGCCCACGTCCACGGTGACTTCCCTGCCACCGACTTCGGTCTTGAAGATTTTGTGATTTTCTAACATTTGTTTCTACTCCTTGAATATATCTGACCTTGTATTTCCATATTTAATTCAACGAAACGCCGCCGAAAATTGCTGTATATAACGCGATTGAGCGCAGCAAAACGCCACACGCAATGTGTTATACGGCGTAACGTTTTCAAGCCAAAACAGAGCGAAAGTCGCATAAAAGCGGCAGAAAAAGCCGCCTTTATAAGCTAAAAACGGGAGAGCGAACCGCTCCCCCATTTTTGCGAGATTACTTTCTGAGATTGAGTTTTCCGATGAGTTCTCTGTACTTGTTGATGTCTTTGGATTTAAGATAATCGAGCAAGCCCTTTCTCTGACCGACCAGTTTAAGAAGACCGCGACGAGAATGATTGTCGTTGGGGTTTTCGGAAAGGTGGGCGTTAAGATGATTGATACGCGCCGTCAGAAGTGCAACTTGTACCTCTGCAGAGCCCGTGTCGTTTTCGCTTGTCTTGAATTGTTCGATGATTGCTTGTTTGTCCATTTGTTTTATCCTCCTATGGAACTGTTCGCTATTGCCAAAGCCGGACGTTGAGTATTCGCTCCGCCTTGGTAAAGTGCCTCTATATGATAGCACATGCGCGCGATAAAGTAAAACGATTTTACGCGCTGTTTTATATTTAAATTGACTTATTTTCGATTTTTTGTCGGTTTTTTAGTAAGATCGGCGCAAGCGTTTGATATAATTTCGCATATATCGCCCGATTCGGGTTCGACTTCGTACATAAATTTCGCGCCCGGGTAAGGCGTAATTTCGCTTAAGCCGAACTTTTCGTTCGATATAGTTTTTTTAATCAGAAACGCATTATCGAATATTCCGCCGAAATATATTCCGCTTTTATAAATAAGGTACTCGCCCATCATCGGTCTGAAAGAAAGATCGTTTATTCCTTTTGCCGAAAGCGAGTCGAGAACATAATTCAAAAATTCTTTTTCAGATGCCATTTGTTTATTCTTCTTTTATCAAAATAACCGTCTATAAGTCGATTATCGAACGTTTCGGCAATTTTTTAAAATTCATTCGGTGAACAAAATTCGTTTCTTTTCGATAATTTCGTCTATCTTCGCTATGTATGTAGCGAGGTCTTTTGGCGCGCCGAGCCGCTCTATACGCTGCTCTGCCCCAAACAATCTTTTTGAAACGGCATTCGCGCCGCAAGCGATATTTTGCGAAATTTCTTCCATAACGTCGATATTGTATATGCATGCTTTTCCCGGTAAAGTGTAGCCCGTATTTTCAAGATTACCCGCCATGTATTTTTGGCGATATAAATAATACGGCGAATACCCCGCGGCGGCAAGCCTATCGCCCGAATAGTCTATCATTCTCGCAACCTCGCCTTCGGGCAGACGAGAACACAATTCTTTGAGTTTCGAGCCTTTTTTAAGACACAACGTGTGTACCGTAATGTTTTCGGGTTTTAACGAAATAGCTTTTTCGAGGCTTTCGGCAAAAACGTCGAATGTTTCGAGCGGCAACCCCGCGATAAGATCCATGTTTACGTCAAACCCATATTTTTTGGCAAGATGGAATTTTTCTATAACCTGCGAACCGTCGTGCTTACGCCCGATAAGTTCGAGCGTTGAATCGCAAAAGGTTTGCGGGTTAACGCAAACGCGGGTTACTCCGTAATCTTTTAACAGTTTCAGATTTTCGTCGTTTATGCAATCGGCACGCCCTGCCTCAACCGTATATTCGCAGCCGACCTCGCCTATCGCTTCTAAAACTTTTTTTAGATTATCGGTACCGACCGATACGGGCGTTCCGCCGCCGACATATACGCTGCGCAAATTTTTAACAAGCTTTTTTGCCTCGGTTATTTCTTTGCAAAGTGCCGCTATATATTCGTTAACGGGTATTTTAGGCGTAATTTCAGCCGATATGAAAGAGCAATACTGGCACCTTGACGGGCACAGCGGAATACCGACAAAAAAGTCTGCGTTATCGTCGTTTTCAACGTAAACTTCGCTTTGCGCGCTCGCTATCGCAGATAAAACCGAATATTTTTTATCGGACACCTGCATAACGTCCTTTAAAAAACTCTCGCGGTTATCGCCCTGCTGATAATACAATTTCGTCGGGCGAATACCGGTTAGCGCACCCCATGGAAGTTGTTTTCCTGTTTTTTTGCTCAGATATTCATACAAGGCAAGTTTTGCGTAACGTTTTTTGTAACGCTTGTAAATCAGCTCGTTTTCGTGCTCGGCGGGGTAAGAAAATACGCTTATTTCGTCGTTACA
>CAKQKA010000106.1 GCA_934247855.1 uncultured Clostridia bacterium | reverse complement strand
GTTAAAGGCAGATTGCTCACGCGTTACTCACCCGTCCGCCACTCGTATAAAGAAGCAAGCTCCTCTATACTCGTTCGACTTGCATGTGTTAAGCACGCCGCCAGCGTTCGTCCTGAGCCAGAATCAAACTCTTAAGTTTAATATCTTAAAGCTGCATCATTTCAGATGCAACAGCTCTAACGTTTTCGTTGACTGTTTTTTAGGTACATAATGTACTCAATTTAATTGACAGAAACTATTTTATATAACTAAACAAAGTTTTCGTTACAATAATTCATTTCCTTCTATTCAATTTTTAATCTTCATTGAACCGAACTGCCGTTCGGTGAGTGCTGCCTCATTCGACAGCCTATTCATAATATCACATCGTATAGGGCTTGTCAACTGTTTTTTAAAACTTTTTGAAAGTTTTTAAAAAACTTTTTTGAGCCGTTTTGCGACGGTTGCGACTTGCGCCTCACTTGTGATGCTTGCCTATTAAACTACTTTTAAAAGAAAAAGTCAAACGTTTTTCGGCTCTTTTTTAAATTTTCTTTAAAAAAGTTTTCGCGGTGTTTTCAGCGGTTTATAAAGCGGTTTTTACCGCCGCCTGCGCTTGCCGTTTCATTTGATGCTCGCCTATTAAACTACTTTTAAGGAAAAATGTCAAACGTTTTTCGACATATTTTTCGATTTTTTTCAAGTTTTTTTAAAATAGTCGTTTTCGTCTTAAAAAATAGAAAAAACACCATTTTAACTACCATCGGGCGTGCAATTTCTGTTTTTTTTAATCGTTTTTGATAGCCTTTTCTATAACTCCGCCGCCAAGACAATCATCCTTGCCGTATAGCACGCAATATTGCCCCTCGGTAATCGCCCGCTGTTTTTCGTCGAAGTCAACCCTTATGGCATGACCGCAAGCCGAGCGTTCGTCATCGGACAAAATATGTACGGTTACGCCCTGCTCGCTCTGACGATAGCGGAATTTGGCGGTACATCTGAAATCTTTTTCTTTCGGCGCAAACGGAATAAAGTTAAAACTATCCATATACAACCCGTCGGAATATAACTTATCTTCGCTCCCGTGCGCGACATATAATATATTATTAGATATATCTTTCTCGATAACGAACCATCTGCCCTCGTCTCCGCGTTGTCCGCCGATGTCAAGACCTTTCCTTTGCCCGATGGTATAATACATTAAACCGAAGTGCTTGCCAAGCACTCTTCCGTCGTAAGTTCTTATTTCACCCTCGCGCGCGGGAATGTATTTCATCAGAAACTCGCGGAATTTTCTTTCGCCTATAAAACAAATGCCGGTGGAGTCTTTTTTCTCTGCGGTGTTAAGACCGTAGCGTTCGGCAACGGCGCGAACCTCGCTTTTTTGCATGCCGGCAAGCGGGAACAGCACGTTTTCAAGCTGCTTCTGAGAAAGCTGATTTAAAAAATACGTCTGATCTTTATTCTGATCTGCGGCTTTAAGCAATCTGTGAACTCCGCCCTCGTGCGAGATTCCGCAATAATGCCCGGTAGCAATGTAATCGGCGTTGAGATCGGCGGCGTAATCTTTGAACGGACCGAACTTTATTTCGCGATTGCACAATACGTCCGGATTGGGCGTGCGTCCTTTTTTATACTCATCGAGAAAATACGAAAAAACACGCTCCATATACTCGTCGGAAAAATCTACCGAGTAATAGGGAATTTCCAGTTTTGCGCAGACGCGGCGCACGTCGCCGTAATCTTCTTCCGCAGTGCAACAACCGTTGTCGTCAGTTTCTTTCCAGTTGTTCATGAACAGCCCGACGACGTCGTACCCCTGCTCTTTAAGCAAAAGCGCGGCAACCGAACTGTCCACCCCGCCGCTCATTCCGACAACTACTCTTTTTTTCTCGCTCATAGTCTACTCCTCGGCGCAACCGATTATTACGCCGGAAAAAATATTATCACAATAACTTTTTTTAGTCAACGTTTTATCAAAAGCCCGAAAAAATGCTTTTTAATTTTGCGGATTATAATATATAATGTGGTTAAATACGTAATAGATTTGAATTGCAAGTACCGTAAATTATGAATAACTCACAAGAACACAACAAAATAACGCCGTTCACTCCGAGCGAAAAACAAAGATATTTTTCCGCCAACCGATTTTTCAGCAACCTGTTCGGCAAAAAAACATATAAACTGAGTTTTGACGCAGGTTTTAACTGCCCCAACCGCGACGGGAAAATAAGTTACGGCGGGTGCATTTTTTGCAGTGAAGGCGGCAGCGGCGATTTTGCCGTAAAACTTACCGCCGATAATTTGCAAAACATAGACGACGCTTTTGCCGAGGCGAAAGCGCGCGTTTCCGAAAAAATAAAAACGAATTCTTATATCGCATATTTTCAAAGTTACTCAAACACCTATGCGCCGACCGAAACGCTTGAAAAATTATTTTCCGCCGTGATTGCGCGTTCGGACGTATGCGCGCTTTCCATAGCCACCCGCCCGGACTGTTTTACAGACGAAACCTACAAGCTTATTAAAAGGCTTTGCGAGGTAAAGCCGATTTTTGTTGAACTCGGCTTGCAAACGGCAAACGAAAAGACCGCCGAATACATAAACCGAGGATATAACCTACCCGTTTACGACCAAGCCGTCGCACGGCTTAAAACCGCGGGGGCAAACGTTATAACGCACGTAATCATAGGTTTGCCGGGCGAAAACAAAACAGATTTTTTAAACACAATAAAACATGCGACCGGAGCGGGCACGGACGGACTCAAACTGCAACTGCTGCACATTTTGAAAAACACCCGCCTTGCCGAGGTTTTCGCCCGCGAAAAATTCCGCACGCTCGATAAAGAAGAATATGTTGACATTCTCTGCGACTGCGTGAATATAGTTCCCGAAAATATAGTTATTCACAGACTGACGGGCGACGCACCGAAAAAATTACTCATCGAGCCGAAATGGTCGGCGGACAAAAAATCAGTATTAAATCTAATATCTGAAACGTTCAACGAGCGAAACGTTATTCAAGGCAGCAAAGCAAAATAAAAAAAACCGGGCGCAAGCAGCAAAATGCAACAGCGTTCGGGTTTTTAATATCTTAAAAAGTCGGGCTATAGGTCAATTATCGGCATTTTTTATAAAAAAACATCAAAAAAACGAATAATTCATGGTTTTATTAAAAAGTCAGCCTATAAGCGCGTTATCACACTTTATATAGCTTTGTGGTTTAACACTTGAACAGAAGCCCGTTTCTTATAGAAAAAACCGCCCTGAATTATAGCCGTCCGAATTTTTTCATTACCTCGAAACGAATTTTTTCCGTTTGCGCGCTTAAAACAGAAAGCATTTCGTAATCTTCTGTCAAACGGCGGTATTGCGTGCCGAACGCACGATTGAATTCATCACCGTTTTTATAAGCGAATTCCACATACCCTCTGTGCGCCCAATGGTTGCGGATGTTGCGGATACCGTCCAGCAGTTCATAGTCGTTAACCGAAAAGTACGGGTTGACGTTACATATATCAAGCTCTTCAAGTTCGGCAAGCGCCTTGCCTAAAGTATAGGTGGAAACGTACTCGTAATTGCGCTTGAAATCTCCCTTTCGCATAGCCGCATAAATCACTTTTACGTCGTGCTCGATGCACTGACATTCCATCATTGTTTTGCCTACGAGCAAATGAAATTTATCGAGTTCAGTCACTTTTATCCCCTCTTTTTTATGTTGAGATTTTTGGAGTTATCCACAGAGTTATCCACATTTAACCACAAAATACCACTATTTTTGTTGATAACTCAAGGTTTTCGACATTTTTTACCTTTTTTTACCACTTTGAAAAATTTTTACCGTTTTTGATAAAACAGACGACTTTTTTACCCGCCGCTTTTATAAAAACAAGGTTGATATTTTATATCAGCGTTTCTATCCTCTCTCGTCTTTTACTCGTTTCAGTAAAATCCACTTCGCATATGCGGCGGACGCACCCTCTCCGTCAGCCTTTGGCTGACACCTCTCCCAATTCAATGGGAGAGTTTGCCCCGACAGGGGAAAGCTTATAAGTTGTTTGCGATTGGAGTGCGCCTTACGGCTAGATCCTTCGTAAGTCGGTCAAGCAAGCGCGTCTCAGGATGACGAGAGGAATATGGCGTTACACTTTTTTCACCGTCATGTTGAGCGGAACGCAGTGTAGTCGAAACATCTAGGTGCGTCAGCACCGCACGAGGCTTCCCCTATCGGAGTAATTTCCCCGCAAAACGGGGAAAATGTCGCGCAAGCGACAAAAGGGGCGCGCCGCGCGTAAGCGGAGCTGTCAGCAGGCACTGTTAAGTGACTGATGACTGAAGAGGATTGCTTTGATAATTCGCAGTCCTTATATAACAAGGTTGATATTTTATATCGACTTTTTTATCCTCTCTCGTCAGCTGCGCTGACACTCTCCCCGCTCGGGGAAAGCTCATATTAAGTATTTTTAGGGCTTAGATACAAGCAGTGCAAGGCTCGCGACGGGCAAAAGGGTGAGATAGACCTTGATGGTCATCGAAGTCTTTTGCCCGAAGCAGTAACGCCGCTATGCGCCGTATATAAGCCCTAGTAAGCATCCACCCGCATAGCGGGTGGCTTTTATTTTTCGGGCATAGCCCTTATTCACTGGCGTAGCACAAACGT
>CAKQKA010000105.1 GCA_934247855.1 uncultured Clostridia bacterium | reverse complement strand
GCTTTGCGCCGAACAGCGTGCGCCCGGTAAAAATAAGGTCTTTGCGCTTGTCGAACAGTTCTTTGGGTATCAGAAAATACTCCTGTTCGGGGCCGACCGTTGTTTTAACCGATTTAGCGGTGGTGTTGCCGAACAGTTTCAGAATTCTGAGAGCCTCGCGGTTAATCGCCTCCATAGAGCGCAGAAGCGGCGTTTTTTTATCGAGAGCCTCGCCGCCGTACGAGCAGAACGCCGTAGGTATGCACAGCACGCCGTCCTTGATAAAAGCGAACGAGGTGGGATCCCAAGCCGTGTAACCGCGCGCTTCAAACGTTGCGCGAAGTCCGCCGGACGGAAAACTTGAAGCGTCGGGTTCGCCGCGGACCAATTCTTTGCCGGAAAACTCCATAACCACCGAACCTTCATGGTCGGGTGATATAAAGCTGTCGTGTTTTTCTGCGGTAATGCCGGTCATAGGCTGGAACCAATGCGTAAAATGCGTCGCGCCGTTTTCCACCGCCCAATCTTTCATAGCGTTGGCGATGATGTTTGCAGTTTCAATGCCGAGGCGTTTGCCGCTTTCGATAGCTTGTCTGACTTCTTTGTAAGTATCTTTCGGCAAGCGTTCTTTCATAACCGAATCGTTAAAAACCGCCTGCCCGAAAATGTTGCCTATTGCGCCCATAACCGAAAACCTCCCGAAAAAAGGGTGAAGGACGCCAAAGAAAAATTCTTTAACGCCCCTCTTACCAAAAAATTTTTTACCAGCGAATTATATCGCGGCATGGCGAAAAATGTCAAATATATTAGGGCAAAACAGCAAAAAAACAATCGACTTTTTTTGCAGATTAAATATAATATACATGCAAGCATTCGGCGGCGGAAAAAATTTTTTAAAAAAGTGATAATTTCCGCCTTGCCCGATCGTATATATAACGAAAGGATTATATAACGAAGCGATAAACGAACGCCGCGCAACGAAAGACTTATGAAGAACCTGAGACTGAAAATTTTGCTTTCAAGGCTGAAAGCGGGTAAAAAAGAATATTTTGACGAATTCTATAATCTGACGATAAGCGCGGTGTGGTACGTCGTAAAAAAAATCATACCCGAACGCTTTTTTGCCGAAGACATAGTGCAGGAGAGCTACATTGCTTTTCTGAACAATTTGCAAAACGTAAACGGCGATCCGTTGCCGTATTTGTGCGGCATAGCGAAGAACAGAGCGCTCGACGCTATAAAAAAGGACAGCAAAATCGACAAATCGTCACCGTTTGAAGATCTTACGCTTTCAACCGTTGATAAATACGAAGTCGATTTCCCGCTTTTGGAAGCGTGCAAAAGCAAACTCGACGACGAGGAATATTTTATTCTCGAACACACGGTAATTTTCGGTTACACGCGCGTAAGTGTGGCAAAAATGTTGAACAAGCCCGTTCCCACGGTGAACCGAAAGTATAATCAAATTTTAAAGAAAGTGTCAATTCTTGCAAAGGAGGTTTACAAATGAAAGAGGAAAAACGCATAAACGGCGAATTACGCGCCGACGCCCCCGATTTATCTCAAAAAATATCGCAGTCGGTCGATTGGTCGGTTATTAAGTCGCAAAACACCCCCGAAAAAAGCCGAAACGGTCAAAGCAAAAAACGCCCGATTTTCGCTCTTGCGGCTTGCGCGGCGGCGGTTGCGATTATTTTGCCGCTGTGCATAGTAATGCTCGGCATAGGCGGCGGCGATACGCCCGCTAAGGTTCACGCCGCTTACGACGTGCTTATCGACGTAAATCCCAATATCGTGTTTACGGTGGACGAAAACGATGTTATCACCGCGCAAAGGGGCGCAAACGAGGACGGCATAGTTTTTTTATACCGCAGAAATTACGTCGGGCAGGACATTCATGCGGCGGCACGGTCGGTTGCGCAGGAATTGCAGCGGCTCGGACTAATCACCGATGGCAGTATAGTGCGCATATCGGCATATGAGCATAGCACGCGCATAATTAAAGACGATATTCAGACCGCGCTCGAAAAGAAAATGGAAGAGGTGTTGAATTCCGATGTAACAATGCTGTTTTTATCCGATGACGAACTCGATAAAATCGAAGAGTATTACAAAAATCACACCGTAAAAGCCGACGAAAAACAACTGATTAACGATTTCAAGGAGAGGGTAATCCGCGTCGCGAAAGAAAAACTCGCCGCCGCCGCCGATCTTTTGCAAACGCTTAAAAAGTATGCGGGGAGCGAAAATATAACGTTATCCGCGGCAGATGCCGAAAAATTATCGGCATTTGTTACAAAATATAAGTTCGAGTGCGAATTCGATATCGGTTCCGATATCGCCGAGGACGATTTTTCCGATTTTTACGAAGAGTTGGAAGAGTTGTGCGAAGAGCTGGACGAGGATATAAAAGAGATAGAGCAAAATACCGACGATTATTCCGAGATGCTCGAAGACCTTGTAGAACTTGTCAAAGATTGCCTGTGGTAAAAATCGCTGGCATAATCGTCATAAAAAATCGCTGGCAAAAATCGGCAAAAACGCGTCGGCAAAAAATTACCGAAAAAAATTTTTCAAAAAGTGAGAATTTTGCGAGCCGTCGGTCGTATATAAGGCGAAAGCAAAAAACAATCGTCGGCAAAAAGTTACCGAAAAAAATTTTTCAAAAAGTGAGAATTTTGCGTGCCGTCGGTCGTATATAAGGCGAAAGCAAAAAACAATCAAGGAGAAACCAAAATGAAAAAGCTATCAAAAATTGCATCTTTAACACTTGCTGCGGCATTAACTTTAAGCGTAGCGGCATGCACGAACGGCGGTACGTCGGGCGGCTCGTCGGGCGGAGGTCGGCAAGACGGCGTTACGAAAATAGAGTTTAAAACAGGCAACGACTTTTTTGCGATGTCCGCCGCGTCCGGCGTAAGCTTTCTCGATACCGCAGGTAGTGCGAAACGTGCGGGCAGAAGAATGAGAATGCTTAAAAACGGCGAAGAAATGCCTCTTACCCAAGAACAAACCGAACAGCCCGATCAATCCGAAAGCGGGCAGCAACCGTCCGAGGTTGAACTTGCCCGTCCCGCGGAATTTACCGATGAAAATATTGCCGAAATAAAGAACTCGCTTACGATGTTTGAATCCGTTGTCGGCGGCGGCGTATCTTCCACGGTGGAATCGTGCGGCGAAGCGGACGGCGAATATGCCGCTTACGCTTACAAAATGACGATAACTTTCGGCGGTGAAACGGCGGTTATGTATTATAACGAACTCGACACAAAAACCGAAACGGACGACGACGAAACGGGAACCGAAACCACTCTGAGCGGCAAGCTTGTATCGGGCGAAAACGAATACGAAGCCAACGGTAAACGCAAAGAGGAAACATCAGGGGACGAAAAGGAATTCGAACTTGAACTTGTCATTAAAAAGAGCGAAAACACATTCGTAAAATTCAGTTACTCGACCGAAACCGAAACGAACGAAAACGAAACCGAATACGAGTGCGAAATTTACGAAAACGGCAAAAAGATTCAGGAAACCGAGATTTCTATAGAAGAAGAGGACGGCGAAACCGAAATCAAATTCGAGTTTAAAAACGGCGGCAAAAAAGACGGCGTAGAATACAAAATCGTTAAGCGCGATGCAACAAGATTCGATATCCGCCGTGAACAAAACAAGAAAAAATCCTACATTCTTGCCGAAAAAACAGCCGACGGCTACAAATTTACTTATTCCAACGGCTATTCCGAAACGGTGTAGTAAGGCACGCAACTCGGCAGTATTTCATAACTCGGCAAATATTCCGATATAAAAACAGTTAAAGCATAACGCAATAACTATATGTCAATAAAAATAAAAGGACACTCGCCATTTTGTGGTCAAGTGTTCTTTTTTTATGTTCCAAAAAGTGTAACACAAACACACTTTTAAGAACATAAAAGTGTCACAATTCGACACAAATCGGAACATAAGCTAAAATTATAAGTAATTTAGTAAATTGCGTTCGGTAATCAATTATTTTACATGCCCATAAATTTTTTATATACTTTTGACTTTTAAGCCATATTTTTTTAACTTGACGGCAAGACTTTTCCTGATACGCAAAAAAAGAGAAAGACTTTATAGTCGCATAAATTAAAATGGCTATTGAAATCATTCGCCTAACGTTTGCAAAGGAGGCGAATTCGAGTCCTTTGAATCGGAATTGCATAAATTCTACATAATTCGCCCAATTTTAATTGAATTTGTGCGATTAATTACCCGAAACTATTGACAATCGCCCAATTTGGTGGTATAATTGTGCTAATCATTAGGAGGTTAAGCGTATGCGAAACTTTGATTACAGGAAATTAAAGGATGTTAAGTGGGACAGTGAGATGTTAGGTCTGGTTGCTCAAATACACGAATACAAAGGGAAGCAGACGTTATTCTTAAAACAAAAGCCCGCAACGCTTGAAAAACTTGTAGATATAGCAAAAATACAAAGTACCGAAGCATCTAACAAAATAGAAGGTATTGTAACCACAGCTACTCGTATAAAGCAATTATGCGACCAAAAGACTACGCCGAGGAACAGAGACGAAGAAGAAATTTCGGGATATCGTGATGCGCTGGCTTTAATTCATGAGAGTTACGAATATATTCCTATAAAATCTTCATATATTTTGCAATTGCATCAGGTGTTATATCGTTATTCTCAAAGGGGTATCGGCGGTAGATTTA
>CAKQKA010000104.1 GCA_934247855.1 uncultured Clostridia bacterium | reverse complement strand
GTATATACCCGTTGCAAGTATCAGTATGAAGATCGCCGATAAAAAGTTCATCGTTGCGCCCGCGAGTAAAACGATTATACGCTGCCACGGCTTTTTGTTATTGAACGCGCCGGGATCGCTTTCGCCCGAATTTTCTTCATCCTCGCCCTCGAACTGGCAGAACCCGCCGAGCGGCAGTATGCGAACGGAAAACACTTCGCCGTTCTTCATTTTCTTTTTGAATATCGCAGGGCCCATACCTATGGCGAACTCGTTGATTTTAAAACCGAACGCCTTGCCTGCAAAATAATGTCCCGCCTCGTGCACGGTTACCATAAAAAGTAATACAAGTATCGCCACGAGCACCGAACCGATCGTACCCAGCGCCGAGCCGACGTTTAATATATCGAATCTCAAAATAATTCCTCCGTAATGCGTTTGCCGTTTTCGGCAACCGCTCAGTTGTTTTCTTTAAAGCGTTTTTCCACCAGCATGCGCGCGTTATAATCTGCAAACGCAAGCGATTCTTCGGTTACCTTTTGCTGCACGGTGTTATCCGTTGCATACGATATGTAGTCCGCAATTTCGCCGAATTTTATCTTTCCGTTTAAAAACAGTTTCACGGCGACTTCGTTTGCCGCGCTCGCCGCACATGGATACACGCCGCCCGTCTTTGCCGCGTTTATAGCTATATCGAAACAAGGATAACGCTTGTGATCCATCTGCATAAAAGTAAGCGGTTCTTTTGTTAAATCCAAAGCGGAAACGCCGCTCGCCTTGCGGTCGGGGTAGCTTAGCGCAAGCTGAATCGGGATATCCATCGACGGCACCGCAAGTTGGGCTATAAGCGCGTTATCGGCATATTCGACCATCGAATGAACTATGCTTTGCGGGTGAATAAGCACGTCGATTTTTTCAAGCGGAGCGTTGTACAGCCACATCGCTTCCATAACCTCAAGCCCCTTGTTGAACATCGTCGCGCAATCTATGGTTATCTTCGCGCCCATATTCCAGTTGGGGTGTCTGAGTGCGATTTCGGGCGTGACCGAATACAGACTTTCAATCGGTAAATCTCTCAGCGCGCCGCCCGATGCGGTAAGAATAATCTTTTTGAACGGGCGGGTTTTATCAAACGCGAGCGACTGCCATATCGCCGAATGTTCACTGTCCACGGGGATGATATCCACGCCTTTTTCGGCGGCAAGCGGCATTACAAGTTCGCCGCCCGCAACCAACGCTTCTTTATTGGCGAGCGCGACCGTCTTTTTCATATTCAGCGCGGCGAGCACGGCTTTCAGTCCGCAAAACCCCACAACCGAAACAAAAACTATATCGGCTTCGGGAATAACGCAGTGAATAAGCGCGTTTTCACCGAGATACAGCGACGTTTGCTTTGGTAAATCGGTAATTTCGGCTGCATTTGCGGGATCGCTTAGTCCCGCAACGAGCGGTTTATATTTTTTTATCTGCTCGCCGAGCAGTTTCGCGCTGGAATTGGCGGCAAGCGCGACGACCGAATATTCTTCAGGGTATCGGTCCACTACGCCAAGCACCTGCCTGCCTATCGAACCCGTACTGCCGAGCAATGCGATTTTTTTCATAACACACCTTATATTTTATAATCGAAAATAGCGTTTTCGGGCTTATAGCTCCGCTTTTACATTTTTACACTAAACATGGCAAACCGCAATTTTGTGTTTGCGATTGTAAAAATTAACGCCACGTATTTCCAACCTCGGCAGAACAAACCGCAAATCAGACGCAGTTTTATCGTTTTCTGCTTATTTTTGCGGCACGTAGTGTTTTTACGCCGTAAAGTCGACCGCAAAATATACAAGTTGGTCTGGTTTTCATAAACTACTGCGGCTTGTTTGTGCAAGGCAAACGACCGAAATCGTACTCGACGTACGTTGATGGGAGTTTAACGCAACACAAATCGACTTGACGGCGCAAAAATTGTTCTAATGGGGTTGGAAATACGTACCTTACTAATTATATGCAAAAAAAGCCGTTTTTAGGAGTTACCCTATCAAAACGGCTTTTAAAATTCAACTGTTAAAATAAAGCCGTGACAAAATAGATAAACACGGAGGCAAATATAAGACCGTCTATGCGGTCGAGCATACCTCCATGCCCCGGAAAAATCTTACCCGAATCTTTTATACCCACGCTTCTTTTAATAAAACTTTCCACAAGATCGCCGAGTTCGGTAAGCAGCGAAGCTATCAGCCCGACTACGCCGAAATACACGTACGGATTTAAGGAAAGATGATAAGTAAAATCGTTTTTAAGTATCGCGTAAACGACGATACTGCCCGCTATACCCCCGATTAAACCGCCTATAGCCCCGCTTATCGTTTTATTGGGGCTGATTTCGGGGCAAAGTTTTTTACCTTTGAAAGTCCGTCCGACAAGGTACGCAAACACGTCCGCGCAAGGCGAGATTATGAACGTAAGCACGAGTGCGAAGAATGAAATATCGCCCAAATCGTTCATTAAAGTAAGCGGAATCAAAAGCACCGCAGGATATACAAGCGCAAACAACGAATACGCCACGCTTTCAAGCGTTACCTTGCCGACAAAAAACACGGGCGCAAGAAAGAGTAAGCACGCAAACACCAGATAGGTAACAAGCATGCCCGTCGCACCAAACAGCACGTTAAGTATACTTGCAAGGCCTACGGCAATAAGACTTGCCGCTTTTTGCCATTTAGACGTTTTTTCGCCCAACGCAACATTGATTTCGTAAGTCGCAAGCAGCGTTATTCCGAATATAAGCAGTAAAAACAACCGCGTATCGACGTACTGCCGAAGCAGGAAAAACCCCACCGCGACGATTGTTATTACCGCCCCCGTTATCGTTCTTTTAAGCATCAGTTTTTACCGAATCGGCGCGACCTCGACGAAAATGCGCTGAGCGCGCGCTCGACTTCCTCTTGATTAAAATCCGGCCATAATACGGGCGTAAAATACAACTCCGCATAAGCCGACTGCCACAATAAAAAATTACTCAACCGATACTCTCCGCCCGTGCGGATAATAAAGTCCAACGGCTGCAAATCGGCGGTGTAAAGCTGATTTTCCAACGCTTCCGCCGTTATCGGCTCACCCTTTTGCCTTAACGTTTCGGCAGCGCGGCAAATTTCCTGCCGTCCGCCGTACGCTATGCAAATATTGAGCGTTCGATTGCCGAATTTTGCCGTTTTTTGCACCTCTTTGGCAATTTCACGGCTTAAAGCGGCATTTAACAGCGACATATCGCCCGAAACAATCAACCTGACTTTTTTATTAACCGCGTAATTTCCGTATTTTTTTAAACCTTTTTTCAGAAGCGACATAAGTTCGTCAACTTCGTCCTTGGTTCTTGAAAAATTCTCGGTGGAAAAGGCGTAAAGCGAAACGTTTTCAACGCCCTTTTCAAACAGACAATCGACAACGTTTTCGATATTCTTCGCACCCGCCTCGTGCCCGTAAGCGCGTTTTTTGCCGCGCTCGGTCGCCCACCTGCCGTTGCCGTCCATAATTATTCCGACATGGCGCGGTATTTTAGCCGTTTGCGCGGCGTTTTGCTTATTTTCGCAGGTTTGCTTATTTTCGCCGGGTAAATTTTGTTTTGCCGTAATATTAGCCGCCATTAAACGATCATTACGTCCTTTTCTTTTTCGGCTGCGGCTTTATCCATTTTTTCGATGGTTTTGGTAACCGATTCTTCCACCGTTTCGGAAAAATCGTCGAATTCATCCTCGGTAACCTCTTTGTTGGTTTTAAGTTTCTTTAAAACGTCGAGCGTGTCGCGGCGGATATTTCTTGCCGCAACTTTAGCGTCCTCGCACATTTTCTTGATCTGTTTGACGAGCTCTTTTCTGCGTTCCTCTGTAAGCGCGGGGAATACAAGACGAATAACCGTACCGTCGTTTGTGGGAGTTAAGCCGATATTAGCCTGCAAAATAGCCTTTTCGACTACTTTAAGCATGGATTTATCCCACGGAGCGACAACGAGGCAAGTTCCGTCTACAACCGAAAGGTTGCCTACCTGATTTACAGGCGTAGGCGTTCCGTAATAATCTACCGTAACTTTATCGAGAACGCGGGGATTAGCACGCCCGACTCTTACCTGAATAAGATCTTCTTTGAAAACGTTAAGCGTTTTTTCGAGTTTCTCTTCGTTTTCCATAAGTATAGTTTCGATTTTTTCCATATCTGCTGCCATTGTATTATCCTCCCGATTGTTTATTATTTTACCGTTTTATATAAATTAATATTTATAAACATAAAACAGTTTTAATATTTTTTATACTTTTTTATATATTTTTATAATATTACTGTATCACACCTGTTGTGAGTGCACTCGAATATAACAATATATAAGAATATAACAATATATATAATATGTTTGTTAAACAACACCACGTTACTTTTATGCGAGATTTGCGGTGATTACATTATTTACCGTTTTTTCAGCCGATAACCGTACCCGCGGTTAAATCGCCCGACAAGGCTTTGTTTATCGCGTTTTCGCCGTCCAGCGCGAAAGCGTAAACGGGAATATTATTCTCCTTACACAGTACCACCGCCGAGGTATCCATTGCTTTAAGATTGAGTTCGACAAATTGCATATAATCGATTTTATCGAACTTTTTGGCGTTGGGGTTGGTTTTGGGATCGCTGTCGTAAATACCGTCTACGTTTTTAGCAAGTAAAATAAGGTCGGCGTTGATTTCAGCCGCACGAAGCGCAACAGCCGTGTCCGTCGAGAAGAAGGGGTTGCCGGTGCCGCAAGCGAAA
>CAKQKA010000103.1 GCA_934247855.1 uncultured Clostridia bacterium | reverse complement strand
GGACGAGTTTATGAAAAGTATCGCATAATCGAGGTTATAAGGCAGAATATTCGATTTACGTTACTAACGCTCCGCCATTAGTGAATTATGCGAACCCTGAAACAAAAACAGAGTTCGTATTATTCTTTTCTAACGATTATTTTGGAATTACAGGCGTAGCATTTTTGCACCGCTATAAATAAGATAAAAATACGCAGTAAGTGCATTATCAACTTTGAGCTTTTCAAAGTTAAAACTTATATACACGAAATTCACATTTGAAATATTATCAAAAACACCCGTTCGATTGTTTGCCGCATACGCAAATCGACCGAATACACAAATCATATAAAAAGAGGAATATATTATGAAAAAAAATCGCATTCTCTCCGCTGCCCTGATAATCGTTTTTTTGCTTGGACTTTGCGCCTGCAATACTCAGTCAAGTCAGGTAAGTAAGTTCATCGGTAGTTATCACTCCATTTACTCGGACAGCCAAACAGATGACCAAAGTATCAGTTTTACGCTGGATATTGAAAACGACAACACATTTACCCTCACGAGAAACGGGTACAGATTCACCGGAACATGGAAATCTTCCACAAAAGATAACTACGCCGAGCTTATATGCATAATGGAAAAAGGCTATCAGGTAAATTCCTACCATCCGAAAGCCTGGACGCCTTATTTTGTGCTCGGTTTTTTGGATGACGGCACATTGATGGCAGTACCCGCAACAACCTCGGGAAGCGGTGTCGCTTCAGCCTTCGGATACGGAGCGATAACCATTATCACAATGGTGTATTTTGAAAAAGATTGACCTCGTTTACGCCTTATTCGGCTTTTGCCTGCACCCCGTATGCAAATGTACCCCATTTATATGGGTATTTATACAAGCGGTCGTTTAAGCGATTTGGCATGCGACGCACACTTAGCGAGCAATTCTTCAAAGTTTGATTTATGATAAGCATTTGAATAGTTTAAAGTTATCGGGTAAAACCGAATACTTCTTTCCTTATTTTTTTAGTACAACGTTCACCGTCAAATCGCCAGCGAATAATGTTTTGTCTATCAAAACCGAACGTCCGTCGCCAGATACGCTCAAAGTTTTACCGTTTATCGCCGCCGACTCGATTTTCGCGCCGTAACCTGTATATTCAATCGTTATTCTATGACCGTTAAACGGCGTGGTTATTTCCGCATTTGCATATTCTTTCGGCACGCATGGCGTTATGACGATATTATCCAGCGCGAAGTTAAGACCGAACACCCATGAATAGACAGCTCGCTCTATCATCGCAACGCTGCCGGTTAAGAACGAGAAACCCGCTCTGCCATAAAACGACGGCACTAAATGATAACAGTTCGTAATCGCATAAGGCGCGGAGCAAGTTTTTTCGGGCGCATGTTTATCGGCATAAAGCGGCAAAGCGTAACCTAATACGTCGGATATTTCTTCGTATCTTCCCGCTTTTGCAAGCGCTCTTATTAAAAAGCATTGCGAGCCATGATTGTAAACGCTTCCGTTTTCGGCAAAGTACGGCTGGAAGTCGCCCGTGCCCATTTTGCCTATTCCGTCTATAAACTTTCCGCCGAGCGGCTTAGAAAACAATTTGTAACCGTCCGAGGTTTTCAAAGCGGCTATTTCCGAGAATATCGAATCTGCCCTATCGTCCGCTACGCCGCTTATAACGGCATATGCGTTGGTTGGAACGTACACCCTTTCTTCTCCGTCCTCGTCCTTTTCCGAAAACAGCCAAGTATCGTTATCGGTATATACGGCATTATAAAATCTGCCGTTAAACGCAGCCTTGTTTATTGCGTTTTTCAACCTATAGCCCGACTTTTCGTATTTTTCGACATCTTTAGTCTGTCCGAGCTTGTTCAATATTTCAACCAGATATTCAAGGCACATTACAAGTTGACAAGACACCATTACGCTTTCGCCTTTGCCCTTCTTACCGACACCGCTTAGACAGTCGAGCCAGTCGCCGCCGCGCATTTTTACAAGCCCATGAATCCCCAAAGAGTCGTTTGATAAAAGGTAATCCATACCCTTTTTAAGGTGTGTTAAGCCGCTTTCCTGCGTTTCGTTATCGTAATAACCGTACTTATTTTCTAAAATAGAATAATTGCCCGTATATGCAAGATAGTCGTAAACGTATTCTGTGAAAAAGCACGCCGAATCGACAAACTCTCTTAAATCGAATTTCATGCCGTTGCCGAACGGAACCTGACGAGGATACCACCCGTCGCTACGCTGCCTGGAGAAAATATTTTCGATTACGCCTTTGCACATTTGCTTGTCGTAACAAAGCATGCCTTCGAAATCGTTTGCCGCGTCTCTTACGCCACGCATACCGGTGGGCCAACCGCGATCGAGCGACGACACCCAATACATTTCGAGCGGTAAAAACCCGTTTACGAAACTGTCAAAATCGTTATCGCCCGTTTTTACCGTCCTTACCGAGAATAATACGGCATATTTTTCAGCGAGTTTTTCTTCTTCGGTTTTTTGCGCCTGCAAATCGAAATATTTTTTGGAATTTTCTATACTTTCCGCAATTTTTTCATCGTCGTCGGTCACGGCAAACACCTGCGTGAACGAATAACTTTCGCCGCCTTTGAGATTGACCGATTTAAGCGTTGAAACGCACTGTTTGAACGCATAAAGCCTATCTTCGGTTATTCCGCCGATTTTTTCGGGTATAACGCTGAAATTTCTGGTTGCAGATATAAGGCGTTCAAGACTCAGTTCACGGCTATCCGCATCGTTGTTTGAAACAACAGTCAGATATCTTCTTTCTTCCTTTTTGCCTGCAACGCTGTATTTGGTAGTCAAAAATGCGTTTTTATCTTTTAAATATTCGGTTCTTGTATACCATTCGGGTTTATCCCACGGAGCCATCAAAAGCTCGTTAAGATACGGAAAAGCACACTCTAAAACCGAGTATTCTTTCACTTTTTCACTGAGATTTTTAACGGTAAAGTTCATTACAAACCGCTTGTCTTTTTCGGTTGCAAACAGCTCCGTCACCACTTCGGTTTTACCAAAAGTCAGCCTATAGGTCGATTTTTCGGGTAAAAAGTCAATCGTCAGCTTGTCCGCACGGAGCACGTCAAAGTTGTTGAATACGTTTTCGCCGTCCGAAAAATATACTTTGACCGGCGAACCGACTTCGCGTTCTTCACGCTTAAAAACAGCTTCGCCGACGGGCGGATTGATCTGTGCGGTAACTATACCGTACTGATCGACTTTAACCAAAATCTCGTCATTTTTATATATGTATTCGTAGTTTCCCGCGTCGGGTAGCTTTTCTATTCTGTATCCGCCTGACTTTTTGCTGAATTTTCCGTAATTTCCACTCATAAATATTTACCTTTTATCAAAAATCTTTCGTATGCATACTAATCGCGACTTGCTTTAAATCTGCCACGCATTTAATGTTATACAATATTTTTCGCTATGTCAACAAAAAGTTAACTTTATAACGCTTTTATGCTCATTAAATTTATCGGTAGAACAAAAGTTTTTTACGAATAAAAAATCTAGTTCAAAAAAAGAACCGCCCTTCGTTCTAATCCCGAAAAGCGGCATTTTTATTCTGTGCCGAAAAAAGAGTTTCTTTATGAAATACTCGATAATCGACTTATAGCGGGCTATTTTGCACGGATCGCCTAATCACATGCCGAATTATAGCAATTAAAGTTTTTTAATTTATAGCCGCAACGCATCAGGTTAATCTTCACGCAAATTACCGTCCACAGTTACGGTAACGACCTGCCACGGAATAAATTTTCTGCTGTTTTGCAACGCCGTTTTAGCCGCGCGTTCAAGCCCTCCGCAGCAAGGAACTTCCATGCGGACGACGGTAACGCTCTTAATATTATTGTTGCGGATAATTTCGGTGAGCTTTTCGGAATAGTCCGCGCCGTCAAGTTTGGGGCAACCTACCAGCGTAATGCGCCCTTTTATAAACTTCTCGTGAAAAGCCGCATAGGCATACGCCGTGCAGTCGGCGGCAATAAGCAGTTTTGCGCCGTCAAAATATGGCGCATTTACAGGCACGAGTTTAATCTGAACGGGCCATTGAGAAAGCCTACTCTGCACGGCGGCGGGCGCAGTTTCACTGCTTACCTGCTCATCTCGACGAAGAGTTTTCATCCGGGAACCCGGGCAACCGCCGTGGATACTCATACCCTCTTTCTGCATTTTCTTTTGCTTGTTTTCAAGCACAGCCTGCTCGTCGTAAGCGGCAGCCTTGCGCTCCACAAACGTTATCGCGCCGGTGGGGCAAGCCGGCAAACAATCGCCGAAACCGTCGCAGTAATCGTCGCGCATAAGCTTCGCTTTTCCGTCCACCATAGCGATAGCACCCTCGTGACATGCCGCGGCGCAAGCACCGCAACCGTTACATTTTTCCTGATCGATTTCAATAATTCTTCTTTTCATAATGTACCTCGTTGCTTTTGCTGCCTATATTATACTATAATAAAAAAAATAAGTCGGTTGATTTTTCAACAAAAGAGGTTTTATGGAAAATTTTTTACCTGTAATTTGCTCATCTCCCCTTTTTTGCGGCATTCCCGAAGAAGAGGTTACGGCAATGCTGTCATGCCTTGAAACAAAAACAAAAAGCTACCCCAAGGATACTTTCTTGATGCGCGTCGGAGATATTACGGATTGTTTATATATTGTTCTGTCCGGAAGCATCCTGATTATACAAGAGGACATATGGGGAAACCGCAATATCGTTTCCAAAGCCGACGCGGGGCAAACGTTTGCCGCCGCCTACGCCTGCGCGCCGAACGCCCGACTGAACGTCAACGTTATAGCTGAAACGCCCGTTACCGTAATGCTTATGAATGTAAAACGCATTTTGAATATTTGTCCTTCGGCGTGCGCGCGCCACAACGGAATTATCAAAAATTTACTTTGTGACCTTGCCGAGAAGAACCTGCGTTTCAATGAAAAATTGACGCATATGGGGCAACGTACTACCAGAGCAAAACTCATGTCGTACTTTTCTTCCGTCGCACAGCGGTTAGCCAGTGGTGATAGCGTTAGAGCCCACCGAAAAGGCGACTTTTTAGTCCTTTTCAGCGACCGTTCGGGCATAACCGTTTACGGTTGCACTAATCTGTTGCCTTAAAGCCGTCTTTTAGACATCTTTCGGCAA
>CAKQKA010000102.1 GCA_934247855.1 uncultured Clostridia bacterium | reverse complement strand
AATCAATGGAATATTCAAACACGTTTTCGCCTTGCAATGCAGCGTCGGTTATATCGCATTCCATATAATTCACATCGTAATCGCCTTCCGTAAATTCTATCGGTTTGCCGTTTACGGTCGCAAAGTTAAGGTTTGCACGCTCCATAACAAGGGTTAAAGGCATCTTTTCACGCAAGGTAAATTTTTGTCGTATTACTATTTTACCCTTATAATCTTCGTGTAATAAATCTTCAAAAAGCCCCGCTATAGGTCGATTATCGCCATATTCGACACCGTCTTTACTAAGGAACGCACAATCCATAACGAAATAATTTTCGGTTATATTCGCAACTTTAAAACTACTCGTAACGTCAGTTTTGCACTCGGCGTTTTCGGCATGTTTTGCATCATCGCACTTAATTAAAATAACGCTTTCGCTTGCGGGAATAACCATTTCGTCGGTTATATCACGCTCGGCGAGAGTTTCAAGGTCAAGCGCGCGGTATTTATTTGCCGCTCCCTCGATTTTCACCTTTGTCGCTTCGGTGTAAGACGTGTTCTTTATAAACACAAATTCGCCAATGCTACCGCTACGCGCGTTCATAGCTCCGCTCTCGTTTGAGCAAACAAACCCGATATCGCGTTCGGCAATAATTTCATTGAGCGTGGTATTGCTTGCAAGATTTATTTTTTCGCGCTTGCCGTCGACAAATTCAAGATTGCCAAGCACACAAAGTTTACCGGTAAAACGGCTTAGAATTTCGTATGTACTATTCGCAATGTTTCTTATTTTGGGTACGATAACGGTGCTATAGCCACACTTTCCTACTTTAAGCAGGTTGCCGTCTACGGTTCCATGCCGAGCCAGAATTCGCTCGTCTATGAACTGATATAAAACACCGTTTTTGCGCAAAACAGCTAAAAACGCATTGAATTCTTCCTCGGTTTGTTTTACGCTTTCATAGTCTTCGTCACGGATATAGTCGAGCCACACATCGCTCATAGGATGAATAACGCCTATTTTCGTATTCTCTTCCGTATTGGTTATGATATACGAAAGGCGCGCAAAATAATCGTTGAACGCTTTGAAACCTTCGTTCCAGTTTCCGTGCGGGCCGAATACGGGCGGATGGTCTATTCTTCCGCGCCCCGCAACCGAATACGGATACAAATGCTGACAAGTTACGTTAACTCCGCCGAAATACTGATATTCAAGTATGCTTTTTAATTCCTTAGGCGTAACGTCATATCCCGAACACCCGAAAGATTCGGTCAGAATTTGCTTTTTATCAAGCTGCGCAGCCACGCTCGCGACCTGTTTTATCTCCAGTTCGCCGCCGCAAAAACGACCGAGCCAATCAATTGCGGGAATATCCTCGTACTCATAACTCGGCATAACCGCCGCGCCGCCCCACATTTGCATAAACAGCGCGCTTTCTTCGACCGAATGTCCCGTTAGTTTGCAATTATGCTCACCGCACCACTCATAAATTTTCTTATAAAAATTCTCAACATAAAGCTTGTTCAGCGTTTTATAATATTTTTCACGAAAAGCATAACCGCGCTCGTCATGCCTGAACAGCCATATCAGTCCGTCTTTTATATCCTCACCAAAGGCTTGAAACTCGGCTTCGGCAGTCGGCGTATAAGGCGTAGCCCAACGGTAATACTGCGGCTCGTCGGTGAAAAATCCGACAAGTTCCTTACCGAAATATTCCTTGAACAGTTCGTAATACTTTTCGTGCGTTTCTTTAATGAATGCTTCGGTAACCGCGGGATTTAAAATATCGCTGTTTGCAGGACTAATTCTCAAATAAACATTATGATATTCGTTCACGCCGTCGACCGGTGTTTCAACGCGAACAAATCCTTTTTTATCGTCGGAGATAAACGCCGCAAATGCCGTTTTATCGAACGCACCGACCGAATTTTCTAAAAATCTTGCGCGAAAATTCTCGTTTTCAAGCAGCTTTCCGCCAACAAAACCGCTCGGCCAACCGTTTTCGTCATACACCCAGGCATCCATGCCCGTTTCGCGCGCCTTTTCCAGACACGCTTTAACGCATGAAAACCACTTTTCGCCGAGGTACTCGTCCTTAAGTCCCGTGCGGGCGTGCATGATAAACCCGCCTATACCCGCGGCTTTCATCTCCTCGATCTGCTTTACAAGCTCATTTTCGTCGAGCGAGTTATTCCACGACCAGAACGGTACGCTTCTGTATTCTTTCAATTCTCCGCTTAAAGCATTTTTTAATTTCTCGTTCATAAAATACCTGTTATAACTTTTCATTTTCTACAAAATAGCGATAAACCGCCGCAGCCCATCCCATCATGGGCATGGTTTCATATTCGATTGTTTCGGCGATTTTTCCTGTTAACGCGTCGTATTTTTCCCACAGCCTGCCCGTTTCTTCGAATATTTTTCTTACTACCGAAACATATTTACCCGCAATACGAGTCGCATCGTCGTCAAGTCCGATATTTTTCAAGCCCATATATGCAAGACAGGTTGCCGCAGGCCACATGCACGGATAATCCCATTGATAAAATATATCGTCATTGCGCTTTTCGCAAGCAGACAAACCGTATTCGAGTTCCAGACGTTTTAGCACCTTTAACGCACCGGTCTTATCGTCAGACACGCCGAACGTATATGGATACAGCGACGCCGCCGACAAAATCGCCGAGTGACCGTCGGTTTTCATATTATAATCGAGATAAATACCGTCGTCTGTCAGATTTTAGTTTTAACTACGCACATTATATCATTATCGCCTTTTTTTAACAATTGTTTTCGCCGGGCAACAAATAATTAATAAAGTTCTCCTGACTGCAAAAATATATACAATACATGAAAAACACATACGACAATGATAAAAAAACAACTCTCAATATATAAAACACATTAAAAAAGCAAAAAACACACAAAAACTGTGTGTTTTAAGATGTGGTGGAGATAACGAGATTCGAACTCGTGGCCTATGCGTTGCGAACGCATCGCTCTACCAACTGAGCCATACCCCCACGGCTTTATTTTCGATTACCCGAATATTCTATCAAACACTTTTTTTATTGTCAATCGATTTTAAGCATTTAAAAAAAATATCGCAAAAATTTGGAAAACATGAATAAATCCGCTTGCATATTTCAGCCGTTTATTATATACTGATATGGCTGTATGGGGGCGTAGCCCAGTTGGTTAGAGCGCTTGCTTGACATGCAAGAGGTCAATAGTTCGAGTCTATCCGTCCCCACCAATTATTAAAAGGCAGGTTATTTTACCTGCCTTTTATTTTTTTCAGCGAAACCGCAAAAATGCAAAATATAGCGATAATCGACTTATAGACAGATTTTTGTTTTAATCAAAGACTTTATTTTGCATTTTTTGCGGCATAGATGCAAGCAGTGCAAGGCTCGCGAAGGGCAAAATATTTGCGGTATAAATACAAGCATTGCAAGGCTCGCCGAATGACAAGGACATAATTAACCTTTACGGTCATTATGGTCTTTAAGCGATGGCAGTTAACGCAGCAATGCGCCGTAGAATGCCGCAAAATCAGCTGATACCGCGATTTTTAGCATCTTCCAGCATTTTTTCGTACTTTTTCTCCTGCTCGTAGCGATCGCGACATTGCAGATATTTATCGCACAATTCAAAAACATATCGTTCTTGCGCTTCGAAATCCAATTTGTTAAGTACTTCATCATCGCACAGCCTGCCGATAATATCGCTGACGTCGCCGAACGTATCGAGAATGTATTTTACTTTGTTGTAAAACTCCTCTTCTTCCGAGCTACTCAGTTCTCTTATAGCTTTGGTCCGATAATAATTAAGTATTTCCGAACGATTCGATTGGTTGGCATCGGACGTGTTATTAACGTTTTCGCGGTATTCATTCCAAAAACCGTTAGATAGTCTGCCCTTTGCTCGTTTTGCCAAGCTTTTAAGTTTTGTTGATTGCTTCCCCATTTATTTCCCCTTAATAAATATTTTTTTCGACAAAAAACGACAAAAAATAACCCGACAAGCCTTAGTCAACTTATCGGGTGTAGTATTAACCTTTTATACTTCTTTTTCTTGCAGCTTCCGCTTTCTTTTTACGTCTTACGGAAGGCTTTTCGTAATGCTCTTTACGACGCATATCGCCGATTATGCCGTCACGAGAACATTTTCTCTTAAAGCGACGAAGAGCGTTATCCAACGATTCGTTTTCACCAACTCTGATAGTGGACATTTTCAACCCTCCTTCGCCCACGGCATTTAATAACATCGTTAAAGATTTTATCAAATCGCATTTGTAAAGTCAAGTTATTTTACAACATTTGCAAATAAATTTTCAAATTCAAAAGATTTCCGTTTGCAGCCGCATATTTCATAAAAAGTAACCGTTGTATTTTTGCGCCGTCTTATGCAGGTATGCCGGACAAGACGGCGCATTTTGTATATCAATCGTATATTTTTTCGTGCAGTAAAGTAATATAACTCCATTTTATCTGATCGAAACCGCAGGCTGAAACGAGTTCTTCTATGTTTCCGATTCCGAGATTTCCGATAATCGTGGTGTTTACGATATTACCGTTATTGTCTGCGACAAAACCGTTGAAAACAATACATTTTCTGAGCGATTCGATTTTTTTAGCTTCGGCAGGATGAGCCGCGGTAAATTCCGAAAGAGTATATTCTTCATATTCGTCCGAGCCTTTCTTTTCGGCGTCTTCGTCAAGATATATCACGCATTTTGTGGTATATGTCGGACCTTGACTGTCAGAGCCGACAGCGTATATTATATAACGAGGCGTTTCCAAATACGGTATATAAGAAAGATACAATCCTTTTTCCTTAAATAACGTAATATTGTTCACGCTGTATTCGAGGTTTCCGCAAAGCGTGGTCGCGTTTTCGATGGTTCCGTCGTTTTTGCCGACAAACCCGCCGAGTAAAACGGATTCTTTAAGATACACGTTGTCGCCTTGCGAAAGCAATATGGATACAGGTCTTTCGGCGAAACAATTTTTGATTTCGCCCGAGTTGTAACCGACAAACGAGCCTATATAACAGTTAAGACTTCTCACAAGAGAAACGCTCACCGCGCTGAAATCGCTTCTGCCGCTCTGATTGACGTTTTTCATTTTGCCGTTGTTCGTTCCAACGGTCACGCCCACGGCGAATTCGTTGTTTCCGTCTATGTTTATCTGTCCGCCGGCGGATGCGATAAGTCCGTCTATAAGTCCGTTATTCGTGCCTATCGCGCCTGAAACGGAAAGTTTGTTAGTCGGGCTTACGGCAACGGAAATTTCAGCCATGCTGTGGCAATCGATTATCTTTCCGCTTGCCGTCAGTTCTCCGAC
>CAKQKA010000101.1 GCA_934247855.1 uncultured Clostridia bacterium | reverse complement strand
CCACCCCACCAAATATGCCGAAGAGTTGGTTAAGAAGATGAAGATGAGCGGAGCCAAGGCTTACCTCGTCAACACCGGCTGGAACGGAACGGGCAAGCGTATTTCCATTAAGGATACCCGTGGTATCATCGACGCAATCTTAAGCGGCGCTATCAACGAAGCTCCCACTAAGACCATTCCTTACTTCAACTTTGAAGTACCCACCGAACTGCCCGGCGTTAACCCCGCAATTCTCGACCCGCGCGACACTTATGCCGATGCAAGCGAATGGGAAAACAAGGCTAAAGACCTCGCAGGAAGATTCGTTAAGAACTTCGTTAAATACGAAACCAACGAACACGGCAAAGCTCTCGTTAAAGCCGGTCCTGTTACCGAAATTAAGTAATTTCGCTTCCGGTTTTTAATAAAATAACTTGAATAAAAACACCGAACGATTACGGTTTTTCCGCAGTCGTTCGGGCTGTTTTTTCTTACGGCTTTTTCGTATATCCGCTGCTTGGCGGCTTTTGGTTTTACGAAAAAACAGCCTATAGGTCGATTATCGGCATATTTATGCGCTTAATCGGAATATTCTGCATAAAATAAAGATGAAATGAAAGGTTTAAAAATCTCATCAAAAACCCGCGAAATAGACATGACACGCGGCAAACTGTTCCCAAAAATTTTAAAGTTTGCCGTGCCGCTTATGGCAACGGGTGTGTTACAGCTTTTGTTCAGCACTGCGGATATGATAGTGGTCGGAACGTTTGTCGGGCAAACGGAGTTCTCGGCGGTCGGTTCTACGGCAAGTCTTGTTACGCTCATCGTTAACTTTTTTATCGGGTTGTCTATGGGGGCGGGTATAGCCATGTCCAACGCGTACGGTGCGAAGAACAGCGACGAGGGCTCGCGGATAATGCACACGTCTATACCTCTTGCGGTTATCTCGGGCGTGCTCGTTACCGTATTAGGGTTACTGTTTTGTAAGCAAATGCTTGTGCTTATGGATACGCCCGATAATTGTATGCCGCACGCCGAAGAATATTTAAGCATATATTTTTGCGGCGCGGTGTTCAACCTCGTGTACAATTTTGGCGCGGCTATACTTCGGGCAACGGGCGATACCGTTCGTCCGCTTATCTTTCTTGCAATCGCGGGCGTTTTAAACGTTATAGTCAACCTTGTTTCCGTGCTTGTTCTGGGTATGGGCGTTGCGGGCGTTGCATATGCTACTATCGCTTCGCAAGCGGTTTCGGCGGTGCTCGTTACCGTCGCGCTTGTTAAAAACAAAGGCTTTGTTCATCTCGAATTCAAAAAACTGCACATATATTTGAAAACGTTAAAGAAGATTTTGCGTTTAGGTGTGCCGTCGGGCTTGCAAAACTCGCTGTTCGCGCTTTCAAACGTAATAATTCAAAAGACGATAAACGGTTTCGGCGAAATCACCATAGCGGGCAATACAGCCGCACGCGAACTCGAAGGTTTTATCTATACGATGATGAACGCGGTTGCCAACACTGCCGTTACGGCGGTAGGGCAAAACTACGGCGCGAATGATTTTAAAAGAATAAAAACGTCGGTTATTCAGTGCGTGTTCACCGCTGCGGGCGTGGGAATAATCGGCGGCGGCATTGTGCTTTTACTGCACAATTTCTTTATCGGATTATACACGCAGGATCCTGTTTCGCAAGAGGTTGCGTTCAACAGGTTATTGCTGTTTTTGGGTACATATTTCCTTTGCGGCATAATGGACGTATTGAATTGTTCTATGCGCGGAATAGGCAGTTCGGTATTGCCTATGGTAATTGTTTTAATAGGTACTTGCGTATTCAGAATTATATGGGTATACCTTGTTTTCCCGCTTAACCCGACTTATATGTTTATAATATGGTCGTATCCTATATCCTGGATAATGACCTCGATGGCGGGGCTTATCGCGTTTTGTATCGTATATAAGCGCAAAAAGTGCGATATGCAGTTCGCTCCTGCCGAGGTAAGACAAACCGACTAGTACAAAACATAAATCAATAACAAAACCCGCCTAAGTGTCGATAATCGACTTATAGGCGGGCTTTTTGTTTGGTTTATATATTTTTTTCAGCGTAAAAACGGAAGGATTATGTGGTTTTGAACGTAAAGATACTCATCTTTTATGCGAACGCGGTCGAGCGTAATATCGAGGTATTCGCGCTGATCGTCAAGTTCGTTTTTATAGTCATTTAAAAAATTCGTGCCGAAAAGGCGCGTGTAGCGTTCCAATCTGATACCCTCGGTAGTGCGCAGCGCAAGCATGATAAACTCGGCTTTTCTGTCGTCGCCTTCGATTTGTTCGGAGGATATTTCGGCATATTTATCGTGCAAGAGGCAGTGAACGTATTCGTCTATGCTCGAGGTATTCGTAAATCTTCTGTCGTCAATACAGGAGGAGGCTGCAACACCCAGCCCTATATATTCGCCGCGCCGCCAATAGTTCAGGTTATGGCGGGATTCATAACCGGGTTTTGCAAAGTTAGAAACTTCGTAGCGGTAGAATCCGTATTCTTTAAGCAGTCCGCGCGCATAGTCGTAAAGTTCGGCGGTTTCGTCCTCGCTCGGCAGCTCGCCGTTTAAATAGGTAGTGAACATAGGCGTGCCTTCTTCGGGCGTGAGCGCATAAACCGAAATGTGGCTTGCGCCGCCGCAAACGGCAAGGTCTATCGTCCGTTTTACTTCGTCCTTTTGCTGGTCTTTCAAGCCGATCATAACGTCTGCACTGAAATTTCTGCCGCTAAGCAACTTGCAACAGTATTCAAAATCCTTTGCGGTATGTATACGGTTTAAACTTTCAAGGCGACCGTCGTCTGCCGATTGCAGTCCTAAACTGTAACGGTTTATTCCCACCGCGTCATAAACCGCAAGTTTTTCGGGCGTAAGCGTGCCGGGGTTAATCTCTATCGTGATCTCCGCGCCGTCGGCAAGGCTAAAGTTTTTGCGAATCTGATTCATTGTTGCGCCGATGAGTTTTGCATCCACAAAAGAGGGCGTGCCGCCGCCGAAATATACGGTATTGAAAGTTTTGTTTTTAAGCTCTCTTGCGCGCGAACCTAACTCTTTAATAAGGCATGCGAAGTATCCTTCGGCTTTGCCTATCTCGGACGGGTAAGACGCAAAATCGCAATAAGTGCATTTTTGTTTGCAAAACGGAATATGAACGTAAATTCCTGCCATAATATATAAAAGTTCCTCTATAAGTCGATTATCGCCAATTTTATAAAAACAAATAAAAACCATCTTTTTTGGTCGAAAAGTCGGTCTATAGGTCGATTATCGGCAGTTTTTATTAAATGCGGCGATTAAATCGTTATAAAACCGCCGCATTATGAAATCAATCGTTTGACGAATCGATTTTAAGAATAGACATAAACGCTTCGGACGGAATTTCCACCGAACCCAGTTTACGCATCTTCTTTTTGCCTTCTTTTTGCTTTTCAAGAAGTTTTTTCTTTCTCGTTATATCGCCGCCGTAGCATTTTGCAAGAACGTCCTTACGCAGTGCCTTAACCGTTTCGCGTGCAATTATTTTTCCGCCGACGGCTGCCTGAACGGGAATTTCAAACATCTGGCGCGGAATAACTTCTTTAAGTTTTTCGGCAATGGCTCTCCCGCGCGCGTAGGCTTTATCTTTATGAACGATAACCGAAAGCGCGTCGCAGATTTCGCCGTTTAAGTACATATCGAGTTTTACGAGTTCGCTTTGCTGATAACCGCTGAGCTCATAGTCAAGCGAAGCATAACCGCGCGTGCGTGATTTCAGGCTGTCGAAAAAGTCGAAGATTATCTCGTTGAGCGGCAGTTTGTAAAGCAGGCAAACGCGTTTTTCGTCGATATAATTCATAGTGATAAGCTCGCCGCGCTTTTCCACGCAAAGGTCCATAATCGCGCCGATATAGTCGGGCGGGCTGTAAATGCTCGCCTTGATAATCGGTTCTTCGATATAATCTATTTCCGAAGCGTCGGGGAGTTTTGTCGGGTTGTTTACTATAATCATCTGCCCGCCGGTCTTATAAACCCTGTAAGAAACGCCGGGGGTAGTGGTGATAATGTCAAGGTCGAACTCGCGCTCTATACGCTGCTGAACGATCTCCATATGCAAAAGCCCCAAAAAGCCGCAACGGAAACCGAAGCCCAGGGCGATAGAGTTATCGGGTTCGAACGATAAAGCAGCGTCATTGAGTTTAAGTTTTAAAAGAGCCTCTTTCAGGTCGTTGAATTTCGAGCCGTCAAGCGGGTATACGCCCGAGAACACCACGGGCAAAGCCTTTTTATAACCGGGCAGAGGTTCGGGGGCGGGGTTGTCCACCAAAGTAATGGTATCGCCCACGTTGGTGTCTTCAACGCTTTTAATGCTTGCGGCAATATAGCCTACGTCGCCCGAATACAGCCGTGCCTTAGGCGTAAGCTTAGGATTAAACGTTCCTACCTCGGTAACTTCGAACTGCTTGTCCGACATATAAGTGCGGATTTTATCGCCCGGCGCAACCGTGCCGTCCTTTATGCGGACAAAGCAAATTACGCCTTTGAAATTATCGTAATACGAATCGAAAATCAACGCTTTAAGCGGGGCGTCGTCGTCGCCCTCGGGTGCGGGTATGAATTTGACCACGTTTTCAAGCACCTGATCTATATTGATGCCGTTTTTCGCGGAGATCCTCGGTGCTTCCGAGGCGTCAAGCCCGATAACGTCCTCGATCTCTTTGGCAACCTCGTCGGGGCGTGCGCTTGCAAGGTCGATCTTGTTTATAACGGGCATAATCTCAAGGTTATTGTCAAGCGCAAGGTAGCAGTTAGCAAGCGTTTGCGCCTCGATGCCCTGCGTCGCGTCGACTATGAGAATAGCACCCTCGCACGCGGCGAGCGAACGAGAAACCTCGTAGGAAAAGTCAACGTGTCCCGGAGTATCTATAAGATTGAACTTATATTCTTCTCCGTTCTTCGCTGTATAAAACATTGTAATCGGGGTAAGCTTAATGGTAATGCCGCGTTCGCGCTCGAGATCCATCGAGTCAAGGAGTTGATCCTCCATATCGCGGCTGCTTACCTGTCCGGTCATTTCGATTATTCTGTCCGCCAAAGTAGATTTGCCGTGGTCGATATGTGCCACTATACAAAAGTTGCGGACGTGTTCTTTTTTCTGTTTCATATATTCACCGATATAATCTGCGGCGCGTTAAAAGCAAAACCTTGCGAGCCGCCGCACGATTCCGTTAACATATTATATATTTTTTTTGCCGAATAATCAAACGTTTGCAGCTACTTTATCGGCGTACAATGATAAACTACGATAATAAAACACGTTTTGTAAGTATATTTTAGGTTTAGTTAGGCATAATCGTTTGCAACTGCTTTGTTTTTGTTGTACAATAACAAGGTACGTTTTGTAATGATATTCAGGTGCTTCGCGTTATAACGCGGTGCGTTTTTGCTCGTTCTTGGGGCGAAAATCGCGGCGGTGTAACGTGAACGGCATATAAAGGGGTATTATATGAAGAGC
>CAKQKA010000100.1 GCA_934247855.1 uncultured Clostridia bacterium | reverse complement strand
CCTCGGAATGCGGGGTGTTAATTTTATGCTAAGTCCGAAACGGTGTCGCTTAGGACGGGAAGGCAAAAAATGGCTAAAGGAACAAGAACGAGAATTACTCTTGCATGCACCGAATGCAAACAGCGCAATTACGACGTTTATAAGAACAAAAAGAACACGCCCGACAGAATCGAGCTTAATAAGTATTGCCCGTTTTGCAAAAAACACACCGCGCATAAAGAAACCAAATAATCTCGCTTCTTAAAACGGGAACGGTATTCTTTGCGTAAAAACAAACTGAGAGGTGTAATATGAGCGAAGTTAAAACTGAAAAAGCAGTTGTCGAAAAAGACAAATCGAAAAAGAATAAAAAGCCGAATGCTTTCGTCAGATTTTTCCGTTGGTTCGGGAAGAAGATGAAAGAGATGGGTTCGGAACTCAAAAACGTAACCTGGCCAAAAATGCCCAAAGTCGTTAAACAGACGGGCGTAGTTTTCGGCGTTATTCTTATCTTCCTTATTCTCATCACGGCTATAGACGCAGGGTTGAGCGAACTTCTCAGGTTGTTGGTTACCCGCAATTAAGGCGCGAGGTTTTTAAATGGAAGAAAATAACAGCGCAAAGTGGTATGTCATTCACACCTTTTCGGGCTATGAACAAATGGTTAAATCCAGCCTCGAAAAGCTGATTGAGAATAACAATCTGTCGGATACCATTCTGGATATTAAAATACCGATGGAGCAGACGATCGAAGAGAGGAACGGCAAGAAAAAGGTCGTTCAACGTAAGCTCATTCCTTCGTATGTTTTTATCAAGATGATTTATAACAATAACCTGTGGCATGTTATCACCAACATCAAGGGCGTTACAGGCTTTGTAGGCCCCTTGGGCAGGTTGTTGCCCCTGACCGATGACGAGGTAAAACGTATGGGTTTGGAAACCAAGCTCGAAAACGTCGATTTTGTCGTCGGGGACAGTGTAAAGATTATTTCCGGACCGCTTGAATCGGTTATCGGAGTGATCACGTCGCTCAATCTTGCAAATCAGAAAGCCAACGTTAAAGTTTCTATGTTCGGTCGCGAAACCGACGTCGAACTCGATTTCGTTCAGATCGAAAAGATCGTTGAAAAATTCTGATAAACGTTTTGCCGTTGCTTGTTGCAAGGCGTACATTCGTGCGTTTTCGCGTATGTTTTTATAATAATGTTGTATATGGCTTAGCGAAATCGGCATAGCAGGCAAAAGAGAGCGAAATTCGCTTACAGCGAGAAATATGCTTTATTCCGCACGCTCGTGCGGTTAGTGGGAGAGGCGTCAAAATCACAAACCGACGCACTCGTTATACCACTTTATGGAGGAAATATTATGGCTAAGAAAGTTACAGCGGTCGTCAAATTGCAATTACCCGCAGGTAAAGCAACTCCGGGCCCGCCCGTAGGTTCCACCCTTGGTCCTTACGGTATCAACATTCCCGGATTTACCAAAGAGTTCAACGCTAAAACGACTGCACAGGCAGGACTTATCATTCCTTGCGTAATCACGATTTATCAGGATCGTTCGTTCACGTTCATTCTTAAGACTCCGCCTGCACCCGTTCTTATAAAGAAAGCCTGCGGTCTTGAATCTGCAAGTGCCGTACCTAACAAACAGAAGGTAGCAAAGCTTACCAAAGCACAGTTAGAAGAGATCGCTAAGACTAAAATGGTTGATACTAATGCAGCCTCGCTCGAAGCCTGCATGTCGATGATTAAAGGTACTGCCCGTTCTATGGGTATCACCGTAGAAGAGTAAAAAGCCCTCTATAAGTCGATTAACGGCATAAAAGAGGAAATTCGACCGTAAATCCCAAACGGCGGTCGTATAAAGTGGGAGAGTCGCAAATTCATTCAAAGCGCTCGTTTGACCACAAGGAGGTTTATTATAATGAAAGTTGGAAAAAGATATTCCGAATGCCTTAAGGCCTACGATAGAAACAAGGTTTACGAAATAGAAGAGGGTATGGACGCGGTACTCGCTACTTCCAAAGCGAAGTTCGACGAAACCGTTGAGTTCCACGTAAGACTCGGCGTTGATCCGAAACAAGCAGATCAACAGGTCAGAGGCGTTATCGTTCTTCCTCACGGAACAGGTAAATCCGTAAAGGTTTTGGTTATCGCAAAGGGCGAAAAAGCCGACGCTGCGGTTGCCGCGGGCGCCGATTATGTCGGAGCCGAAGATATGGTTCAGAAGATTCAGAAAGAAAACTGGTTCGATTTCGACGCAGTTATCACGACTCCCGATATGATGGGCGTTGTTGGTAGAATCGGCAAAGTTTTAGGTCCTAAGGGCTTGATGCCTAACCCGAAATCCGGTACCGTTACTCCCGACGTTGCTAAAGCTGTTAAGGATATTAAAGCAGGTAAAGTTGAGTACAGACTTGACAAGACTGCCGTTATTCACTGCGTAATCGGTAAGAAGAGTTTCGGTAAAGAAAAACTGCTCGAAAACTATCGCGCGCTTCTCGACGCTATCGTCAAAGCTAAACCTGCTGCGGCGAAAGGTCAGTACATCAAGAGCATTGCGCTTGCGTCCACAATGGGCCCCGGTGTAAAAATTAATAACAAAACCATCTAAAATCATTTGACAAAGCACGGGTTAACGTGCTAATATATTAATGATAAAATTAATAGCCGAAGAAAGCCGGTCTTAATTATCCGCAAGGATAAACCTGCCGAGGCAGCATTTTAATAAGGTGAATACCCTTATGCTGTTTCGCGCGGCATAAGGGTTTTTTATAGGTTAAATAATAACGGAGGTAAAAGGAATTGTCGTCTAATCTCGAAAACAAGAAACAAGTAGTTTCCGAACTGATGGAAAAGATTAAAAACAGCAAATCGGTTGTTTTTGTTGACTACAAAGGATTGACGGCGGCGGAAGTTACCGAACTTCGTTGTTCTTTCAGAAAAGCTGACGTAGAATATAAAGTTCTTAAAAACACGTTGGTAAGAAAGGCGTTCAACGAACTCGGAGTTACCGATTTCGATTCCGATCTCAACGGTCCTACAGCCGTTGCATTCGGCAAAGACGAAACCGGCGCAGCCAAAATCGTTATCGAAGCAGCAAAGAAGTATACTGACAAAGTTGCCGCTAAGAGCGCATTTGTTGACGGAAGTCGTGTAGACGTAAACGGAGTAAAGGCTCTCGCTGCTATGCCCACCAAAGAAGAACTCATCGCAAAGATGCTTGGTTCTATGCAGTCGCCTGTTACCAAGTTTGCCGGCGTATTGTCTGCAACTTTAAGAAGCGTTGTACTTGCACTCAATGCTGTAGCGGAAAAGAAAGCCGCTCAGGAAGGCTAAGTTTATTAGCTTAAAACAATTTATAAAGTAATTCGTCTTTTTAAAACGGAAAAAAAATAATTTAAAAATTAAAGAAAATATTTCGGAGGAATATTAAAATGGCTGATATCGCTAAATTAATGGAAGAAATCAAAGGTTTAACCGTTCTCGAACTCAATAATCTCGTTAAGGCACTCGAAGAAGAATTCGGTGTAAGCGCTGCTGCTCCCGTAGCTGTTGCTGCTGCTCCTGCTGCTGCCGCTGCTGCTCCCGCAGAAGAAGAAAAGACTGAATTCAATGTTGTTCTTAAAGATTTCGGCGCTAACAAGATCGCTGTTATCAAAGTTGTTCGTGAAATCACCGGTCTCGCTCTCGGCGAAGCTAAAGCTCTCGTTGAAAAACTCGGCGTCATCAAAGAAGGCGTTGCTAAAGACGAAGCTGCTAAGATGGTTGAAAAGTTCAAAGAAGCCGGCGCTACTGCTGTTGCTGAATAATTTCACATTAATAGTAAAAGAAAGAAGGCTGTCGCATTATGCGGCAGCCTTTTCGCATAAGAAAAAAACGCTCGACCGAGAAAAAATATGCCATAAAGACTGCGGGAACGACATGGCAAGTCGCGAAAAATTTTTCGTCTGTCGGAATTACTTTCACGGCGCGCCTTGACAATAACGTGGTTACGGGTGTAAAATTAACGAATGTGAGCGGCGGCGTAAACGCAGTTACAATCGATAAAAGCGGCAATATATACGTGAATAACGTTAAAACCGCGTCTGTTGAGGCAAGCGATAAATATTCGTTTGAATTAAACGTTAAGTCAGATATGTCTGTTTTTACGTTGACGATAAACGGATCGGACGTTTCAGCTTCGGTTGTTTCCGCAATCGGGAACAGCGCCGTAAAATCAATAGAGTTCTGGTCAACCGCACGCGATTGGTCGAAAGGCGGGCAGGCTGCTTATTCGCGACTTGCGTTCGAGGTGGCGGTTTAACGCTGACGATCCGGAATAAAGGGAAAAACATGAAGTATAATTATCATAATACACTTACAACGCAAATCAATGCATTGCCGACGCGAAGTTTTTATATTCCGTTTGCAGACAGAAATTTTACTTGCAACGACTTCGATTCGCCGCAGGTAACATTGCTTACCGAATGGAAATTTTCTTACTTTGAAAAAATAAGCGACGCCGCTTTCGAGCGCGAACCGTCGGACGATATTAAAGTGCCGTCGTGCTGGCAAATTCTCGGATACGATAAAAATCGATATGCGAATATCCGATATCCTTTTCCGTACGCTCCGCCGCATATTTTGAAAGACAATCCTTGCGGCGTATATCAGACCGAATATGTTGTTAGCAACATTGAAGGGAAGTATTATATTAACTTTGAAGGTGCGGACAGTTGTTTGTATTTGTTTGTAAACGACGATTTTGTCGGTTATTCAACGGTTTCGCACAGCTCGGCGGAATTTGACGTTACGCAGTTTTTGCATGTCGGCGTCAATAAGATAAAAGTTGTTGTGGTAAAGTGGTGTTCGGCTTCGTATCTCGAAGATCAGGATAAAATGCGCATGTCGGGACTGTTTCGTGAAGTTTATGTGCTTCATCGCCCCGAAAACCATTTGAGAGATTATAAAATCGTCACCGGCGTTGAAGGAGTGAACGGTTCGATTGACATAGAAACTGATAAAGAGTCGATCGTGGAATTATATTCTTTCGACGATACGTTACTTGAAGTAAAAAAAGGACAAAAGTTGCGTTTTAATGTAAAGAACGCTCATTTATGGACAGCCGAAACGCCTTATTTGTATAAACTCGTAATCATATGTAACGGAGAATATATCAGGGAATATGCAGGCATACGCGTCGTTAATCCGCAAGGAAACGTGTTTTGCATCAACGGATCGCCCGTAAAATTCAAAGGCGTCAATCGCCATAGTATGACCGTAAACGGCTATGTCGAATCTTTCGATGATATGTTGCGCGATATCATGCTTATGAAAAAGCACAATATTAATGCGGTGCGAACGAGCCATTATCCGTGTCATCCGCTTTTTACGAAACTATGTGACAGATACGGTATATACGTTCTTGAAGAGGCGGATCTCGAAACGCACGGAGCAGTCGAGAGCTATCCCGGCTCGGGTTGGGATCATTATAACGATATAGTCGAACGCGTTGAATTTAAAGAACAACTTTTGCACCGTCAGTATCGTATG
>CAKQKA010000099.1 GCA_934247855.1 uncultured Clostridia bacterium | reverse complement strand
GTTCGGCGATCAGGCGAGCGATATCGGCGATATCGTCTACACCATGCCCGGCGACAGGTATATCAAAAAATTAGAGCATATCACGGCGATGGGCAATCTTGCTATGAAAATGGTGCGTGAAAGCGTAAATTCGTTTATCGAAAACAACGAACCTCTTGCCGACGAAGTGATTGCGCTTGACGACAAAATGGACGAATTGTTTTTAACCGTAAAAAACGAACTTATCGAGCTTATAAAACAGGACGGCGCGAACGGCGATCAGGCGATCGAACTGATGATGGTGGCTAAATACCTTGAAAGGATAGGCGACCACGCCGTAAACGTCGCCGAATGGACCAAATTTAACGAAACGGGAGTACACGAAAAATTCTGATGAAAGAACTTATTTACATTGTAGAAGACGACGAGGGTATGCAGGAAGTCTATCAGGGCGCGTTCGAGGAATATTACGAAACCGAAATTTTCGATAACGGCATCGATTTTTTAAACGTTTTCGCAACAAAAAAGCCCGATCTTGTCATTCTCGATATAATGCTGCCCGAAATGGACGGTTTTACCGTTTTATCTAAAATAAGGGAAACCGACGAGCGCGTTCCCGTAATTTGCGTAAGCGCAAAGTCCGACGAAATCAGTTTCGTAAAAGGGCTGAATAAGGGTGCGGATGACTATATGGCTAAGCCGTTTTCCATTCTCGAGCTGCTCGCAAGGGTAAAAACCAACCTTCGCCGAGCAAAACTTTACGTTACAAACGCAAACGGTTTCGTCATCGATAACAATGTGTATAAGGCATATTATGACGATAAAGATTTAGGTCTTACGTTAAAAGAATTTTCGCTTTTAAAACTGCTTATAGGCAAGGCGGGCGTTACCGTCACGCGCGAAGAATTGTTCAAAGAGGTGTGGGGCGAATCATTCTTAGGTGAAACCCGCACGCTGGATATGCACGTCGCCGCACTCAGGGAGAAGATAAAACAAGTCGGAGGAAAAGACTGTATCGTTACCGTAAGGGGTATCGGATACCGCTTTGAAAATAAATGAAAAAGAAGATATTTTTGCAGATATTTTTGCTTAGCGCGGTTTGCGTTGCCGTTGTGTTCGTTTACGGTATTTTCGCGGTAAGCGCAAATTCCAAACATATAATAGGAAAAAGGCTTATCGAAGAAACAAATCTCGTTTGTTCGCTTGTGCATACGAAAGAGAATTTTAACGATTTCACCGTGGCGCAGACTAGCGACGGTTTTCGTATTACCGTAATCGACTTAGAGGGCAACGTGCTTTACGAAAGCGACACTAAAGCCCCGCTCGAAAGCCATATAGACCGTGAGGAAATCCGCAACGCGCTTGCGGGTAAGCCCGCCGCCGTTGAAAGATTTTCCGATACGTTAGGTGTGCAGATGACCTATTATGCGGTGAAAACGCAGCTTGACGACGGCACGAAAATCATATTCCGCATGGCGGTAAAAAGCAGCGAAATCAACAATTATATGGGTATTACGATACCTATTTTAATCGTAGTGCTTGTGCTTTCGCTTATTTTTTCGTTAGTGTTTTCGGGTATAATATCCGAAAAAATCACAGCAAAAATTACCGAGGTCGGGCAAAGCCTTAAAAGCCTTAACGACGGAAATTACGTGCCTATCCGCACTCGGTCGGACGAACCCGAACTTTATTCGGTGCTTAACGAAATCAACGAGCTGAACGAGAACGCACATAACATACGTCAGACGGAAATCGACGAACAGGCAAAACTTAACACCGTGCTCGAAAACATCTCGCAGGGGATAGTTGCCGTCGATATAAACAATAAGATAATTTTTGCCAATAAAGCCGCGCTTAAAATTTTCGGTCGGAGCGACGAGGCTCTCGGTCAGGACGTGATCTTTTTAATCGACGACCTTGCTTTAAGCGGAGAGATATCTTCGCACCTCGGTTCGGACTATAATTTTGAATATTTATACAAAAATATTGAATTTTCGGTGGCAATCAAAACAGTGGACGGTATCAGCGATAAAGCCAATGTTTGCTCTATCGTAATCTTTACCGACGTTACAAAAGATAAAGAGATCGCCCGGCAAAAAAGCGACTTTTTCGCCAATGCCTCGCACGAACTCAAAACCCCGGTGGCGGTAATGCAGGGGCTTTCCGAGCTGTTGCTTGCCAAAGATATGGACGATAATTCCAAAAAGCAGGTGGAAAGAATTCATACCGAAAGCGTTCGTCTTGCCTCGCTTATTTCGGATATGTTGGAACTCAGCAGATTAGAGGGCGGCGAGCCGTCCGAAGAGTTTGCTTCAAAGGTGGATTTAAAAGCGACCGCCGAAGAAGTTTTAAACGAATTGTCCGCTAAAATTGCCGAAAAGGGCATAACCGCAACCGTTTCGGGGGGCGGTGAAATATATGGTGACGCCAAAAAGATTTACGAAGTTATCGAAAATTTATGCAGTAATGCGGTAAATTACAATAACGAAAACGGCAAGATAGATATTACTATTGCGGAAAAAACAAATTCGGTCGTATTAAAAGTCGCCGATACGGGAATAGGTATCAAAAAGGAAAACATACCGAGATTGTGCGAACGATTCTATCGCGTAGATAAATCGCGTTCCAAAAAAACGGGCGGCACGGGGCTCGGGCTTGCCATAGTAAAACACATTTGCGCATTGCACGGCGCAACATTATCTGTCGACAGCGACTTAGGTCTCGGCACAACGGTTACGGTAATATTTAATAAGGATAAATAAGAATAAATATGGAAAACAAAAAAATAATGTCCGTGCAGGACATATCATGTTACGGTCAGTGTTCGCTGACCGTCGCTTTGCCGATTTTGTCGGCTTTCGGGTACGAAACGGCTATTCTGCCGTCGGCTGTGCTTTCAACTCACACGGCGGGTTTCAAAGATTTTACCGTGCGCGACCTTACCGATGATCTCGACGCGATAGTGGCGCACTGGAACAGGGAAAACATCAGCTTCGATTGCATTTATACGGGATATATAGGCGACAGGCGGCAGTTTAAAACAATTCTTTCCGCAAAGGAAAATTTGCTGAAAAAGGGCGGAGTGTTCGTTGTCGATCCCGCTATGGCGGATAACGGCAAACTGTATCCCGCATTGAACGGCGATATCGTGGACGGCATGCGCGAAATAGTCAGTGCCTCCGATTACGTTCTGCCCAACATCACCGAGGCGTGCTTTCTTACGGGCGCCGAATACAAAGAAGAGTACGACGAAGATTACATTTTGTCCTTGCTCGACGGGCTTAAAAAGTTGGGCGCAAAAACTCCCGTAATAACGGGCGTCATGCGCGGCGGCAGGATAGACGCAATGGGTATAGAAAACGGTAAAATCGTCGGCGCGTTCGGCGAAAAACAACCCATAAATTACCACGGCACTGGCGATATTTTCTCGTCGGTTGCGGTGGCGGGTATTATGAACGGCGAACCGCTCGAAAAGGTGTTGCAACGCGCCGTAGATTTCGTTATCGACTGCATAAAATGCACCGCCGATGACAGCACTCACGCCTATGGCGTAAAGTTTGAACAAGTCTTAAAATCAAAAAAATATTGATCGGTTACTACCGCTCTATGTGCAAAAAACCGCCCTATAGGTCGATTATCGGCATATTCGGCGGTTTTTTATATATTTAAACAGTTTCAAAAAAAGAATTGTTGACATTTTTAAAAAAATGTAGTATAATACCTTTGCGCGGTAGGTGAAACTTTTTAAGTTTTAAGAATTAAACAGACCGAATTATACGAGTTTTTCTGATTGCGTAATAGAACAGAAGTGGAGGTATTGATGAAAATACGGGTTAATAAAAGAATAACCGTTGCTTTTACAACTGTTTTGGTTGCGGTACTGTGTCTTTGTTCGGCATGTACGGCGAAGTCGGTTATAAATGAACTTCCCGACGAGCAAATAGTAAAAGTCGTTCGGGTAACCGTAAACGAAAACGGCGGAGAGGAAGAAACCGAACTTGCCGAAGAAAAAATAAGTTCCTTTTACGATTTGTTAAAAACGCTTAAATACCAAAAGAGATACAATATATTCGGCATAAAATCAAGAGAATTTGACCGCATAAGCTACATAATTACTTATGATAGTTATACGGTTAAGTTAAGTGCCCATCATCTTTTAGTTCTTCACGGCGAAAAAAAGGAAAAAGAAATTTCTTTTAGTAATACTCAGCCGTCCTCCGCGTTCGATGAAATCTATAAACTTTTTGAGTAAAGTCAGGAGTTTTTTTGAATTCTGCGTATTATATGCGGAAGAAACGGGAGGTTTTTATGAAAAGAAAAAGTCTGTTTGCCGTATTTTTATTGTTGATAATCTGTATATCGTCTTTTTCGGCTTGTACAAACGATTCTCTTGACGATCCGTATAAAAATTATACGGCGTCGGGTTTAAAAGCAAAAATCATGCCTGTTGACTTTGAAAAAGAAACATTCGGATATAACAAAGTCGAACTTATTTCAGATTATAAAAAATATACCGGATACGGCTTGAATTGGGGGTATACCGCGGCGTATTTTGAATTAAACGATTTACTTATATTCGGTGTAAAAGGTTGCTCTTCGGACGGAATGGTGTTCAGCGAAATACTCGAAAACGAGAAAGTTCTATACCCGCTGTTTTACCGAAAGAAAATCGCCGATAATCAACCTGTAACCGATGATATCGTGTTGCAGTCCTATTGCGTTGAAATACCAAAAGGAAGCGCGTATAAATCGGGCGAAATAGTCTTTCGTTACAAGCAATAAAAAAAAGTACACAACAAACAAAAGGTTGCGGTCTGTCAAAAAAGATAGAGAGCAACCTTTTGTTTAGCAGAAAAAAACCACCGGCTATGCCGGTGTTGCCAAAAAAGCTTTAGTTTCAAGCATAAAAAAATATATACAAAAAAACTCCTATGTGCTAAACTGAATGGGATTCGCAATCGCATTGAGTAAGCAAATAGGAGGAACGTTACAATGAAAAACCAAAATAACGACACATTCAGTTTAGCACACACGACATGGAAATGTCAATATCATATTGTGTTTACACCCAAATATCACCGTAAAATTATATACGGGGTGTTGCGCGCTGAAATAGGCAAGATATTGCGAGAGTTGTGTAAACGCAAAGATGTAGAAATAATAGAAGCATATGCAATGCCTGACCATATACATATGTTGGTGAGCATACCGCCGAATGTGACAGTATCGGGGTTCATGGGGTGCTTGAAAGGAAAAAGTACAATGATGATATTCGAGCGGTATGCGAAACTGAAATACAAATATGGGAGCAGACATTTTTGGAGTCGCGGATACTATGTAAGTACAGTAGGACATAACAAGCAAGCCGTTCAAAAATACATACAAAACCAAGAAAAAGAGGATATGATAAGTAATCAGGTAAGTTTGGTTGAGTATTACGATCCGTTTGCAGAATGGCTTGATCAATACACAAGACAGAAACAAAACAAAAATAAATAAAAAAAGATAACGGCTTGCTTGGTGCGATAGGCGAATCAAGATAGTGCTTAAG
>CAKQKA010000098.1 GCA_934247855.1 uncultured Clostridia bacterium | reverse complement strand
CGGCAACCGTGATATAATGCTTACTGTTCACTGAAGACGGATTTTTTGTTTTCAAAACTTATAACTGTACCTCAAGGCAAAATATCGCTTTTACGACAGCTTTAAAGCTACGCGCAAACATATCTTACAAAATATAACTCAATACCCGCCGTCTATACCCAAAACCTGCCCCGTGATGTACGACGCGGATCGGCTTGCCAAAAACAACACGGCGGAAGCGACTTCTTCAGGCTTACCTATTCTGCCGAGCGGAATTTCCTGCTCGAACGCCTTTACGTCGGCTTCGCTTAAATGTGCGTTCATTGACGTATCTATAAACCCGGGCGCTACGGCGTTGACCGTTATGCCCGACGGAGCAAGTTCTTTAGCGAGCGCTTTGGTAAAACCGATTATGCCGGCTTTCGTCATGGAGTACACAGCCTCGCACGAGCCGCCGACCACACCCCATACGGACGAAACGTTGATAATTCTGCCGAAGCCTTTCGCTATCATGCCGCCAACCGCGCGCTTTGTGCAGTTGAACGCGCCCTTAAGATTTACTTTAAGCGTGCGATCGAACTCGTTTTCGTCAACGTCCTGCACCACCTTTTGCAGCGGAGCAACGCCCGCGTTATTCACAAGGACGTCGATCGGGCCGAACTGTTTTTCTATTAAAGAAAACATGGCTTCGACCTGCGCATTGTCGGAGACGTCGGCTTTTACGCACAGCGAATTGCCAAGCTCCGCGGCAATCGATTTTGCGCGCGTCTCGCTTGAAAAATAGTTGATTATGACATTATCACCATTTGAATAAAAGGCACGGGCGATACTCTCGCCTATGCCTTTCGATGATCCGGTAATGAGGACGTTCATTATTTTTTAACTCTTTCCATGTATTCGCCGGTACGAGTATCGATACGGATAACGTCGCCTTCGTTAACGAACATAGGAACTTGCATGGAGATACCCGTTTCAAGTTTAACGATCTTGGTTGCGTTGGTAGCGGTGTTGCCTGCAACGCTGGGTTCGGCTTCGGTAACGAGAAGTTCAACAAAGTTGTCGCAATCGACCGAGAAAGCAACGCCCTTATAAGATTTAACGAGAACGTAATCGTTTTCCTTAATATATTTAAGAGCATCTTCGACCTGATCGTGATTGAGCGGAACGAGGTTGTATTCTTCATCCATAAAGTAATACAAATCGCCGTCGTTGTAAGAATACTGCATTTTCTTGGTTTCGATAACAGCATTCTCAACCTTTTCGGTCGGGTTGAACGTTCTTTCGAGAACGGCGCCGGTAACGATGTTTTTCAGTCTGGTTCTTACGAATGCTGCGCCTTTACCCGGTTTAACGTGCTGAAAGTCAACAATCGTGTAAATGTTGCCCTCGAATTCGATGGTTACGCCCTTTCTGAAATCGCCTGCTTGAATCATAGTTTTATCTCCTGAATTTTTACTGTTATATTTTCTTAAATTTTAATTTTTTTTCTTGTTTTGTCTTGTCGTTCGTTAAAAACTTGCGTCTTAAAATTTGTATTTTTGCATTTCGCCGTTCTTGAGCACGATAAGAGTTTTGTCTTCTTTCATGAACGTGTGAACTTTATCGTCGCACATGTAGCAACTGTCCTCTATTCTTATGCCGAACTTGCCGTCGAAATATACGCCCGGTTCATCGGAGAACACCATACCGTTCTCAAGATAGCAAAGCCCGCGCGGCGACGGCGTAAGGCAAGGATATTCGTGAATGTGAACGCCTATGCCGTGACCTAACGAATGCGTAAAATATTTCGCATAACCGTATTTTTCGAGCACCGAACGCGCAATCGCATCGGCTTCTTTGCCCGTCATGCCCGCTTTTATGTTGTTCAGAGCGGCAAAATGCGCCTCGTAAACGGCTTTGTATGCTTGCAGGAACTTTTCGTCCGGCTCGCCGTAAAACATAGTTCTCGTCATATCCGAGCAATAACCCGAATAAATACAGCCGAAATCCATCAACACGGGAACGTTTTCTTTAAGTTTCGTCTTGCCCGTTGCGTGGTGCGGTACTGCAGAGTTTGCGCCGAACGCCACGATTGTGTCGAACGATTTATCGGACGCGCCGTTCTTTTTGAAACGATATTCGAGTTCGGCGGCGATATCCGCTTCGGTTACGCCCGTTTCAAAAAACGGAATCGTTTCCAGAAAAGATTTTTCGGCAATAGCGCAAGCCTTGGCGATCGCCTTGATTTCTTCGGGATTTTTAATAGACGCCTCGTACTCGAGTTCAGGTCCGATATCGAAAAATTCAATTCCCGGCAACGCCTTTTTGAGCGCATTAAGCTGTGAAATCGTGGTAACGCCGAAATCTATACCTAAAACGTGCGCTTCGTTAGAAACCACAGCCTCGGCAAGAAAACCGAAATCGCTGCCGCAAATTACGTCAAACCCTTTGGGTTCAAGCTGCTTTTTGGCTGCATAGTAATACCGTTTGTCGATAACCAGCGAGGTTTTATTCTTTGTATGGACAACATAACCGTCCGTAGACGCAAATCCGAGAAAATACATTCTCTCTTTTTCGTCGGTTATCAGGCATAAATCGTAATCGCAAAATTTCATAGTACACCTTAAGAAAACTCTTTATACCATAAAGCGGATTTTGTTTTTTTCGCCGTCTTACAATGAATAATTCGGCATAATTATAACACACAATCGGCATAACGCACCGCACGAACCGCTTTATCTCTGTTAATAATAACATACATTTGTTTTTATTGTCAATTTTTTTAATGCAATTCATATAAAAAATAGGCACGCAGCACGAAAAACATTGCAAAAACGCCTGAAAAATGCCGTTTGCGGCTGTGCATGACAAGGCTGTGGCATAACAATTAAAAGCGCATTTTATAAACTTTTTCCATTTTTCTTGCACCGCTGCCGATAAACTTTACTTTTCCGCCCGTGCAAGGCACTTTTTCGCAAATTTTGCGACCGAGAAAAGTTGCTGTTTTTTGCACCGCTTCATCTGTACCGTCAACAATCTTTTCGGGGTGAAAACGCTCGATAAATTGCTCCATTAAAAACGAATAATGCGTACACCCCAGAACGATGGTTTTAACTTCGCCATAGTCCGGCTCAAAACATTCGGGAATAAAATTTTTATCGAAAATATTATCTTCTATTTCCTTTGCGAGCGACGGCAAACCAACCACTTTTATACCCGATAATCGACCTATAGACAGGTTTTTCGCAGTCGCGGCAGTACAAAACACAACAATCGGTTTAGGCGATTTTTCAAGCATTTCAGTACTTGCGGCGCAAACGCCCACTTCCGGAATGCCGCACTTTGAAAACAAATCTTCACCGATAACGGACATGGTATTACATGCCACAACAATGAGTTTTGCATTATATTTTTTTGCGAGCTCGACACGCTTTTTGCAGTATTTTATTATACGCTTTTTATCTTTATTGCCGTACGGAACGTTTTTTAAATCGGAATAATAAATGAACCGCTCGTCGGGAAAAGATTTTGCAAGTTTATCTAAAACCGAAAGCCCTCCTATACCGCTGTCCGTAACAAAAATCGACCGAACGTCGTTACTTTTCATTTTGATTTTTTTCGCCCTTACAGAATATCTTATGACATATGCGTTATAAATGATTTTTCGACAAAAAAACATCAAAATAGTTTAAGTTTTTGAAAAACAGCGTTAAAACTCTTGCATTCATAAAGAAGATATGCTAAAATGTCCCATAGTAAGATAGTTCCTAAGGAGATAGATAAAGTGCCTAATATTAAATCCGCGAAGAAACGCGTACTCGTTAACAACAAGAAAGCCGAAATCAATAAGAGCAATAAATCCGAAATAAAAACAGCTCTCAAAAAACTCAACGCTTTGTTTGAAGCAGGCAACGTTGCCGAAATCGAAGCAGGTTATCGCGAAACTTGCAGAGTTCTTGACAAAGCCGTTGCAAACGGTACTCTTCATAAGAATACCGCAGCGAATAAGAAATCCGGTTTTGCCGTAAGACTTAACGCTTTGAAAAATGCATAATTGCTGATTTTACCCGTCGGATTTTTCGGCGGGTTTTATTTTTAATCGCTATATATATTTTAATTTAATCGCTATATATATTTTAATTTAATCGCTATATATATTTTAAAAACAATACAAAAGGAGCATAATATAATTATGATAAAAGAATTGACAACCGAAAATTTTAAAGAAGAAGTAGCATCCGAACAAAAAACGCTTGTGGACTTTTGGGCACCCTGGTGCGGTCCGTGCAAAATGCTCTCGCCCATCGTGGACGAAATAGCAGAAACCGCCACCGATTTTAAAGTCGGCAAAGTAAACGTTGACGAACAAATAGACATTGCAAGGGAATTTTCTATTGCGGCGATACCTACCCTTTTGGTTTTCCGAAACGGAAAAGTAATCAACAAATCGGTCGGTTTGCTTACAAAAGACGAAGTGCTCGATTTGCTTAAATAATTCTTAAAGAATCCGTTTGAATATTACGCCAAAACACACGACGAATGCCGTGTGTTTTTTTTTATTTATAAATACGTAATCGCGAAATATATAATCGCGTATTTTCTATTAACAAGTATATAATCGGAAAATGCGGCAATAATATTAATTGCTATGGAAAATGTTAAAATTACCGAAACCGTATTAAAAAACGCATATCAGAATATACAAATGGCACTCGTTTCTTTAGATGACGTGATTAAAATCGCGCAGGGTGCATTAAAAGAAGAACTGCTGAACCAGCACGAAGGCTACGAAAAGATTATAACCGACATTTCGGTTATCGCGCATGGCAAAAACATCACCCTGCCCGACGTTGGCGCAATGAAAAAAACTATGGTCACAGCCTCTATTTCAATGAAAACAATGATGGACGATTCTGATTCGCACGTTGCCGAAATGACTTTGAAGGGCACTGTCATGGGCGTTACCGAGTTGATTAAAGATATATCCGAATACGGGCATTTGCTCGACAAAGAGGTTTACGATCAGTTAGAAATTTTAAAACAGTTTGAAGAACAGTGCGAGGAAAATCTAAAAAAATATCTGTAAAATTTTACTCGATTTTCTATACCGACTTAAAAAAGCCACCTTGTCGTTTTACGATTTTAAGGCGGCTTTTTATCTGCAAAGCAGATCAATTTATATGTTGTTTATTGACCGACGTCGATATAATATTTATCCGGATTATGCTCGTTAATATAGACGTCAACTTTTGAATCAAACGCAACATTGCACTCTTTTCCGTATAAAAAGTTCTTTTCGTAATCATTTCCGTCGGCATCTCGGCAGACAATGCGAGCGGGGCTCGAGCCTAAAACATGCGTATTATTTTTTATGTCGAGTTCGACTACAGTTGCTTCGATTTTACGCCCTGAACGGATGTAACGTTTGCGCTTCGATTTACCGATAACACCCGACAATATAAAACCGCCGACAAAGACGACGACCACGCCGCCGATCGAAAAACACATGATCTGAGCCGTTAAATTGCCCTTCGGGTATGTAATACGCTCGGGATTTTCGGCATCGTATAAGATTATGAATTTATCGCCGATTTTCCACGACGAGGAATAACTGCCGAGCAGCGAAACATACTCTTTGCCGTTCGC
>CAKQKA010000097.1 GCA_934247855.1 uncultured Clostridia bacterium | reverse complement strand
GTTTGTACCCTTACTGATAGTAATAAATGTTCCAATTTATGTAATTATTAAATACTCGCTGTTGGATAGACAATCGTATTATTCATAAGAGAAACTAAAAGTCACCTGCAGCCTTTGATGTAAAAGGAATCGGGCTGTCGCATTCAGAAAGCGACAGCCTTTTGCATAAAAAAACACTCTTCCATTAGAAACGGTTGAGTGTTTTTCTCTTTTGTTGTAAGAAATCGCTGAAAATTGGTTATGTTGTTTAATTTTAGCTATGCCCGACTCTCAACTTATTTAATGATTTTATTTTTATTTTCAAAAACAATTTTTGAGATAAAATCATCAAGGTTAATTTCATAACTTGTGCCGTTTCTTTCGCGAACGGAAATGATAGATCCGTTTTCGGTTTCCTTATCGCCGAGAATGAGCATATATGGTATTTTGTCAAGCTGAGCGTCGCGAATTTTGCGACCTATTTTTTCAGCCCGAAAATCGCATTCGACTCTTATTCCTTCATTTGTAAGTTTATCTGTAATGGATTTTGCATAATCGATACTTCTGTCTGTAACAGATAAAATTTTGACTTGTACCGGAGAAATCCAGAGCGGAAATGCGCCGGCATATTTTTCAATCAACATTGCAAGCGTGCGTTCATAGCACCCGATCGAACTGCGATGAATTACAAACGGAGTTTTTTTCTCTCCGTTTGCATCGATATAAATCATATCGAACGCTTTTCCCGCCGCGAAATCAAGCTGTAATGTCATAATCGTATCTTCTTTACCGAAAACGTTTTTTGCTTGAATATCAAGTTTAGGTCCGTAAAACGCAGCTTCATTGTCGGCTTCTATGTACTCGACATTCAGATGATTAAGAATCTGCCGCATCAGCGTTTGCGTTTGTTCCCACGCCTCATCGTTATCAATATATTTTTCCTTATTTGCCCCGCGTTTTGAAAATCTGTATGTAACGTCATTTTCCATGCCGAGAGCTTTCAGACAGTATAAACAAAGTTCAAGGCACCTTTTAAACTCTTCTTCAACTTGTTCGGGCGTGCAAATAACATGTCCGTCGGCAAGCGTAAATTGACGAACTCTTATAAGACCATGCATTTCACCGCTTGCCTCATTACGGAATAATGTTGCCGTTTCGGCATATCGGCAAGGCAAATCACGATAACTCTTAAGTCCGTTTTTATAAATTTGATATTGAAACGGACAAGTCATCGGTCTTAATGCAAGCAATTCGTCTTCGCTTTCTTCATCGCCCAAAATAAACATTTTATCGCGGTAATGATACCAATGTCCCGATATTTTATATAAATCGCTCTTCGCCATACTCGGAGTTTTTGTAAGCATGAAGCCGCGCTTTTCCTCTTCGTCCTCTACGAATCTATTGAGAATTTGCATGATTTTTGCGCCCTTCGGCATTAAAATCGGCAGACCTTGCCCGATTGTTTCTTCGGTCATGAACAATCCAAGTTCCCTGCCAAGTTTATTATGATCGCGCTTTTTTGCTTCCTCGAGCGCAACAAGATAGTTTTCGAGATCGGCTTTTTTAGGAAAAGCTGTTCCGTAAATACGCGTAAGCATTTTGTTGTTCTCGTTTCCGCGCCAATATGCACCCGTTATCGATGTCAGCTTAAACGCCTTTATTTTGCCTGTGGACGGCAAATGCGGACCTTTACATAAATCGATAAAAGCGCCCTGTTTATATATCGATATCGCCTCTCCGTCGGGTATATCTTCGACAAGTTCGAGTTTATATGTTTCTTTAAATCCTTTAAATATCTTTATAGCTTCTTTTCTTGAGATTTCAAACCGTTCTATAGGTAAATCGCTTTTGATGATTTTTTTCATCTCCTGCTCGATTTTTGCAAGATCGGATTGCGTTACCGGTGTAGCAAAGTCAAAATCGTAATAGAATCCGTTTCCTATTACGGGGCCTATCGCAAGACGGCAAGTCGGATAAATCGATTTAACCGCTTGCGCTAAGACGTGCGCGCAAGTGTGCCGATATACATTTAATCCTTCTTTATCCTTTAACGTAAATATTTCTACACTTGCGTCATTATTTATTACATGCGATAAATCAACTATTTTGCCGTTTACTTTACCGCAAACGGCATTACGTTTTAAACTTTCGCTAATTTTTTCGGCGACCGTTGCTACGGTAACATCTTGCTTAAACTCCAATTCCTTTCCGTCGTTCAGCGTGATAAACATATAAACCTCCTGTCGGTATAAAAAAGTCCCTATGCTAATTGCATAAGGACGATATTTACCGCGGTTCCACCTTACTTGCCGCTAAATGCGGCCGCTCTTTCGTTTACTGTATTTTACGGGTTAGTTTCAACATCGTGCTTGATGCGACTTTTCGGCAGCGTCGCTTTATAATTCGCCGTAACAGGTCTACTTGTCCCGATTGCTTTCAGTGTAAGCTATTATAGTTCTTTATTTCTATTATGTCAAACAATTACCCTCGTGAGATAAAAATTTTGTCGCCGAAAAAATCGCTTAATCTTCCGTACTCCGATTTATTTATCGGTCCATTGATAAATACTTCGCCCGCGCCCGAAAGCAAAACCTCTTTTAAAAGTTTGTTTTCGTATCCTTTCGGAATCAGATTCGAACGTTCCATTTTTCTGTACTGACCGTCATACACGGAATCATCTTTTATATAAACCTTTCGACCGCGTTTTTCTTTTATCAGGTACCCGATAAACTCTTTTAATTCTTCACGGGTAAAATGCCGAGGAATATAATTTGATATTTCCTCCCATTTTTTTAATATAGATTGCAATCTGAAATTAAAAAGTCCGTCGATTGCAATCTTTGTATCGAAGTGGATTCTTGATTTAACGAATCGTTTATCGTCTTCAAAATCAGCTGCTATTATCGCAGAAAGAAGCAATTCTCTTTCCTGCAGGCTTAGACCTTGAGCTGAAACACTGTCGTTAAAAAGTTTGTATTTATAGGCAATACATATCACCTCGGCGATATAATCGCTTAATTCTTTTTTAAAAAGCAGTACTTGTTCATCATCGCATGAAATATATATTATACATCTGTCGCTCTCGTTTTTCAAAATGTATTTACATCTGACGCTATTCAACATCTTTTGCTGTAAATACTCTATGCTTTTATAATTTCTTTTTTCATCGGACACTTGCAATAAGTTCATACGACAATAGTTTAAGCAAACTTTCTCCTTTTACTTATTTTTAATCTCTTTTTAGATAATTTTCTGTATAGTGCTTTATATATTTCCGATATTACTATAACAGAGCAAGAAATAATAAATATTTTAACCCATGCGTCAGAACTGAGTGCGACAGTACCGAACATTTCCCCGCAAAACTGTGTCATGAGAACTTGCGCGAATACAGTAACGAACAATAAAACACAAAACAGTTTATTGTTAAAAAATGAACCGAAAACGCTTTTACTTCCGAGCTCTCTGGCATTTACGGCATTGAACATCTGTATGAGTATAAATAAGCAAAACGCCGCTGTTTCGGATTGCGTCGGCTCAACACCGATTATATTAAAGGTCTTTTGCAGCGTGAGTATCGCCACAGCGTAAACACTATGTAATATTATGCGGAAATAGCTTCGTTTTGTTACTATATCGTCAGTTCTTTTTACAGGTTTTTCGCCGAGAAATTCATCCGATCTCTTCTCTAACCCTAAAGATAAAGCAAGCGGACCATCCATTATTATATTTATCCATAAAAGTTGCAAAGCGGTAAACGGCGGTGCAAAACCAAGTAATAAAAATGCAAGAATTACGCCTACTGCCGAAAAGTTAACTGTTAATTGAAAAAATAAGAAACTTTGAAAATTCTTATAAATGTTTCGCCCGAAAGAAACGGCTTTTACGATTACAGAAAATGAATTGTCCAATAAAATTATATCGGACGCCTCTTTTGTAATTTCGCTGCCGTCGCCCATAGCTATACCTATATCTGCGTTTTTTACAGCCGGAGCATCGTTTACGCCGTCACCCGTAACGGCAACCACTTCGCCCGATTGTTTTAAAAGTTTTACTATACGAAGCTTTGTTTCTGGTAAACATCTTGCGACTACATTACAATACTTCAGTTTTTCGATTACTTCTTTATCGCCCATTTCGGCAATTTCCGCACCGCTTAAACAGTTTTCATACATCGACAAAATACCGAGTTTTTTCGCCACGGCAATTGCCGTTTCTTTGTTGTCTCCGGTCAGAATTTTCACGTCGATTCCCGCCGATTTGCACTGCTTTACGGAGTTTGCGACCTCAGGTCTTACCTTATCGGTAATTGCGCAGAACCCGTCATAAACATACTTGCCGTTAATTTTTCGGGCAAACGCAAGGACTCGTTCTGCGGAGTTTTCGTACGGTATTGCTTGAGCTATAATCCTTTTTCTGACTATATCGTCAAAACCGCAAATTGATGAAATAACCTCAATTCCTCCCTTATAATAAGTAGTAATACCGTCTTTTGTTTTTATGGTTGTGCTCATATATTTTTTTTCGGACGAAAAAGGTTCGCGTTCTAAAACATTTACAATTTTTCTTTGCCTTTCTAATTCTCCGGGGTTATCATGAAAAACATAATCTACAAGCGCCCGCTCTGTTGAATTACCCGCAATAAACATTTTTTTACCATCGTTCACAAAAGCAGCAGTGCTGTTGTAAAGTATATTGTTGTAAAAATGAATGAATTCTTTGTTACCTTTTGCCACGCGGTTATTGCCGGAAACAAAACAATCGACTTCCATTACACCGAAAGTTAACGTTCCTGTTTTATCGGAACATATTACGCTTACACACCCTACCGTTTCGGCTGCAATCAATTTTTTAATTATCGCATTGGATTTTGCGAGCCTCACTACGCTTAAAGCGAGCGATATCGCAACCGTAGTCGGAAGTCCTTCGGGAACAGCAGCGACAATAAGAACTATTGCCGACAAAAAAGCATCTTTTAATCCGAGAAAACTAAATTTTCCTGATAAAACAAGACGACAAATCGATAATATAAAAACCGCAACTGCCGATATCGCACCGAAAATTGATATTTTTTTGGACAGTGCCGTCAATTTTTCAGCAAGCGGAGCAGAGATATCGTTACTTGATAAGCCCGATGCTATACTGCCGATTTGCGCTGAATCGCCAACAGCTAAAACTATTGCTTTTGCATTACCTGATTTTATATAAGTGCCCGAATTTAATATATTTTTTTCATTAAAATGTCCGCCGATATACGGCAATTTCGCGACCGAAACCGATTCACCCGTCAGAGTAGATTCATCTGCCTCAATGCCGTTTGATGAAATAATTAAACAATCTGCAACAATTCGTTCGCCCGCATCGGGGAAAATTACGTCGCCGACACAGACATCTGTATTCGGAATCATCCTTTTTTCGCCGTTACGCAAAACTGTTACGGATATGTTGTCTGTAAAGCTTTTAAGAGCTTCAAACGCTTTCTCTGATTTGCGCTCCATGATAACCGTTAAGCCAACCGATATGCAAATCGATAGAAAAATACCGATCGGTTCAAATAAATCGACTTCGCTACCCGCATAATAGTTGCCTATATTTACACCGACTGTTATAAGAAAAGCTAATACAAGAATCAA
>CAKQKA010000096.1 GCA_934247855.1 uncultured Clostridia bacterium | reverse complement strand
ACATACGCGTGTTTAAAACAAGCGTACCGTCGTCTTTTTCAAAAGTTAGCTGGCAAGCGAGCCGTCCGCTTACTCTTGTCGCCTCTTCGGCGGGTTTCCATACGATAACAAGTTTTTCGCCGTCTGTCTCGGACTTCAGCAACCGCTTGAAGCATTCGCCCAATCCGTTTTTCGTCTTGATATAGACGGGAACGTCCGCAAGCGATATTCCGTTGTAATCCTTACTTATGGTAAACGTAAGCGAGTCGGCATTCTTATCGCCGCAAAAAAAGCTCGGTTGTTTTACATTGACCTTTTTATCCGTAATTTCGGCTATCAATTTTCCTCCTTTGCAAAGCGAAAACCGCTTCGCCTTTCAACCATTCTCGTCTAATGTTATAAAACATTTTTTGCGAAATTCAATAGTTTACCGACACAATTTACGTTAGTTTTTGGGTTTCGGTATTTTTGGGTTTTGTAGAAAAATAGCCACACTCAAATCACAAGCTTTTCCCGAGGGCGAAAGCCCATAATTTGATTTTTTAAGGCAAAATATTATATTTTGCGGCATAGATACAAGCATTTTTAGGGTTTAGATACAAGCATAGCGAGGCTCATTGATAATGACCGGACGAGATAGACCTCTTTCGGTCATCTCGGTCGGGCATTGTCAATAGAAACAATGCTATGCGCCGTAGATAAACACTAAAAACAAGGCTCGCCGAGCGAGAAGGACATAATAGACCTTTTTGGTCATTATGGTCTTTAAGCGATGGCAGTTAACGCAGCAATGCGCCCGAGAATATGCCGCAAAATGCGCCTGACGGATGGATCCTTCGTAGGTCAGTCAAGCGAGCGCGTCTCAGGATGACGAAATGATTGCGTTTTTGCGTTATTTATGTTTTTTATCGTCATGTTGAGCGGAGTGAAGCGCAGTCGAAACATCCGGGCGCAACTGCGCCGCGCCACCACGCTTATGAAAAGACTGAAATTGTTTTTAAAAATAAAAAACGCCGCGTACACCATCAGATGAAACCGCAACGTTTTTATTATAAGTATTAAGTTATTAAATTTTATACTCTTTGAACGCCTTGCCGTCCAGATCTTTAAAAGTAAAAACTCCGTCCTCGAAAACAACGTAACCGTGCTCGCTACCGTTTTTAGGAATGGACACCGAACCGGGATTGATAAACACCACGCCGCCCTTATTTTCGGCAACCTGATAATGAATATGCCCGTAAATTACAACGTCGCCAGCCTTGAACTCGGGGAGTTTTCCGCTTTCAAACAAATGCCCGTGCGTAAAGATAAATCTATGTCCGTTCCATCTTTTTTCGGCATAATCGGCGGTTATGGGAAAATTAAGCACCATCTGATCCACTTCGGCATCACAGTTCCCGCGAACGCAGGTTATCTTGTCTTTCAAAGAATTGAGCATATCCGCAACGCTCATCGGGTCGTACTCTCCGGGCAACGCGTTACGCGGTCCGTGATAAAGCAAATCACCGAGAAGAATAATCTCGTCGGCATTTTCTTTGCCTATGCATTCAAAAAGTTTTTCGCAATACAATTTAGATCCGTGTATGTCGGACGCAATCAGCCATTTCATATTTTTTTCTCCGGGAATTTTCTTTGCAACTCGGTCATTTATATTCGATAATCAACCTATAGCCGCACTTTTGTTAATGATATTTTTTTATATCAATAAATATTTTTAGGGTTTTAATGCAAGTAGAGCAAGGCTCGCGAAGGGCAAAAGGGTGAGATAGACCTTTTCGGTCATCGAAGTCTTTTGCCCGAAGCAGTAACGCAGCTATACGCCGCAGATAAGCCCTAAAAATCGGTGGCAATAAGATTAATATCCTCCGTAATATTCTCTGCGACGACTTGTTTTTCTTTTATGTCATCGGGAATAACGAGCGAGTTTATTTTATCCATAACGGCAAATATTTCGCTCTTTTTGACGGGTTTATCGGTCTTTACGGGAACGACTCTGCCGCTTTGAGTGCGAACGGTGGTGGTGATTACCCTGCGCGGGCAAACAACCTCGTTGCGGGCATACATATCGCCGCGCGGACAGCCGTTGCCGCTTACGCTTACGACCGTTTCGCCGTCAAGCTCAACGGATATATCGCACCCGACGGGACATTCTATACAGGTCAGTTTTTTAATCTCACTCATCTTTGACCTCCACGCAAATCTCTTTGCAAGCCGATTCAAGCATTTTTTCGGTTAAAATAACGTTTTCCATTTCACCGGGAACGACTATCTTTTTAACCTTTTCGCTCAGGATTTTATCGCCGCTTCTGACGACTATTTTTGCATTTCTGATTTCTTTTCTCACTCTGAAAAACAGTTTGACGAACGGTTTTGCGTTTTTATCGGCAAGCTGCGGAAGAACGTAACTCACGTTATCGCCCGCAACGGTGGAAAGCGTATCGCGCTGTTTTTCGCCGCTTAAAATATAGTCGGCAGCGGCGCGCCCCGCAATTTCAGACTCCTCGGACACAAAATCCACAAGGTCGTGAACATGCAAAACGTTACCGCACGCAAAAACGCCCTCGATTTCGGTTTCGCGGTTATCGTAAACGACCGCCCCGCGAGTACCTTTGCTCAGCGGAATATCCGCGTTTTTGGTAAGTTCGTTTTCGGGAATAAGCCCTACCGAGAACAAAACGGTATCGCAATCGAAGTGCATTTCCGTGCCGGGGATGGGTTTTCGGTTTTCGTCCACCTTGGAAACAGTAACGCCCGTAACACGCTTATCGCCCTCGATTTCCGTAACGGTGTGGCTTAAGTACAGCGGAATATTAAAATCTTCAAGGCATTGTTTGATATTACGTTTAAGCCCCGAAGAATACGGCATAATTTCGGCAACGGCAAGCACTTTTGCGCCCTCGAGCGTCATTCGGCGCGCCATAATCAGCCCGATATCGCCCGAACCGAGAATTACAATTCGCTTGCCCGGCATATATCCCATAATGTTGACGTACTTTTGCGCCGTACCCGCCGAATAAATGCCCGCAGGTCTTGTGCCCGCAATGTTAAGCGCACCGCGCGAACGCTCGCGGCAACCCATGGCAAGAATAACCGCTTTCGTCCGAAGTTCCTCTACGCCCTCGGGCGAAACGACGGTAACGACTTTTTGCTTACTCAGCGAAATAACCGTGGTGTCGGTCATATATTCGATATGGCGCTTTTCCACCTCGCGTATGAAATTGTTCGCATATTCGGGTCCCGTAAGACTTTCCCTAAACCGCTGCAGCCCGAACCCGTTATGAATACACTGACGCAAAATACCGCCGAGCCTTGCTTCTCTTTCGAGAATCATTATGCTTTCTATTCCCTTATCTCTTGCGGCGACGGCTGCGGCAAGCCCCGCAGGTCCTCCGCCGATAATTATCAGATCGTATTGTTTCATTTTCTCCTCCGTATCTTACACTCGGCAATGCTTTCATATTTACAATGCGCGCTATAGCAACGCGCCTATCGGCGAGGCTCACGCTTTTTGCATTACCGCCTTTATCACGCCATTACGTTTGCGACATTATTACCGCTGCATATTGTTGCCATTGCCCGCTAAGACCTTTTGCGACGATCAGTATTTACAAACTTTGGTTTTGCCGACGAGAAGTTCAGAGCCCTCGCCGTCTTTGGTAACATCTTCAAGCGGAATATTCAGTTCCTCGGCAATGATCTCCGCAACCCTTGCCTGACAAAATCCGCCCTGACAACGCCCCATACCTGCACGCGTCCTGCGTTTTACTCCGTCCACCGATTTAGCGGGCGGGTTGCGCCGTATGGCGTTTCTTATTTCGCCCTCGGTTACTTTCTCGCACCGACAAATAATTCTGCCGTACGCGGAATCTTTTTTTATCATAGCGTTTTGCGTTTCGATATCCAGCGAGCAAAACGGAATTTCTCTTTCTCTCTTTCCGTTAAACGACGGATCGGGCACTAATTTTATAAGACTGCCGACAAGTTCCGCGGCATACATGGCGATCGCAGGTGCGGAGGTAAGCCCGGGTGATTCTATGCCCGCAATATTGATAAAATTCTTTGCGACCGCGCTTTCCTCTACAATAAAGTCGTGGCGGTCGGTCGAATACGCTCTTATGCCCGCAAACGCCGTAATGGTGTTGTAAAACGGCACGTTTACCGTCATTTCGGAAGCGCGCTGTTTTACGAACGCAAGCCCTTCGTCGGTGGTGGACTTATCTTCGACGGTAATCTCGTCGGCGGTAGGACCTAACAAAATGTTGCCGTCAACCGTATTGGTAACAAGTATGCCCTTGCCTTTTTTGGTAGGCGTGCAAAAAATCGTGTGCGAAACAAAATCTCCGCTTTCTCTGTCCAAAAGCAAATATTCGCCCTTGCGCAACCCGATATTGACCGACTCGTCGCCGACAAGCCGAGCAATCTTTCCGCTGCCCGCGCCCGCGCAGTTCACGACGATTTTCGCCTGAACGCTCTCTCCGCTATGCGCCGTCAACGTATAGTATTCGCCGTTTTTATCGATTTTTTCCACGGCGAAATCGGTTTTAAGTTCCGCGCCGTTATCCATAGCGTTGCCCATGCAGGAAAAAGTCAGGTCGTACGGGCAAACAATTCCGCTTGTTTTGGCATACAGCGCGGCTGTCGCTTCGGGCGAAACGTTTGGTTCGACCTCGTGCAATCTCTTTCGGTCTAAAATTTCAAGCCCGTCGACGCCGTTTATCTTTCCGCGCTCCAGGAGTTCTTCCAAGGTCTTTTCGTCCTCTTTTCCGAACGCTATCACGAGCGCACCGTTGTTTTTATATTTTACGCCGAGTTCTTCGCAGTAGTCTTTCATCATCTTACTGCCAAGCACGTTAAACCGCGCTTTGTTCGTTCCGGGCTTTGCGTCAAACCCGGCATGCGATATACCGCTGTTGGCTTTACTCGAACCGCTGCAAACGTCATCTTCTTTTTCAAGCACTACAAGCGACGATTTATACCGCGAAAGCTCACGCGCAAGCGCGCAACCTATCACGCCGCCGCCGATAATGGCAATATCGTACATAAAAAACCTCCTGTAGTCCTAAAACCATGCAAAACACCGCCGCGGCACGGTTACAAACGGTTTAAAACCGCCCGTGCGGCGAGCCGAAGACACAGTTCACAGGACTTAACAATTATACGCCGATTGCGCATTTTTGTCAATACAATTTTTTCTTATATTGCGCCCGATTATTTCATATTGTACTATATTGAAATTTATACTCATTTACCTCGTAGCAATATGTGTGCCGCACAACCGTTTTTACCGATTTTAAGCAAATAAAAAGACCTATGAACGGCAAAAAAGTCCGCCTATAGGTCGATTATTAGAAAGTATAATTTGTTTTTTTGCGGAATAGATACAAGCAGTGCAAGGCTCGCGACGGGCAAAAGGGTGAGATTGACCTTGCCGGTCATCGAAGTCTTTTGCCCAAAACAGTAACGCAGCAATGCGCTGTATATATGCCGCAAAAATGCGCCTTACGGCTGGATCCTTCGTCAGCCGAACAAGTGGGTTCGCCTCAGGATGACGAATGATTTGTTTTGCCTTTTACAACTCTATTTCTTTTATCGTCATATTGAACGGAAAGCAAGCGCAGTAGAAGCATCTAAGCGCAACGCGCCGCATTTTTATTATCTAA
>CAKQKA010000095.1 GCA_934247855.1 uncultured Clostridia bacterium | reverse complement strand
GTTTTTACACATATTTCGCTAATTAGTTACAACTCTAATTTTGCAAAAAAAGTGCTGTCGCGTTTTGCGGCAGCATATTTTTTACTTTTTCCATTCAGGCATAAATCCGAAATATTCTATTGCGGTTTTTCTTAAATCTCTTAATAAATTATTTGTAAATGTTTGCGTGTCCTGTTTAGGATCATCTTTTTCTATGCTTATATACGGAATATTGTATTTTTTATAGAGTTCTTCTTTTTCTTTTCTATCCTCTATGTATTTAGGCGTATCCATGCCCCAATACTCTATGTATATACCTTTTCCGTTTAAAATCGGGATAAACCAATCTGCTTTTTTTCTTTTTTCGAGTATTTCTGTAACATTTTTTCCATAGGAATGGACTATGCAGGCGTTATATAACGTATCATCAACTCTGACTTCCATGTCGGATTCCAGATTGTGTCCGTCTTGGGCGGTGTTTATTCTTCTTTTTTGTTCTTCGCGTTCTTCATTTTTTTGGACAAATGTATTTTGAATTTTACTTTTTGCATTTATAAGCTTTTCTACATCTTCATTTACTCTGCTCATCAGTGATGAATCTTCATTTACATTTTGATTTACATTAGCAATTGCAATAAGTTTATTGCATTGGTTTTGTACTTCTTTCATGTCATTGATAATTAAAATTCGCTCTTTTAGGTTATAATAGTAATCTCTAAATTGTCTTACTGAATTATTTTTGTCAAGCGAATCCATATGATTTCGCATTTCGTTATAACAATCTTTGCATTGTAGAAATCCGTTAGCGGGTTTTCCACATACAATACATTTTGTCCTATTAAGTTGTTTTTCTTTTTCTTCTTTTTTACATTCGCAAGTTTTACCCGTTTCGTGCCATTTGTCACAATCTGGGCATTGTTCGATTAATCCCTCTTTAAAGTCCTTTGCGTGTTTGCGGCAAAGGCGATCGCGCCGAGCATTTCCCATATATGAACTTGTTGGTTCGCCGCAAATCGGGCATTTCATTTCTTCGTTCATTGAATTTTCCCCTTGTTTTTGTATAATTCTAACTATTCATTTATAAAAAGTCAATTTTTTTTAATTCAAAAATATAATATTTGACAATCGTTTGTTAACGTGGTTGTGTTCCGGGGTTACTCTTCGATGTCGTAGTTCTGGGTGGTTGTTGAGCTGCGGTATTTAGCGTGGTTGTTTTTCAGGGTTGTTCAGCGCGGTTTATTTTTTAAAAAAACACAAAAAAACAGCAAGAAAACGTTTGCTTTTATATCGTTTTTAATATATAATCAACTTATCTCATTCAGGACGTAAAACTATGATAGATTTAACCGAAAAATTAAAAATCGCAATGATTAAACTAAAAATCAATCAAACGCAACTTGCCGAGCGAAGCAATCAAAAACAGCCAAATATCGCCGAAAAAATGAAAATCAATAATTTTAAACTTTCGGATTATCAAAAACTTGTTGAAGCGATGGGCTGTAAACTTGAAATAAACATAATCTTACCCGACGGGCAAATGGTCTAAGGGCGGGAACTTGTTCTCTTAGATTGCAGAGGTAAAAAGAAAAAAGCGGTTTTCATTGTATAGTCTGAAGCCGACGGGGCAACTTAAGCGGAACTTGTTCCCTTGAGTTGCTTCGGCAACGAAGACGAAACAATGAAAATTATATGATGTCAAGGGAAAGTTTTCAAAAAAATCGTGATAAGCTACTGCATTAAGGAACGATTATTTTGAAACCCCTTGACATCATATAAAGCCGAAAGAAAAAAAGGACGGCAGGCGTGCGAAAAGCGAGAACTCGCGTAGCACCCTGCCGCCTTTTTGTTGCGACGGAAAAATCGCCCGCTTGCGGGCGTTACAAAAGGGGGGAATAAAAATGTACAACAAAGGAGCAAAACATCTGACTTATACCAAACGACTGATAATCGAAAGTTGTTTGAAGGCTAAAATACCTGTAAGCGAAATAGCGGAAAGAATTAAAGTTAACCGCTCTACGGTGTATGCCGAGATAAAACGCGGATTATATACACGTCAAGTTGTAACATATGTCAGTAAATACGGCGAAAGACATTACAAATATGTGACCGAATACAGCGCTGATATCGGAGATCAGCATTATAAAGAAAATTTATCATTTAAAGGCAGACCTATAAAACTCGGAAACGATTATGAATTTGTGAAATATGTTGAAAAGCGTATACTGGAAGATAAATTTACGCCGTGTATGATAATCGGCGAACTTAAGAAAAACAATCCCTTTAAAACGAAAATATCGAAAACAACCTTATATCGGTATATTCGCGAAGGTGTATTTTTACATATAGAAATGACCGATTTAGTTAGTTATAAAAAGAAGAAACGTTATCAGAAAGCAACGGCAAAGCGCCCGCCGCGCGGTACGTCTATCGAGCTACGCCCGGAAGAAATTGATTCACGGATTACATTTGGAAACTGGGAAATGGATTGCGTTGTCGGACCGTCTTTAGCCGTGCTTCTTGTGTTCACCGAACGGCAAACGAGAAAGGAATTGATTATGCGTTTAAAAGACCGCAAGGCGAAAACAGTCGTTGCCGCTATCGACTTTTTGGAACGTAAGTTTGGTGATAAATTTGATAAAATGTTTAAAAGCATTACTGTCGATAACGGTAGCGAGTTTTCGGATGTTGACGGTCTTGAGCGCTCCTTTTTTGATGATTCCGTTTGCCGAACGAAAATGTATTATTGTCACCCTTATACATCTTGCGAAAGAGGTTCGAACGAAAGAATGAATCGTGATATCCGGAGATTTTTTCCTAAAGGTACTGATTTTGAAAAAGTGTCCGATACTGAAATTATTCGAGTAGAACGTTTGTTGAATAACTTTCCGCGAGAAGTTTTAGGTTATTCTACACCTCAAAGTTTATACGAATCTGCTTTAGCAAATCTATAATTGAATACTCAAATTATTTAAGCCGCTGTAATGCGGCTATTTTGCCGTTAAAAGAAAAAACACCCGCTGAATTTTCAAAGGATGTTTTTGTCATTTTTGCCTGCATTTGCAGGTTTTTTTAATGATTTTTGACCGTGCTTATTTTTTGATCAAAAAATTTTTCAAAAAATTCTTGTTTTTTTCTTGACAATACGAATTTATTATATAATGATGTTGCGCGAGCAAGTCATAAAGTCGTCATTTACGGGGAAAAACACGCATTTTTTACAATCCGTATAACACTGTTTTAAGCCCATGGCTTTAGCAATAAACGGCAAGCGTTTTCCGTAACGTTTTAACGTTTCACACAGCCAAACGCAAGCCGTTTATTCGGTTCAGTTTTTTAGCGGTGCCAACACGAAGGCAACCTGAGCATTTATCAAAAAACGTGCCGTAAAAACTTAAGCGAACAGCCCCGCTATTTTTTGTATCACAAAATACACGAACTTATACACGAAAACGCCGAGCGGGAATACCATAAACACCGCAACGACAACTGCACATAACGCCAACGCCGCTATATTAATCACTTTGGCAAACCCCTCTCCGAAAAGCTTGGTTTTTTTAGTCAGAATTAAGTACGCAAAACCGACCAAAAGTGCCGCTATAAGCCCGAAAACGGCATATTTAACGTACGGAGAACTATATGAAACGACAATGTTGTTTTCGCCCTTTTCAAGCGGAATAAGCATAAAGCCGAGCAAGTTATCGTCTATGTCTACAACCTTGCCGTTCACAGTTGCGCGGTGTCCTGGCAAAGCGATATAGTTCAAAAACAGATACTCGCCCTCTTCGGCACTTGCGGTAACCGAAATCGTACCCGCCGACAACTTGGATTTGCCTGCACGCGCCTGCGCCCCGGCTGAGATCGCTTTTACCGTTTCATCGGTTATGCAGTACAAAGAAACACCGTTCCTGACGTCGTCCGCGGTTAATGTCGCGTCGTCGAAGTACAAAGTGAACGTAGAATAATTGCTGCCGAATTTATACAGGCAAACCGAATTGTTTTCGACGTCGTATTTGTTTTCACCCGAGCCGAGAGAATATTTTGCGGGCGTTTTGTCGCCGAAATCGAGCACGACAAAATAATTACCGAGTTCATTCCTCGTATAGCTGAGCCTGTAAGCACCGTCCTCTAAAGCGGATACCCTTATCGGCGAGGTCGCAACGTCCACCGTTGCCTCTTTGCCGCCCAAAGCCTTGACGAGCACGGAGTATTTATCGTATAAATTACCGTATTTAAAATCGTCGGTATTAAAATCGCCCGCACGACCGCCGACCACGAAAGCATTAGGAAAAGCATAATTGTTTTTATACAATCTGTAATCGCCCGTATCGAGCTTGTTGCCGTTTTTGTCCACGTCATAACCGACAACCGCAGTATAATTGCGTTCGACGCTCGCACTGTTTGAAATGTAATAACGGTTGCCCAGAATACAATCGCCGAAAAACGTGCCGTAATAGCTTTTTATCGTATTGCTTCCGTTGCCGCCGTAAGCAAAAAATCTTGCGGGGGCATAGTTTTTATCGTCTATCACCGACGAAAAAACGCTGTACGCCTGCGTATGCAAAGTGAACGGCATATCGGCGGTAAGATAATCCTGTTTCATCTTTATGCGAGAATACTCGCCGTCGTCGGTCGTCTTTATAAAATCGGTCAACACCCCGATCCGATCAAAATCGGTGGTTTCTTTCTTATTACCGTAAACGAGATTTTCCGTGTAAAACACGCTTTGCCCGCATACGATAACGAGCATGATAATCGCGAAAAATCGCCTGTCTATTTTTTTGTTTTTTATCAAAAAAGTGCCGTATAAGGCGATTATCGCCACTATTCCGAATACAATGGCGGTTACTTCCAACCCACCCAACGAATGAGCAAACCGCGAAGAAAACCACTTTTCTATCTTATCACCCTGCGCCGCTACGCAAAGAAAATATCCGCCGACCAACGCCCCTATGCACAGCACCGCAAGCGTAAGAGAAAACGTCCACTTTGTAAGCTGCAATTCGTAAGAATCGTCACCATCAATTTGATTGAAATCGTTCTGTATAATTATTTCGTTTATGATACCAAAACCAAAAATCGCTAAAACAAGGAACAAAACGCCACTGCTTGAAGAATGATAACCTTGTTCCGTAAACGCCTTTTTGTTCTTTTCACCGTTTTTATACCACCAATACCATGAATAAAACGGAACAAACAATAAGCAAAGCACTTCGCATATACAACTTTTTTTCTGAAAAGTACTCTTATTTTGAAGTAAATGTGAATTTTTGACTATGAGATAAATCCAATATATTGGGAAAAATCCGAATGAAAAAAACGTAAGCAATACAGCACAAACAATGTTAACCTTAGTTATCCTCACGACGCCCGATTGTCTTGAAATTCCTTGTTCTTCGTTGAATTTGCCGCAACTTTGAAAAGGCGCGTTACCCTCCGCTTTTTCCGTAGCAAAGCCGTTTAAGAACTTTGCGGCAACGAAAAGAAAATAGAACCCGTTTAAAAATCCGAAGCGCATGGCATAACTGTTATACGAGCCGAAATTGAGAACAATACAACATTCGTCGCACAGTATCGGCATTAAAGTAATTAACGCCGCAAGCAGCAAAAAGCGGTCTATAGGTCGTTTAACGCCATTTTTAACGAGATAAGCGAAGGTAAAAAACAACGTCAGTCCGTCTGTAAAAATATATGATATTTTGTAATAC
>CAKQKA010000094.1 GCA_934247855.1 uncultured Clostridia bacterium | reverse complement strand
GAAACTTTACGCCCATACGGTAAAAAATCATAAAACAATATTGAAATACGACTTTGTAAAGGACGAGGACATGCAATGGAGCGATTTTTTTGAATATGTGCGCGAGATTTGCCATGCAATGGACTTACCCACCCCTGTAATTTTAAAAACGCACTTGTTCAACTTCGCAAAGTTTAACTATACAAGGTTTTTGCCGACCGATTTCGTGGAATCGGTTGACTTCGACTTTTTAATGGTTGAACGCGTAAAAGAATAATAAAACAAAAAACAAGCGGTTACCGATGAATTTCGATAGCCGCTTTTATTATGCTTTACAAACAACTAAAAATGCGCGATAACGGGCTTATAGCCCTGCTTTTTACAAAAACCGCACGCCGGATTTCAGCCGATCTTTTTAATTATTTTGCGACATCGGTAAGTGACGCGGCGGCAATACTCTGACCTACGCGGCGGCTGTTTTCGTCCGGCATTTCGATGCTGATCGACGCATATTCGGGGAACTCGGCTTTGACTACCTCTCTTGCTTTTTCCATAATAATATCGCCGCCCTTGCCGCTTGTTACTCTGCCGAGCAATAACAGGTGTTTGATATCATAGAACTGCGAATAAAACGCGAGCGAGTAACCGAGATAGATACCGATATCTTCGTAAATCTTTTGCGCGCGTTCGTCGCCGTCCGCCATCATCTTCTGAACGACTTTAAGTTTTTCGGCAGGCGAAAGATTTTCGTCGAAAGTATAACCGGAGTATTCGGCAAGTTTAATAACCGCATCCTGCGAGAAATATTTTACGCCGCAGCCGTAATCGCCGCTCCATTCGTCAACCATTGCGTCGCGGTTGAAATCGACGGGAACGAACGCAAGTTCGCTGAGCCAGCCGTTGAGCGTGCCGCCGAGATTGATATAACCGCCCGCCTCGCTCGTACCCATGGCGATGCCGAGAATACCCGTATCCTGAAGGTCGATAGCCCCGGCAAGCGCGGTAACGTCGCCGTCGTTGGCAACCTCTATCGGCGCGCCGATTTCCTTTGCGATATCCATGTACATAGTGCGAACGTGATTTTTAAAGTCCTCTTCCGGAACTTTTAAAAAGAGCGACGCGACCATGATCTTATTGTCGATATAAATACCCGCAGACGAAACGCCGATAGCGTCAACCCTCGGCATTTTGGATGCAGCGGTAAGCATAGCCTGCTTGATACCCTCGTAGTGGTAGTGATAATCGGAATTAGTCTTGGGAAACCATACAACCTCTTCGCTGTAAACGACTTCGCCGTCGATAACCGCGCTGACCTTACGATCGCTGCCGCCCGCGTCAAAACCTATACGGCAACCGTCGAGATGACCGCCGATGGCAAGCGAACAACTCTTCGCTTCGGGGAAGTCTTTTTTATTTTCCACCCATACGACCTCGAACGGCGTTTCGTAAACGTTAGCCATAAAATTAAAGTCGAAAGCGCGCGCGCCGGTCGCAGAATAATCGTCCTTTATCGCGTTGTAAACATATTTATCCCCGCAAAGATAAATCTTGTAACCGCCTGCAATCCACAGAATCGACTTGATAATTCTTTCGGCAACTCTGTAGTTTTCTTCTGCCAAAGTTTTGTCGTCGGTATCGAATATTTCAAGATTGTATATATAGTTATATCCGCAATTTCTCTCCACGCAGATAGAAAGCGTTTTATGACCGGAAGCCATAACCGCCTGATTGAATTCGCGAAGAGCCACAATCATGGGTTTAAAACCCTTGTCGTAATTAGGTATAAATTTCATTGTTTCTCCTTTTGCGGCGTTTGCCGCCACCCGCACGTGCGAGCGCATGTTCTTGATAATATTATATCACTTTCCGACTAATCGCGGTACTTTTTAACGTAAAAATAACAACAAACAATTTACACAAAAGGACACTTTAACACTTTCTTTTTTTATAAAAGGCACGAAAATTATTGCAAAAATGGGTTGAATAATGTATAATATCAATATAAATACGGGGATTTGATTTTCCGCCGTATTAAAACCGGCAACCTTGAAAAACTCCTGCGTTTAGACCGCCTGCAAAAAAGAGACTATGAATGAACGCATACCTGCCGGAAAGAGAGCGACGAAAAATGGAACTCAGAAAAGAACAATACGAAAAAAGTCAATTAAAAACCGCGGTGCGGATCAATGCGCTTTATACGGTGCATTATTTCAAGTACGGCAAAAATTTCAGAGTACAGCCCGAATCTCACGATTTTTGGGAAATGGTATACGTAGACTCGGGCGAAGTGGGCATAATTGCGGATTCGAAGCAATACACGCTGAGACAAGGCGAGGCGTTTTTTCACCGCCCGAACGAGGTGCACACCATATTTACCGACGATTCTTTCGGCAACTCGGCAATAATATCGTTTGAGTGCAAAGGCAAAAAAATTAACCGCCTTGCCGATAAAATTTTTACGTTCGACGATTTTGAAAAGACGTTGTTATCAAAAATCATAAACGAAACCACAAGATGTTTTTCGGATAAGCTGAACGAAATATATCTTACGCGAATGACGCGCGTGGAGGATTCTTCGCCCATAAGCGAACAATACATAAAAAACTGCGTGGAACTGCTTGTCCTGTCGCTTATAAAACACACTCAAAAAGATGAAAAGCCCGAAAGGAAAGTCGTTCCCGAAACGATAAGCAACGTTCATTCGGACAAAATCGTTGCCGATATAATCAAGATACTCAGCGACCACGTGTATTCGACCATAGACCTAGACACGATCGCCAAAGAGCTGTTCTTTTCTAAAACCTACATCAAGACGGTGTTCAAAAAGAATATGGGCATAAGCATTATTCAGTATTACATAGGTCTTAAAATCGAAGAATCGAAAAAGCTCATCAGTCAGAACAACTATTCGTATACAGAAATTGCCGAAATGCTGAATATAAATTCGGTGCACTATTTTTCACGGCTTTTTAAAACACACACGCAGATGACCCCGTCCGAATACGCCCGTTCCATTAAAGCCGACAACTTGCTTTAACTCTTAAACATCCTGCTTTTCAGCAGAGCGATTAACGGCAACTTTACAACCGAATAAAACTATAAATAAACGCAAAACCGCAGATAATCGACTTATAGCCCGACTTATCTGCGGTTTTGTTTGTTAATTTTACGACTGATCGGAATAATACAACCCTGTGTTAATATTTAACCAATCGGTGCCGTTATGAACGTAAACGTCGCAATACTCTGCCTGACCGGAATCATTACCTTTGAATATATTCTTGACATGCGTAAAAAAGTTGTTTTGCCCGGAAACAAGCTTTATTCTTCTGCCGTTAAAGTCCTGCGCGAAAAGTATGGTGCCCTTTTCGAGTTCGCACGAAAGACTGAATTTATATACTTTATCTATAAACCCGTTGCTTTCGGAATACGAACCGATTGCATACATCGCATTACCCACCTGAGCAAAAGCGGCTCCGTAGTTATACCTTGACTGTTGCTCGCAAATTGCAATCGTGTGGGTTTTAAAATCAAACTTCCATATTTTCGAATTACTGTTTTGCCCCAGAAGCAAATAAACGACGTCTCCCGTCATGTAATAGCACATGTCAGAATTTTTTTCGGGCAGCTTCGCGCTTAACTTCATCCAGTTTTCCGTTACAAAGCTGTAGCGGAAAATGCCGTCTTCGTAGCCCGAATCGTCAATCCCGCCGAACAAATACAAATAATCGGAATATTCTATAGCCACCATTCTTTTCAGCGGCTCGTACAAATCGGCAAGCGGAGTCAGTTCGCCCGTCGACGGATTATATCGCTTAAAACTATCCACCGGATTGCTCGATGAATCCGCCTCCCCGCCGATAAAATACAAGTAACCGTTCCGCGCGATAATTTTCGCGCGGGAAGCGACTTCAAGTTGCGTAACATATCCGAGTGAGTCGGTCAACGTGTCGTAAGTATACAATTTACAATCGGTGCTCCAAAGGTATATCGTGGAGCCGGAAACTGTAAGACTTGCGTCGTTTACCCCCTCAAAAAGCGGCATATCGAGAATTTCATACGTCTTGTTTGCCGTATTGATTTTAGTAATTCCCGATTTGGGATTGATTTTATCACCGAAAATATAAATTATATTACCTATAGCGACCGACGGATTGGTATTATTGTATTTTTTACCTGCAATAACAAGAAATTCATCGTAAGACATAAAATCGAACCTCGGATAATAATCAACCGTCAATTTTGATGGCTCGACGGAATCGATCCAAATTTTTTCCGTGTCGGTCGGCGGAGTTTTTCCGTACACGATATTAAGATTTTCACCTCCGCCGACTATTTTTACAACCGCGCTCGCTTTATCGGAAACATCGTATGTGCCGTTTGCCGTAATGTTCAGAGCACCCTCGACTTCATAATAACTTGCCGGTATAGGATTTACTATGACCTCACTGAACACCTTGCCCCCGGACGGTTTTTTTACCTGAGTGTACTTTGTGGGCGTAACGGTTACCGTCTCGGTTTCAACCATACCCTCGAAGCCCGTGCAGATTTCAAGCACTTTTTTATCGCCTAAATATATGCTCATTCTTTAGATCACACCTCCGTAACCTGATCGATTATACCGTCGATAACGCTCCATGATCTCGTCGTGGTTTCGTTGAAAGAAAAAAACGTAGTTTCCGTCATATAAGCCCCGCGGAGCGTACCGTCCTCGATATACCAATTACACGGGTATCTGAAAGTGTTTCCCAACACGGCTTTAAAATCCGCTAACGACGTTATCTCTTCGGCGCGTTTGCTTATAATCATTACGAACGCCATGAACACTTCCGAAGAACCGCCGTACATATGCACGGAATGCCTGTAAACGGGTGCGCCCCCGCCCGAACTGCCGCTCTCATCGATAATCATGTATATTTTGTCGCCGTTTTTTACCGTAAGCGCGTCATATTGACTTTTAGTGCAAGAAACAATTCCCTTTAATTTTGACTGCGTACTCATTATAACCTCTCTATCGTAATCGCCTGAATAATGTCCGAATACGTTATTACGCCTTCGTTATCGGTAAGCGCAACCGCTTGTATTCTGTTATCCGAATTTTTTGTAATCGTGGAATTATCCACCCCGACGTCGCTTACAGTTCCCTCTCCGCCTCCGCCGGAGCCGAGAGCTTCCACCGCGGCAAGTATATAAAAACCGACTTTAACTTCGCCGCCGTTTTCCAGTTTTTTAACAAACGCCTCGTTCGTAGTGTATAAATACGGCAAAGACGGCGATTCTACTTTTTTAACGTAAAGATCGGGGATGCCGTACTCGAGTATGCGAATCTGATCGCCCTTTTTCATTTTTTTTGCGTCGTAGTATTCCACCGCGCCTTTCATCAGCGGCACGGAACCGAATACAGACGTAATAGTGGCTTTGGCAATCGCCGTGTTCGCGGCAACTATCGCGTCTCTGATATCCGCATGCGATTCTTCTGACTCGTCGTGCGTTTTTACAAGTTCCGCCGCAGTGTCGGATTTTATAAAACCGCAGTCGTTTTCAAGCACGCTGATCTTTGTTCCCTCGCCGAGCGCGCCGACGTCGCTTGCCGTAAGCACCACATTGCCCGTTTTTCCGTTGACCGAATTAACCACGCCTTTATCGACGATTTCGCTGAGTTCTATTACTTTTGCCCGCCAATCGCCGACGATAGTCGACTGTCCGCTTTCGGTTACGGTAAGTCCGTCGGGAATGGAGTCGCCGATAAGC
>CAKQKA010000093.1 GCA_934247855.1 uncultured Clostridia bacterium | reverse complement strand
GCAGGGGAGACGCGATTCGAACACGCAACCGGCGGTTTTGGAGACCGCTGCTCTACCGTTGAGCCACTCCCCTAAAAGCGAATACTATTATATAACATCGGACAGTATAAGTCAAATAAAATGCTCGGCATTCTAAGTAATTTTGAGGAAATATGTTGAAAAAAGTTTTGATATGGACGGACGGCGCGTGTTCGTATAATCCCGGTCCCGGCGGGTGGGCTGCGATACTCAGATACGGTAAAGCCGAAAAAGAATTGTCGGGTGGCGAAGCGTTAACTACAAACAATGTTATGGAGCTGACGGCAGTTGTTGAATCGCTCAAAGCGTTGAAAGAAAAATGCAATGTCGAATTGCACAGCGATTCTGCATATGTAGTTAATGCCGTCGAGCAGGGATGGCTTAGAAACTGGAAGATTAACGGCTTTCGTACAGCCGATAAAAAGCCTGTAAAAAATCGCGAATTATGGGAAGAATTGGATGCTTTGCTTTCGCGCCACGACGTAAAGTTTGTAAAAGTCAAAGGGCATGCCGATGATGAATATAATAATAGATGCGATGCGTTGGCTCGAAAAGAGGTCGGTAAGTTCCCGCCTGCTGAAAACAGCGATGCCGGCAATTGAGCGCATTGCTTGTCTGATTTAAGAAAAAGCCTTTAATTTATTTGTTTTTTTTTGCATTGCGGAGTATAATTTTATTTGTTGCGCAAATGCTTTTTCGGCTGGCACGATGATAGGATAAATATGACTAAAAAAAAGATTTTTATATCGATCATATATATTATTTTTGCAAGTTTGTTGTCATCGTTCGGGATCTACTATTTTGTATATCCCTTTTCGTTTGCGCCGATAGGTATCGACGGCGTTGCGACGATGCTGTCGATTATTTTTACTAAAAGTACGGATTATTCGGCGTATATAATGTTTGCGATAAATGTTCCGCTAATAATTTGTTCTTTTATTTTTTTAGATAAAAAATTCAGTATTTATACGCTGATTTGTTTATTTTTCTCGTCGGGGTTCCTGCTTTTGTTTCAAACGATCGATCTAAATTCGATAATCGGTGCGTATCCCGCTTCGGGGGATAAACTGATTGCCGCAATATTTTCGGGCGCGCTTTTGGGTGCGCGTACAGGCATACTTTTAAAAATCGGTGCGTCGTCGGGCGGTGTGGATATTATTGCCGGTATTATTCAAAAGAAGAATCCGTATGTTAACTTTGAAAGATATATTACTTTAATTTGTTATGTGATTATAGGTATATCGTATTTTGTGTACGGTAAAAATATAGAAGCTATACTGCTTTCCGTCATTCAGATGTTTGTTTTTGAAAAAGCAGCTGCCGCGCTTATGCATAACGTCCGTAATGCGGTAGAGTTTAAAATCGTTACCGATAATCCGTATGAATTAAAGGAAGATATTTTAAAGCATTTAAAGCATGGCGCGACCGTGTTAACGGGTAAGGGGATGTTTACGGGTACTGAGCGTTCAATGATTCTTTGTGTTGTAAATACAAGACAAGTTCCCGAATTTTTGAAGATTTTGGAAAGTCATGAGCATGTTTTTGTTTATTGCACGGACGTAAACAATGTTGCGGGTAATTTCCGCCGTAACAAAGACGATATCGCAAAATAGCGAGGGGTAACAATGGAAAAAAATATTCAGAACATAAATTCGGGCGAACGGTCGTCGAAAAACACGATTTCTAAGTGGATTGTCGATATCGGTATAAGTATGCTCGCGGCTTCGATCGTTGCTCTCGGCTTGCATGTTTTTGCAAATGATTCGGTAGAATTTGTGCCGGGCGGCATTACGGGGCTTGCAAAAATATTCAGCCTTTGGACGGATAAAAAACTCGGTTGGGGAGTTTTCCTGTTAATTTTAAACATTCCTATTTTTATACTCGAGGCAATTTTTGTCGATAAAAGATTAGGTATAATTTTATCCGTTTATGCGATAACTCAAGCCGTAGTGCTTTCTTTGTTCGATAAATTCCTGGGTGCTATAGAAATCAATTTTGCGCCTTGGGAACGTATTTATGCGGCTATTGCCGCAGGCGTTGTTACAGGTATCGGTTATTCGGTGCAAATTATGCGTCATGGTGCGTCGGGCGGCACGTATGCGCTTTCTGCATTGATAAAGCATTGGAATCCGTCGGCAAACATTGCATGGCTTTCCTTTGCAATGGACGCAAGCGTAATAATTTTGGCTTATTTTCAGTTTAACAGCAGTATTTCTTCCGTTATATGTACTTTTATAAATCTTTTTATTGCCGATGTCGTTGTCGATAAATGCCTTAAGGGTACGAAAGACGGTTATAAGTTTGAAATAATAACCGAAGAACCCGAAAGTATAGCTAAACGATTGATGAGCGAACTGAAACATGGCGTTACCGAAGTTTCGGTTCACGGAATGTATTCAAACCAAGATAAATATATGGTTGTTTGCATTATCAGAAAACGTGAGTTGTCAAATATGATGCGAATTCTGAAAGAATATCCGAATACGTTTTCGAGTTTTACGCATGTAAACGAAGTATTCGGCAAATTCAAAAAATAAAACATTTTGGCTGCCGCGTTAAACGACGGCTTTTTTGTTAACAATTATCATTTTGCTCATAATAAGTTTTGTTCGGCATAAAGTATTTTGTAAAGGTATTTTATATGTCGAAAAAAACCGTTTTTAAACCGAATTGTTCTTTACTTTTATTAAGAAGAATTTCGGCAATAATTATTTGTGTGCTTATTGTCGTTGTTGCGACGATTTGTTTCGGTGCGGACAAAGTTGCCGTGACCGTAAGTACGGGTAAAAACGAGCCGGTTTATTTCGGAAATAGAAAATCGAATAAAGTTGCGTTGATGTTTAATTGTTATGAAGGTGCCGACGTTATCAACGAGATTGCGAAAACATTGGAAAAATATAATTTCCGCGCGACTTTCTTTTTCGGCGGTTGCTTTGCCGACGATTACCCCGATTTGATAAAATCGCTTTACGAAACAGGTCATGAAATCGGAAATCATGGTTTTTTTCACAAAGATATGGACAAATTAAACTATGCGTCCAATGTCTCCGAAATGAAAAACACCCACGATGTGATATTATCGATGACGGGCGTGGATACTACGCTTTTTGCGCCGCCGTCAGGTGCTTTTTCATCAACAACATTAAAAGCATGTAAAGACCTCGGTTACGTTGCGATAATGTGGTCGAAAGATACGATAGATTGGCTTGACAGAACGAAAAAAAGTGTTTATAATAGAGCGACAAAGGACATTCGGGGCGGAGATTTTGTTCTAATGCATCCGTTCGGACATACGCTCGACGCGCTGCCCGATATTCTCGATTATTACGTATCCGCAGGATTTGTAGTTTCTACCGTTTCCGATTGCTTGTCCGAATAAACCTGAACAGGAAGGTACATATGATTAATATAAAAGAATATCCTAACGGATTGAAAGTTGTTGTAGAATATAACAGTTTTGTACGTTCGGTCAGTATGGGAATACTTGTCGGCGTTGGCAGTAATTGCGAAACTCCGAATGAAAACGGCATTTCGCATTTTATCGAGCACGTTAATTTTAAAGGGACGGCTAAACGTTCGTCTTTTGAAATATCCGATTCGATTGACGGTATAGGGGCGCAAATCGATGCTTTTACAAGTAAAGATATGACTTGCTATTATGTAAAATGTACCGACGAACACACCGAGGACAGTTTTGAAATATTGTCCGATTTGTTTTGCAATTCGGTTTATCCGGACGAAGAGTTGGATAAAGAGCGCGGGGTTATAATAGAAGAAATAAATATGACCGAAGATTCTCCCGACGATCTTTGTCTTGATCTTCTTGCAAGGTCATACTTCGGATGCGAAGGATTCGGCGCGACGATCCTCGGCAGTCTGGAAAACGTAAACCGTTTTACCAAAGATGATATAAATGCCTACAAAGCAAAGTATTATAAGCCGTCGAATATTGTAGTGTCATTTGCCGGGAATGTTACTATCCGACAGGCTTGTGAGCTTGTAGAAAAGTATATGCCGACGGAGGGGGCTTGCGAAAAAACAATTTTTCCGCAGCATAACGGGGAATGCCTTTGCGGAAGGTTAGCTGCCGAAAAAGCTATTGAACAAAACCACATAGCTATCGGCTTTCCCGGCGTCGAAATTCAATCGCAAGACCGCTTTGCTTTGATTTGCCTTAACGCAATTCTCGGCGGAGGGATGAGCAGCAGATTATTCCAGACGGTTCGTGAAAAACTCGGACTTGCTTATGCCGTTTATTCCTATTTGTCATCATATAGGGATTTAGGCGTTATGTGTGTGTATGCAGGCGTTAATCCGTCGAAACGTCAGACCTCGTACGATTGTTTGCTTTCGGAACTGAAATCTTTCGGGAAAAACGGTATAACCGAGAATGAGTTAAACAGGGCAAAAGAGCAAATAAAAGGTTCGACGGTTTTATCGCGTGAAAATATGTCAAGCGTTATGATTTCGCAAGGGAAACGCCTTTTGCTGACCGGTGAAGTCTTTGATATCGATAAGGATTTAAAGACCGTATCCGAGCTTTCTTTGGTTCAGGTTAACGAGATTGCCCGCAAATACTATTCCTTGGAAAAATATGCTACGGCGATTGTAGGGAAAAACGTCAAACCTTTAGAATAAAATTTATGCAATTCGCAAAATATAAAAAGAACGAAAAATGCGCTTTTAATCGGCAATTTTCATTCTTTTTACGTTTATGCAAAATCTTTTTGTTACTCAAGTAATTCTTCTGCGCTATATAATCCGTTGGGCATTTTGATTAATTTTTTTGCCGCTGATAGTGCGCCTTCAGCGAAAACTGACTTGTCATATGCGCGGTGGGTAATTACTATTTCTTCGCCTTTACCGTAAAAACAGACGGAGTGAACACCCGCAACATTGCCGCCACGCAATGAATGCGTTTTTGTTATGGCGGTATATTCCATCAGTTTTTTTGCGCTGCCGCTCGGGAAATCTTTTTTCAATCGGTTGTGCGCTTCGATTATTTCTCCGTCGAAATCGGGCAACTTTTCGCTTGCGTGCTTTGCAAGCTGATAAAGCAGTAACATTCCTTTTGAAAAATTCGCGGAAATGCATACCGCCGCATTGCGAGATAAAGATTGTATTTTATCTATCGTCTTTTCGGATAGCGCCGTTGTACCGCTTAAAAATGCGCACTTGTTTTTAATTGCAAAATCGACCGCGCTTGTACAAAGGTGATCGGATGAAAAGTCTATCACTGCGTCTATATTTTCTCTTACTTCGTCGAAACTCGAATAAATCGGACAATCGACCTTTTTGAATTTGTCTTTGTCTATGCAACACGCAACAAAAAAATCATAGTTTCCCGCTGATGAGTATACATATTTGCCGACGTTTCCTAATCCGGATATCAATAAATTTTTCATAAACTATCCTCTATTTTTAATAATTGTAATGTTATTTCGCTTATTGCGCGCGCCTGTTCGTCCGACGGTTTTGTCAGCGGCAGACGGTATTCGGGGTTGAAACCATATTTTAATGAACAGGCGTATTTTATTGCAATCGGATTTGGTGTTTTATCGAATACTTTGCATACTTTTTGCAGGATATTGTTATACTGTTTGCTTTTTTGATCGTTTTCAAAATAGCATTTATGCATAGAAAATTCGATTTTGGGAAAAAGATTCGATATAACCGAAATACTTCCGACGCTGCCGAGTTTTAGGCTATCGTAGTTCAATGAATCGTT
>CAKQKA010000092.1 GCA_934247855.1 uncultured Clostridia bacterium | reverse complement strand
TGTTCAAATACGCCTTTCAGGTTCTGACCCATAGTGTTGGAGAACTTGAGTGTAATCTGCTTGCTCGTATCCAAACCTGTTTCGGGTACTTCGAAAGCTTTGTTACTGCCGGTCGGCTTTCCGCCGCCACCGCATGCAACTGTGGCAAGCATTACTAAAAGTAACACTACTGACAATAGAATTTTTTTCATATGCCTTTTTCCATCCTTTTTATAATATTTTGAGCCGATTTATTATTTTTATAGGCTCATATTACCGATTTTTTAAACGCTTACGCGTATTTTTAGCCTTTGATACCGCTGCGGCTTACGCCTTTCATAATGTATTTTCTTAAGAATATGAATACCATGAAGAGAGGGAAAGAAACTATCGCTACGGCAGCCATCTGAACAGGAATATCTGTTTCGCCGGTGGTTGTCGTAAATGCGTTCCTGAGTCCGTTCGTTATAAGTCTGTGTGCGTCGTCGTTTGCAACGAGTCTCGGCCAGACATATGAGTTCCATGCACCCATCATTTTTAATATCGTAATAGAAATGAGGGTAGGCATAGCGAGCGGAATCATTACTTTCCACAAATATTTAAGGTCGCTTGTTCCGTCAACTTTTGCGGCAAGGTAAAGTTCGTTCGGAATCTGCAGAAAGTTCTGCCTCAGCAGGTATATGTAGAATACGCTGACAAGGAACGGAACTATCAATACAACGTATGTATATTGCCATTTAAATGAGAAAACAGTAATATAGTTGGTAATCGTAAAGAGTTCGCCCGGGATCATCATCGTTCCGAGAAGGATCGAGAATAAAAGGTTTTTGCCTTTAAATTCCAGTCTTGCAAACGCAAATGCGGACAAAACGGTTATGATTAATGACAGAACTGTCGAAACTATACCGACATATGCTGTGTTTAAGAACAAACTGCCGAGTTTAGCTTGCGTAAAAGCGGTTTGATAGTTCTGGAAAATTACATGACGAGGCCAGAACGTCGGAACGCTTTCACGGTATTCTTCAAACGATTTTAATGATGATATAATCATCCAATAGAAAGGGAAGAGTACGATTATAGCCATAAAGCATAAAAAAGCATATATCAGTACTTTAACGACTATCTGAACAACCTTTTGTTTGTTCGTTTGCTTTTGCATATCGCGTTCATGCATGAGGGTTGATGTATTGTTTTCGCTCATAATTGCACCTCTCAGTAATGAACTTTCTTTTTGCTTACATAAAGGTTGATCAATGTTACAACCATTATTATGCAAAACAGAATCAGGGCAGCAGCGCTTGCTCTGCCTTCTTTATTGCTGCCGAGCGATTGATAAATGTAACCGACCATGGTCATAAGTTTACCTTGCTCCGCTTCTACCTGACCGAATATACCTACAACGCTCGAATACTCTTTAAATCCACCGATGAAGCCGGTTATTACCACGTACGCGATCATAGGCGAAAGCATGGGAACCGTTATACGCCAGAATGTTCTGATTCGGCTTGTACCGTCGACTTTCGCCGCTTCATAGTACTGTTTGTTAACGCTTTGCAGTCCGCCCAGAAGGATAAGAATTTTAAAGGGCAGTGCGTTCCAGACAATATATATAATCAATACGATCATATTGTGCGTATAGGTCGAGTTGTTGTTTATCCAGTTAATATAGTGTCCGCCAAAAAACTCTATGACGTTGTTTACGATGCCTTTGGTAACTATTCTCGTTCCCGACGAATCAATTGTTCCGACTATGTTGAACATTGCGGCAAAAACCATACCGATTGCAATCGTGTTTGTTACATAGGGGAGAAAGAATATCGTTTGTAAAAAACGTCTGAGCGGACCTATGGAATTAAGACACACGGCAATTATCAACGCTAAAAAGGTCGATATAGGAACCGTAGTCACGCATAGTATTAAGGTTGTTTTCAGACAGTCAAGGAATTTTTGATATTCGATGACTTGCTTAAAGTTGCCGAAACCGAAGTTAAAAGTCTCGCCGCCGAGTTCGGATAGTTGTCCGTAGTCCTCCAAAAACGTTTCTTTATCGAAAATAAATACTTTATGCGGTTTTAATTTGAAAGCTACCGTTTTCGCCGATGTATCGACTTTGTTGTCCGCGTCGATAATCGATCTGATTATCGGGTTGACCGAGTATTCGCTTGTGGATACTATGCTGACGTCACGTCCCATAACTTCTACGTTGGAAAGGTTGACGTGCAAGTCGCCGTCTGGCGCAAAGATAAAGCCCTCAGGACGAATACCCACATATACTTCGCGGTCGGATATTCCTTTGGCTCCGAGGACGACCTCATCGCCTATGTATAGTTTTTGATTCTTAACTGTACCCGCAAATACGTTGATAGGAGGTGTGCCGAGGAATTTTGCGACAAACAGATTGATCGGGTTGTCGTAAACCGCCTGAGGTGCGCCGACTTGTTGAACGACGCCCAGTTTCATAACGACTATCTGATCGGAAATAGACATTGCCTCTTCCTGGTCGTGCGTTACGAATACGGTAGTAATGTTCGTCTCACGTTGAATACGTTTAATTTCCTCTCTCGTCTGCAGTCTGAGACGAGCGTCGAGGTTGGATAGCGGTTCGTCGAGTAAAAGAACGCGGGGCATCTTTACAAGCGCACGCGCGATTGCGACACGCTGCTGCTGACCGCCCGAAAGTTCGTTAGGCTTACGATCCATAAGGTTGTCTATCTGAACGAGTTTTGCAACCTTATACGTTCTTTCCAATCTTTCGGCTTTGGAAAGCTTATCTTCGCCTTTGAGATTTTCAAGCGGGAACATGATGTTCTGCTTTACCGTCATATGTGGGTAAAGGGCGTAGTTCTGGAAGACAAGTCCGACGCCTCTGTTTTCGGGCGTTAATTCCGTAACGTCATTGTCGCCAAAGAAAATCTGTCCGCTTGTGGGTTTTTGCAGACCGCAAATCATATAAAGGGTAGTGCTTTTTCCGCAGCCCGACGGCCCCAAAAGACCGACTAATTTTCCGTCGGGAATTTCATAATTGAAATTATTGACGGCAACGACTTCTTCACCCTTAACATGTTTACTTTGGAAAATTTTTGTTAAATCTTTAAGAATTACTTTCATAGATTTGCTTTTTCCTTATTTTTATTAGAAGCGTTTTATCCGAAAAACGAATAAAATCATAATTCCGTTATATCATAAAAAAGCCAAAGACGTTGACGACTTTGGCTAAAGCCCTTGTCAATCGTTCTTTTTTAAAACTGCAAGAACAAGATTAAAAATCTGAACTAAAGCTGCGAGAATAGCGATAATCATAGGAATTATCGAAATAACTTTTACCTGTTCTTTGACTTCTGTTTTAAAAATAGTTGCAAGGGCAAACAGATCTCTGTTAAATTCATCTGAATTTGCTTTAACCGTCGAGGTTAAAGCTGCATTCATGAAAACCGGCAAAATAACAATTAAAGCTATCGCGCATACGACGGCGATAACCTTTACCGAAATTAACCATTTTCTTTTTTCTTCGAGCTTATCGGATAAAAACATTGCCACGGCCGAACCGATTGAGAAAATTATGACTAAAAAAAGCCATGACGATCTTACTTTCAGTTCGAGATCCGCTAATAAAACAAACAGCATTCCGGCAATAAATATAAGCGCTCCGCCGAAGATGACTGAAAGTTTATAAAATAATGCTCTGTTTTTTTGTAGAAACAATGGAGTATTCATCGGTGTTCCTCCGTATCGATGTTATTTTCAGTAACTGATCAATAAGCTTCTTCTTTTACTTTTTCTGCATGAATTTTTTCGATGTACTTTATCTTTGCTTCCTCATCGTCGAATATTAATTGTGTAGATAAATCCACACATACGGTTGCCGCTAGCAAATCGTGAATAAAAGAAAAAGTTTTTGATGCAAAAAAGACTATTATCTGGCATAAGAGCAAAGCCCCTATAAGAATCAAATCAATTATTCCGCCGTTACCCAGAAAAAAGACTTTCAGCAGAACATATAGGGGGATCATGGTTTCAATTGCATATTGTCCGAGCATAGCCCTGATAAACATTACGACAGAGTTTACTTTTGTTGAATTCGTGCGCATAACGGCTACAGAGAAAATCTTTTTTCCTAATGTCTGACAGTTTTTAAGGATTAGAGGTACGATGAATTCTACTACGAGAAACGCCAGAAAAATACTGACGCTTAAAAGAATCAATGTCAGGTTGTTTACCATATTGATCGTTTTTACGGTTTCGACCGCTTCTGGATCTTTATTCTTATATGCGATCTGAAGTGCTTTTTCTGCTTCTTGACGGGCTTTTTCGTTTTTTTCGTTATACTCTTTCTTTTCCTGTTCGGATAAAGCATTGTATTCTTCCTGCGAAAGAGAATTTATCCCGTATTTCTGTTCGTAGCGTGTTTTAAGATCTTGATATTTATCGTTCCATCCGTTATAATCAACCGCTATGCTTAACAACAATGCAAACAGGGTGGCTGCAATACAAACACAAATAATATCAAGCAGAAAAGCCGAAAATCGCTTCATTACGCTCGCTTTTTGTAAATCGTATATCATTCGGTTTTTTATTCGCTCCGAAAAAATATTGTTTTGAATTATAGTATTAAATAATGTTAAAGAACGATTACCGTACTTTTTAGCCTTGCATATTTTACCATATACAATCGGTATTGTCAATGTTTTTTTAAAAAAAATATTTTTCTATATTTATTTTAAATATATAGTTAAAAAAGTTCGAAAACGGCAAAAAAAAACAACTACATAAAGTAGTCGTTAATTTTAAAATTAAACTCTCGTAACTTTGTCGCTCTTAAGGCAACGAGTACACACGTATTCAGAGGTCATTACGCCGTCTTTCATAACTCTGACCTTTTGAACATTTGCGCTGTATAAGCGAGGAGTTTTACGGTTACTGTGGCTGACTTTGTTGCCTGACAGTTTTCCTTTTCCGCATACACTGCAAACTCTTGACATATCTACACCTCCAAATAAGTAAGATGGCTGTTTCTTTTTTTATCACGCTTTATGTACTATATCATCAATTATTGAAAAATGCAAGAAAATTTTCAAGGTTTCTCTAATTTTATTTATTTTTTTTTGAATGGTCCGTTTTATATGTTATTTGAGCAAAGCATTGTTAAGCTTTGTGCTATTTTTGCCGTTTTCGTCAAGGTGCGGATAGTTTTGCGTAAGCAATACTTTTTTGTGAGATATAAAACTCCGTCTGCTTTTTTTTGCAAACGGAGTTTTGGTATTATCCGACGGATTGTATAAATATGCCGGTATTGCTGGTTGCAAGCGAATCCGTGCCTGCGTTTCTTAATTCGAGGGTGGAGGATGCGTCGTTTACCGTTAAAACGGTTTTTCCTTTGAGTGTGCCTGTGGTTGTTTGCGTTGAAGTCGTTTGAGGCACCTGCGTTCCGTTCAGGTAGAAAGCGGCGGAATTTGTAGCTCCTTGCGTCGTTGCGTCGGTATTATATTCTATAAGGTATGTGCCGGGTTGTAATGTTATTGAGGTTCCGTTCGTGCCGGCGGCTACTTTACCGTCTTCAAAATTGTTAAATGTCTGCGTTATAGCGAAAGGTGTATTTGCGGCTGTCGTTTGAATTGTGCCGTTGAATTGTGCTATGTCATTTATTGCTGTGGCACCCGTAGGACCTGTCGCTCCGACTGCACCTGTTTCGCCGGTTGCACCCGTGGGGCCTGTGGCTCCTGTAGGACCTGTCGCTCCGACTGCGCCTGTGGTACCTTGTATGCCGATTGGAC
>CAKQKA010000091.1 GCA_934247855.1 uncultured Clostridia bacterium | reverse complement strand
CTTGACAGCTCGTTCGAGAACCCGCATGGCTTGGATTCGGTAAATCATTTTTCTACCGCATACGATCTTGCCTTAATAAGCGGTTATTGTATGAAGAACGAAACTTTTTCGGAAATAGTTTCAACAAAGAAAATTGAGATCGGAACGGGTGATAATAAGCGAGTTCTGGTCAATAAAAACAAACTTCTTTCTTTTTATCCGTACGCAAAAGGTATTAAAACCGGATACACGAAAAAATCGGGGCGTTGTCTTGCGTCTGCGGCATTAAAAAACGATATGACGCTTGTTTGTATAGTTCTTAATCATTCGTCGACTTATGAAACAACGGAGAGTTTGTTTGAGAAATGTTTTGCCGAATATAAAAATGTTTTACTCCAAGCATATGACGAACCTGTTGCAATATATGAAAAAAGTGGTTATACGTTGCCATGTTATATCGAACAAGACGCAGTCTATCCGCTAAAAGAAGATGAAGCGTCTAGAGTCAGCAAGAAAATTCTTTTGACGTATAACGGCGGTTACCCTGTAAAATCAGGTACGGAAATGGGCGTAATTGAGTTTTATCTCGAAAATCAGTTGCTTTTTACGCGAAAAATATATAATATAATGTCGTAATAAATATTGGATAGTGATTGTATGCGAATTAACAAATTTTTGGAAGGCTGCGGCATAGGAAGCAGAAGATTTTGCGACTCATTGATCAGTGACGGAAAAGTAACGGTTAATGGAAAGGTATGCAAACTCGGGCAAGACGTTGATGAAAAAGATTACGTCTCGGTTGACGGCAAACGCGTTACGACTCTGACGGTTAAAAAACTTTATTTGATGATGAATAAACCGAAGGGGTATGTGTGCACCGTAAAAGACGATAAAGGCAGAAAAACCGTAATGGAGCTTTTGCCTAAACTTTCAACGCGTGTAGTGCCCGTGGGGAGGCTTGATTATGATAGTGAAGGTCTGCTTCTTTTTACAAATGACGGCGAATTGATCGATAGACTTACTCATCCGAGAAATGAAGTTCCAAAGACTTATCTTGTAAAAATAGAGGGCGATATTACGGAATCCTCGCTTGCAAAATTGCGTGCAGGCGTTGAACTTGACGGAAAAATCACCAATCACAGTACCGTTAAAGTTGTATCGCAGGATGATAAGTTTACTAAATTAACAATAACCATTACCGAAGGTCGCAACAGACAAGTCAGAAGAATGTTTGAGTCAGTCGGAAAGGAAGTTGTCTTTTTAAAACGCATTAAAATCGGCGATCTTACTATTTCAGGTGTAGATCGCGGCAAATGTCGTTCGCTTTCAAGGGCAGAAATAGAGTATTTACGAAATATATAAAATAAGATAATATAACCGTCCGGCACGCCTCGTCGTTTTTATAAAAACGATATTATGTATACATATTTTTACGGGGGTGTGCATATGAAAAAATATAAGGCGTGGGTAATATGCTTGCTGGCTGTATTTGCGATTCTATCTGCTGCCATAGCAATAAATACAATATATAGGGGCGCAGCCTTAACATCGTTAATTTTTATATAGTATTATGTTAAACAGTAAAGAGCGTTATAATATTGAAACCGAAAAAATCAAAAAAGAACTTGAAACAGAGCTAAAGCAAATTATAAATTCGGCAAAAGCAAAACTTGTTTCTTCGTACTCCGAATTGCTTGGGGACGAATATGTCGAGTTAATTGACCGTCGCCGAAAACTTGGCGAAAAATACAAGGAGTTGATCGGTATAGCTTTTGAATACGCCACTCAGAGCGGGGGGGCGGACCTTGTTCGTAAGATTTCAGTATTTGCCGATGAAGAACACAAGCGAGATAAAGATAAGGCAAAGACAGTTTATGGCTTATTAGATCAGATACTCGATTTGTTAGAGGATGAATATCCCGATCTTGTTTCTCTCATAACAAAGGCTCAACATGATATAACTGCCGTCGAAGAAGAGATCGATGATCTGTTTGCTCTTCGCCGTACAGAAATCAATCAAGCGCGAGAGAAAGTCAAAGACGACTTCAGAGAGCAAATAAGGATAGCTATATCTGATTTTGTTGACAAGCTGTCGGATTTAAAGAGGCATTATAAAATGTACACTTCAAACGATAACGAAGTGATTCAAACCGTAAAAGAGTTAGGTCGATCATGCGTTGATAATATCGATGATAAGGATGACGACTTTATTCCGTTTAAACGCAGTAAAGGTACATTAAACTAAAATCAAGAAGGCCGTTGCGTAACGCGACCGCCTTTTCAAATAAAAGACACTCAACAAAAAAAAAGGTTGAGTGTCTTCGCTTTTATGTGAGAAACATGTTTTTTTATGTGAAAGTGAATCCGATGATCTGCATATAAATTTTAACGTTTATTAAAAAAGTTTTCAATGGTTAATCGATATAATTCGCATATTTTTTTTGATTTATTCCATAATACTCTTGTACGTCTCGGTTTTAAGATATATTTTCAGACAAAGGAGGGAAAATGAAACTCAAACGCTTTTTTATGACAGCTTTGTGTATGCTCATGCTTACGATATTTATTTTGCCCGGAGCATCTGCGGCATATGCTTCGGAAGACGTTTATCTTGGCGGATTTACGTTAGGTTTTGATTTATCGGGCGAAGGGGCATTGATTGCAGGTTTATCGGAAATAGTAAGCGATGACGGCGTTTTTTTGCCTGCAAAAGATGCAGGTCTGAAAATCGGGGATATCATTCTTTCATTAAACGGCAAAAGAATCTATAAAGCCGATGATATAGACGAAATACTTACAAACTATGACGGAAACGGAATAATAACCGAAATTCTTTCCGATAACAAGAAGCAACTTAAAAATATTTATCCCAAAAAAGATTTAAGCGGAAATTATAAACTCGGAATATTGATAAGAGATTATTTATCGGGACTTGGTACCGTTACTTTTATAAATCAAAACGGCGATTATTTTTCACTCGGACATCCTATAACCGATGAAGCGGGTAATATGCTAAAAGTTTCAGGAGGTAATGTTTACGAGTGCACGATTACGGGAATAGATAAAAGCACGCGCGGGCATGCCGGTGAATTAAAAGGCGAACTTATTCGCGATAAAATACTGGGTGTCGTATCGGCAAATACCTCTACCGGATTGACAGGTAAATTTACCGATAAAAAGTATTATTCTCACTTACGAAAAATGCAACTCGGAACAGCAAAACAAGGTTCGGCGGAGATTTATGCAACGATAAACGGCAATGTTCCCGTAAAATATTCTATTGCGATAGTCAAAACCGATGAGACGGACAAACATAATAAAAACCTCGTGATTAAAATAACAGACGATCGTCTTATCGAATCGGCGGGTGGAATAGTCAGAGGAATGAGCGGTAGTCCGATTGTTCAGGACGGTAAAATAGTGGGGGCTATCACGCACGTTTTTCTGAATGATTCGACGCGCGGTTACGGCATTTCAATTTCCAAAATCGTTTCCGATAATTGAATAGAGCATAATTTCACAAAAACCTCATAGAATTATCTATAGAGGTTTTTATATATGTTTGACGGTACACGCGTTATCAAAGCAATAAAAAATGCAAAAATACCGCTGATTATATGCTTAATTTCTTTTCTGATAGGTATACTGTTCGCAATGTTCTTTACGATGTCGGAAGATGCTTTGGCTCGTTGTGGTTTAATATTCGATATAGTTACAAACGAAATAACGTTTACATATTATATCTGGCGTTTTGTTTGCGAAAGTATAATTTTTGTCGTAGTGTTTGCTTGCGGACTGACTTTATATACAATGCCTCTGATATACGTTTTATTGGCTTACAGGGGCTTCTTAACGGGATTAGTAATTAAATCTTTAATTATTTGTTATTCGATCGGCGGCGTAGCCGTATCTATCTTTGTGGTTGTCCCGTCTGCACTTATTGCGCTTGCCGCAATAATTTGTTCCTGTACGTTATCGTGCGAGCGGCTTTGCGGCAGGCGAGTTATTAAGTGTTTAAATATGCAAAATATTTTAATGGATTTTCTCTTTTGCTTATTAATCGCGCTTGCGTCGGTAATATATATACTATTGATTCAGGTTTTATTTATTCTCCCGTTAAATTACTCTGTTTAAACATAAAATCAATTAAACTGAAAATACTATTGCCGGAGGATATACACATGACTAAAAAAATGGTTGGTTTAATGTGCGCGATCTTGACTTTAATATCGATATCGATTACAAAAGTCAATGCGGCAAAGTATATTGAATATCCCGTTGCGGTCGGGACGGTAGATAATTTTAAACCGGAATTACCGGGAAACGACGCGCAAAGCGCGTATTTATGTGATTATAATTCAGGTACGGTCGTATATGCAAAAAACGAAAATGACAGGCGGCCTATCGCGAGCATGACAAAAATTATGTTGCTTCTGCTTGCCTTTGAAAAAGAGGCGACCGGCGAGCTTTCTCTGGATGAAAATATTAAAATAAGTCCAAACGCAAGCGGAATGGGCGGTTCTCAGGTTTTTCTCGAAGCAAATAAAGAATATAGAGCCGAAGAACTTATTAAAAGCATTATAGTTGCATCTGCAAACGATTCAAGCGTTGCCATAGCGGAAAGACTTTTCGGAAGTGAATCTGTCGCCGTAAACGAAATGAACAAAAAGGCTGAAAAACTCGGATTGAAAAATACGCTTTTTTCAAATTCCACCGGACTTATGAAACCCACGCAGTACTCATCGGCAAAAGACGTTGCAAAAATGTTATCGGAGCTGATCAAGTATGAGAAATATTTTAATTATAGCAAAATATATCTTGAGGACTTTTCACACGGCGACAGGGTTACTCAAATGACAAATACAAATAAACTCATCAGATTTTATAATGGTTGTGACGGCGGGAAAACAGGTTTTACAAATGAAGCAGGATTCTGTCTTGCCGCAACCGCAAAGCGTGGCGCAACTCGTTTAATTTCGGTTGTAATAGGGGAAAAGGACAGCAAAAAAAGATTCGCCGATGTTTCTAAACTATTTGATTACGGCTTTGATAATTATTCATCTAAATGCGTTCTTGCTACCGATTGTACCGATTATCAGGTTGAGGTAAGAAAAGGAAAATCGGATTACACCGATGCCGTCCCCGAAAATAACATTTATATATTCGGATTAAATAATAAAAAAGAAAACGTAAGAATAGTTTTTGAACCCGATGAAATATGCGCACCAATTAAAAAAGGTGATGTCGTAGGTAAGTTTATCGTTTATAATAACGATATAAAAATCGGTGAATATAATGCCGTAAGCGGTTTGGAAATATGGCGTGCAGGTTTTACAGATTATCTGAACGAGATATCTATAGCATAAAATGAAAAAGTATTAAAAAAACGAGATTATATCTCGTTTTTTTAATACTTTTGCGTCTATCAGAATCCAATTATCAGACAACACATATATCCAAAAAATAAGCCGGATATAATCAGCGCCGCTAATATTTTAAGGCTCGATTTTACGTCCGAGCCATGTGCAAAAACGATCGTTAATCCGACTCCCGCATTTGTCAACAATCCGCCAAGACAAGCGCCGAACGAGATATTGCCAGATATGAATAATTTTGAAATAACAATCGATGAGGCGCAGTTCGGTATTAATCCGACAAGCACGGAAAAAAAGGGAGCCAGATAGGCGTTTGTTTTTAAAAATGAACTGAACGTTTCTTCTCCGATGAAATAGATAATCAACGAAAAGATAATGTTAAAAATCAGTACGACAAGAAAAGTTTGAACCGAGTGAATTAGCGGATGTAACA
>CAKQKA010000090.1 GCA_934247855.1 uncultured Clostridia bacterium | reverse complement strand
AGTACAGCATCCCTCACGCTCGCAAAAAATCATCAAAAAATGCGCTCTTTTCGGTGCTTCGCATTTTTGCGGAGAAGAAATCGCCGTGTTGCGGTTCGGTTTTTGCAAGGCAAACGACCGAAATCGTACTTGACCGTACGTTGATGGGAGTTTAACACAGCAAAAACCGATTTATTCCCGCAAAAATGGGTTCGAACACCATCACCACTGGCTACATATGAACTATCTGAATAAGGCTGAAAAGCGATTCGGCGCGGCGCAGGGCACTATCGTTGCCATGTTTGCCGCGCTTGCCGTAAAAGGGATCGGCGCGCTGTATAAGATTCCGTTATATAACATTTTGGGTGATTATGCAACCGGCGTATACGGTATGGTGTTTCCGCTTTTCGCGTTTTTGTTGTGTTTATCGGGCGGCGGCTTGCCTGCCGCGCTCACCAAAATGATCGTCGACGGGTATTCGGCGAAAAAAGTATTGAAAAAGACGGTCGTTGTCGTTTGCGTGGTCGGCGGTTTGTTGTCCGTTTTACTGTTTATTTTCGCAAATATCATTGCGGAATTTCAAGGTAATGCCGATGCGGGCATAATGTACAAAGCGATTGCTCCGTCGGTGTTTATTGTGGGCTTAATCGCCGTGATCCGAGGGTATTTTCAGGGCTTATCCGATATGAGGATTACGGCGGTAAGTCAGATGATAGAACAAGTCGTAAGGGCTGTTATCGGACTTATAGGGGCACTTTTGCTGCCGGTAAGTCAAATTCATAAGGCGTTTTTTGCGGTTCTTTGCGTTACCTTTTCCGAAATAGCCGCGCTTGCGTATTGCTTTATGCGGTATAAAAAAAGAAACAAAAATATGTCCGAAACAGCTACGAAAGAACCGACTTTCGGAGTTCTGTTTTCTTACCTTGTTCCGCTTGTTTTATCGGCGGTGCTTATACCGCTGTCGGGTGTAGCCGAAGGATTTATCGCAATGCGCGTGCTTGGCGGCATGGGGGAAATCGGCACGTCTTATTACGGCTTATATGTCGGCGCGACGGAAACTATAATATCTCTGCCCGCCGCTGTTTTATACCCCTTGGCAAGCGGTTTTTTGCCCGCCATGAAAGAAAACGGCAATGCCGGAAAATGCTTGAGCGTAACGTTTTTCGGTGCGTTTTGCGCTGCCGTTTTCACATTTTTATTCCCGGATTTTATCATTTCCGTGCTGTTTTCGCGCGTGCAGTATAAAGCGGTGCTAAAAATACTTTTAAAACTCTCGGCTCTGACGATGTTGTTTTTGCCTGTGTTGCAATGTGTTTCGCACATAATGCTGTCTTTGGGTGTGCAAAAGCGTTCGCTTTTAAACAATACGCTCGGCTGCGCGGTAAAAATAGGCGTTTGCGCGCTTTTGGTCGGTAACCCGTCGGTGCACGTTTTTGCGCTGGCAATTTCCGATATCTGCTGTTATTTCGTTGCTTTAAGTTTGGATTTAATATATATTATAATTAAAAGTAAGAAAAAAGGTAGTATAACCGATGATAACGTTGGCAGGACTGGGTACGACAAAGGACGGCTTGTCGTTAAAAGCTTTTAAGGCGATTTCAGGCGCAAAGAAGGTAATGTGCCGCACGCAATTTACCGAAAGCGCGGCAGTTTTTAAAGAAAATGACATAGACGTAGAGTTTTTGGACGACGTGTTTGAAAACTCGCGCAATTTCGATTCGCTCAACAAAAAACTTGCCGCAAGGGTAATGGAAGCGGCTAAAACGCAGGATGTAGTTTATTGTGTGGACGGCAGCGTTGCCGACGACAATTCATGCGCGATCATTTTAAAAAAGTGCAAAAACGTAGAAATTATCGAGGCTGCGTCGCATTCGGCAAAAGCGCTCGGCGGTCTCGATTTCAGGGGCGGGTACACCTCTCTTTCAGCCTACCGCAAGGATAAATTCAATTCGTCCGTAATGTTGCCGCTTGCCGTTTACGATTTAGACGATAAACTCACCGCGTCCGAGTGGAAACTGCTTTTGACCGACGCGTTCGGCGACGAAGCACCCGCGGCGATTTACATAAACGACAAAATTCATAAAATCGCTTTGTACGAAGCAGATAGTTTCGAAAATTACGGTTACGATACCGTGCTTGTGGTCTTCGATAGAAAATTCACCGAAAAAGAGCGGTTTAATATCAACGATTTGTTCGATATAATCACTGCTTTGCGCGCCGAAAACGGATGCCCGTGGGATAGGGAACAAACGCGCGAGAGCATAAAGAATAACCTCATTGAAGAAAGTTACGAAATGTACGACGCCATAAAAAACGGCGATATAGACGGCATTTTGGAAGAGAGCGGCGATATGTTTTTGCAACTAGTGTTTCATACGCTTTTTGCCGAGGAGGAACATTCATATAACCGCGGCGACGTGTTCACGGGCATTTGCTCCAAAATGATTTTCCGTCACAGCCACGTTTTCGGAAGCGATAATGCCGGTAACGGCGAGCAGGCTTTAGATGTCTGGGAAAAAAACAAGACCAAAGAAAAAGGCTATAAAAACGGCAGGGAATATATCGACTGCGTGCCGCATAGTTTTCCCGCGCTTATGCGTGCGCAAAAAATGCAGAAACGCGCGGCGAAATATAATTTCGACTTTTCTTCGATAGAACAAATCTATCAAAAAATAGCCGAAGAAACCGAAGAGGTAAGGCAGGCTAAACGTGCGCTTGACGAGTGCAACACTGCCGAGAAAGATAAAAAACTTGAAGCGTTAAAAGGCGAAATCGGCGATCTGCTTTTTTCGGTCGTCAACCTTGCAAGGTTTTATAAAATCGATGCCGAAGAAGCGTTAAAAACCACTTGCGATAAATTTTTAAAACGTTTTTCCGCACTTGAAGAAGCGATAGAAAAAGACGGAAAAGACATGAAAAACATGACCGAAGAAGAGATCGATAAATACTATAATGAAATTAAAAAGTCTTGATATAGGTCGATTATCGACCAAAAACAATATTTTCTTCGCGCCTATGGCGGGTTATTCCGATTATGCTTTCCGCGGGCTTTGCGCGCGCTTGGGCGCAGGCGTAACCGTTACGGAAATGGTGTCGGCAAAGGGCTTGATTTATAAAAACGAAAACACGTCGTGCCTGTTGCAAATCTCGCCCGACGAGAATTTGAGCATCGCACAGCTGTTCGGACACGAACCCGAGGTTTTAAGGGCGGCATGCGAAAGCGAGTTTCTTGATCCCTTCGATATCGTCGATATCAATATGGGCTGCCCCGTAAACAAAATCTACGGCAACGGCGAGGGCAGTAAACTTATGGAAAACCCCGAACTTGCCGAAAAAATCATTAAAGAATGTGTTAAATCGGGCAAGATAATAACCGTTAAATTCCGTGCCGGACTGCACGATAATCAACTTATAGCCGCGGATTTTGCAAAAAGAGCCGAACAGGCGGGCGCAAAACTTGTTACCATTCACGGTCGCACGCGCGACGGTATGTATTCGGGCGAAGTTCACTACGACGAGATAGCAAAAGCAAAATCGTCGGTAGGTATTCCCGTAATCGCCAACGGCGGCATTTTTACCGAAACCGATGCCGATTTAATGATTGAGCGTACGGGGGCGGACGGCGTTGCGATTGCCCGCGGCGCGCTTTTCGATCCGTTGTTGTTCGCAAGGTTAAGCGGTACGAAAACTAATTTTTCGCTTGTCGATTGCGTCGATTATCTGATAGAAAAAAGATTGCTTACCGAACCCGACGTAATAGTCGCGCACGCTTTGCGCAAATTCGTCGCGAATCTTTTCAAGGGCGTTCGCGGCGGAAAAGAGGCAAAACTGAAAGTTTTCTCGGCTGAATCCACCGCCGAAATAGAGCAAATTTGCCACGAAGTTCTCGGCTGAAGCGCGTAACCAAATAATAAAACAAACCCGCCTAAAATCGTGATAATCGACTTATAGGCGGGCTTTTAATTGTTTTTAGTTGTGTTTTGATATATCGTCAACTTTTCCACGCGTCGGGGCAAAGCCTGCTGTTTTTAAACCAATCGGTATCTTTAAGTTTTAAATCGCTTGCGGAAAAATACTTTTCAACGGTCTTGTTGTTTTTAGAAGAGGCGATAACGATATTGCCGTTCATAGATTCGAACTTGCCGTTTTTATAGTCCACGCAAAGGGTGGTGACGTAAACTTCGTCGGTGTATTTTGCAACATTGTTTATAAAGATTTGTGTGGGGAAAGTGTTCTCGTTTTTGGTTGTGTATTCAATGCTTCCCGCACAGGCGCAAACGCAAACGATATCGGGCTTAATTACCGAAAGCAGCTCGTCGGACGACGAAGTTTTCGAGCCGTGGTGTCCCGCTTTATAAAGCACGCATTTGCCTAAATCTTTATTTTCGGCAACCAGACTTTTCTCTCCGTCTTTTTCAAGATCGCCCGTAAACAGGTACGAAAACGTTTCGCCTTCGATTTTTCTGTTTATTTTAAGGCAAACCGAGTAGTCGTTTTCCGAGGAGGCTTTTGCGCCTTTCGCGTAATATTTCTGGTATAAAATCTCCATTTCGACGGTGTCGCTCAAATTGTAAACCCTGCTTGCGCCTTTTTCCTCGTTCCAGCACTCGAGAGCGTCGTAAACTTTAGTTCCGTTTTTCTCTTGCGTTTCTTTAAGTTCGCGGTTAAAGTTAGCGTATAACCCGCGATCTTTCTGATTTGTATTGGCAAATTTGATAACCGTTTGGGTTTCCAAAAGATCGAAAATGCTGTTCGTGTTCGCACTTGTAGCAAATCCCGCGTAGTGATCCTGATGCGCATGCGTTACCACGGCATAATCTAGTTTTCCGTCGATAAGCGGGGCTATATATTCATAAATCGGGGTTACGCTGTCCGCGCGGCTGCCCGCGTCGATCAGAACTTCGGTGTCGCCCGCCTTGATTAAAGTGCAGTCGCCCGTGTACTTATTGCCGAGTTCGATAAAGTGAATGGAAAGGTCTTTTTCTTTAATAACTTTAACGTCGATCTTGCCCGTCGATGCAGGCGAGTAGGTTTCGGCGGCGGGTATTTCGTAATCATCGAGTGCGGTGGTTTTATAAAACGCTCCGCCGAGCGTGCCGACGACGAAAGCCGCAATATACACCGCGAACACTAAAAATCCGTTAACTTTTTTTGTCTTTTTAGCCATCGAGTTCCACCTCCGAAACGTAAATCGTCTTAATTATCTGTTTGTTTTTCATTGCGAAATGGTCGCAGGTATAAACTATGTAATAAACGCCGGGTACGGTAAAATCGATTTTGTCCGTATCCGTCGGCTCTTGCGTAATGTCTTTGCGGTACAAAAATTTTTTGCTTACTTTGTCGCTCAGCGACTTGCCGAAAAACGAAGCCGCGATTCCCGCGTCGTGAAACTCGATCGAATTTGCTATTTCTTCGATGGTCACGGGCGTGCCGTCCGTTTTGGTCTGCTGAATTTGCTCCTTAATTGCGGTAAGGTCGATTTCCGCATAATCGTTTTCTTCCGTTATAACGCCGTTTACTTTAAGCATCAGCGGAGTAAATTCCACGTTGGCGTTGGTTACGAAGTACCCGATCGCCGCGCTTGCAATAAAAATCGCTATGGCTATTATCCAGACGAAGGGTATTTTTTTAATCTTTTTGCTTTTGATTTTGCCGGAGGGTGCTTCAAAAGTCGGCATTTCCGTCGTCTTTTTTGTCGCCCTTGCTTTGTTTTGTGTTGATGCTGCCACTTTTCACCTCTCTTAAAATTATTTGTCGGTACGCACGCTGTTTCGGCAAACGCAGTATACAGGCAGTATTATTATAGTACGGCAAGTTACAAGCCGCGGTTACGGTATTGGTTGCCGTAATACGCCGCCGCGCATGCAG
>CAKQKA010000089.1 GCA_934247855.1 uncultured Clostridia bacterium | reverse complement strand
TTCATGCCGTGGCTGAGTTTTTCGACGTTGGGCACGATCGATGCGCCGGTGGTTGTAAATCCGCTGACCATTTCAAACAATGCGTCTATATAGTTGGGAATTTCACCGCTTATAGTGAACGGTAACGCGCCGAACACCGAGATCGCCACCCAAGTAAGGGCAACGGAGATAAATCCCTCTTTTGCGAAAAAGTAACCGCTGTTATGCCTGCAAAGGCAGGTAAGCAGCGTACCTATAAGAAAAATTACGACAGCCGAACCGCCGAGATAAAAAAATGCTTTTTCCCAATACAATGCGGAAACCAAGGTCGGTAAAAGCAACAGCAATCCTTCGGCTTTCAGCACTTTTCCGATCAGGTTGAAAATAAATCTGTAATTCATACCGTCAATCCTCGAAAATATCCGAAAGAGAGTGCAGCGTTTTGCCCGCCGCAATGACTATTACGTGGTCGTCGGCTAAAATCATGTCATCGCCGCCCGGGATGACTGCTTTACGCTTACGGATAATACCGGCAACAATATAGTCTTTTTTAATTTTCAGCATTTTAAGCGGAACACCCGTGTGTTCAAAATCGGGCAAAATCTTGAATTCCGCAGCTTCCGCTTTGCCGTTCATAAGCGAGTAAAGCGTTTCGATCTGACTGCCGAGAGAGCTTTCGAGCGCACGCGCATATTTCACTATCGCGTCGGCTACTATTTTTCTCGGAGTCATTATGCAGTTCAAACCCAATTGTTCGGCAAGCGAAGCGTACTCGTTTATGTTTACCTTGGTAACCAGTTTAGGCACGTTTTTAGAGCGTGCGTAAAATGACATAAGAATATTCAGTTCGTCTTTGCCCGTAAGCGTCAGGAATGCATCGGTGGAATTAAGTCCTTCTTCCATGAGCAAGGTTTGGTTCGTGCCGTCGCCCTGGATAAGCGTAACGTTAGGGCTTAGCTGATCGCAAATTTCGTCGCACAGTTTTTCGTCGCTCTCGATAAGTCTTACCGCGATATGGTCGTCGGCGAGCATTCTTGAAAGGTATCTCGCGATAATTCCCGCGCCGATAATCATAACGCCCGTTACGGGTTTATGCTGAATGCCGAGCAGGGCGAATACCTTCTGAACGTCCGATTCCGAAACAATAAGCCCGAGCTTGTCGCCCGCGTTAAGCACGAAATCGCCGTTCGGGGCGAACACTTCTTCGCCTCTGCCGATAGTACATATAAGAAAATGTTCTTTTCTGCCTTTTTTAAGGTCTTTAAGCGTTTTGTTTATAAAGGGTGATTTTTCGGGCAGAACGAGTTCGATCATACGAAGGTGTCGGCTGGAGAAAATTTCCACTTTAGAAGCCGACGGCAATTTAATAACGTTATAAATTGCCTGCGCGGTCATAAGTTCTGGGTTGATCGCCATCGAAAGATTGATGTTTTTTTGCATAAACTCCAGACTTTCGGTGTTGTTTTCAAGGTTTCTTATCCTTGCAACCGTATAAGTCGCCCCGAGTTGTTTAGCCGAAAGGCAGCTGAGCATGTTCAGCTCGTCCGAATCGGTAACGGCAATGAATAAATCTGCTTTACCAACAGCCGCTTCTTTCAGAATGGTATAATCGGTCGCGTTGCCGCAAAGCGTCATAACGTCGTAAAAGTTCGTTACCGACTCAACCACTTTCGGATTGACGTCGATAGCCGTAACGTCATGTTTTTCGCGAACAAGGCTTTCAATTATGGTTTTTCCGATTTTTCCGCAACCGACCAAAACGATTTTCATAATTACTCCCAAAGCGGCGCGCATAGCCCGAATAAAATCGATTTTCGGTATATTTTACCCGAAAAAGGTATATCGGTAAGTATAGCGCACACTGCCGCATTTTCGCTGCTATTATAACACTTGTCCGCCGTTTATTGCAAACGATTAAAGGCATAACTTCAAAAACGCGTCGCGGGCGAAGGTAAGGCACTGTATGCGCTGCGAAATGTTTAGGAAAATCGCGCACATGAGCGTATTATTACAAATGATGAAAAACGTTTGACAAAAAGCCGATAAAAAGTTATTATACTTTACGCGTTGCATTGCGCATAATAATGTGTATGTGCGCTGTGCCCGAGGCAGTTTTTGCCGCCGAAACGTAAAGAATTTGGAGTTACATGGAAATAAATAAAAAAGGACTGACCGCCGAAGAAGCCGCTTTAAGAGAAAAGCGCGGCGACGGCAATAAAGTAAAGCGACGTAGCAATCAGTCATATTTTTCAATAATATTCAGGAACATATTCACATATTTCAATGCGATATTTGCAATAATATCCATTTTGCTTATTTCAAGCGAATCGTATAGAGAACTTACGTTTTTGCCGATTATTTTTGCAAACGTAATAATCGGTATTTTTCAGCAAGTACGTTCAAAAATCGTAATCGACAGACTGAATCTGCTTGCCCAGGCAGAATATACCGTAATCCGTGACGGAAAGCAAATCTCGCTGCCGGCGGATAAACTCGTGCTCGGCGACCTGGTTGTGCTCAAAGGCGGTCAGCAAATCCCCGCCGACGGCGTGGTGGAATCGGGCGATATGCTCGTAAACGAATCGCTTTTAACGGGTGAAGCCGACGCGGTCGATAAAACGTGCGGTTCAGAACTTAAATCGGGCAGTTTTGTGATTTCGGGCAGTTGCACCGCAACGCTCAGCGCGGTGGGCAAAAATTCTTACTCGGCAAAACTGATGGCACAAGCCAAGGAAATCAAGGATAAAAAGTCCGAGATGATCAAGGATATCGAGCGCATTATTTTATTTGCGGGTATAGCGATTATTCCCGTCGGCGTGTGTCTGTTCGTCAAGTCGTATACGGCTGAACATCTTACTTTCAAGCAATCGGTCGAATCGATGGTCGGTGCGATTATCGGCATGATCCCGGAGGGCATGTATCTTTTAACTACGGTCGCGCTGGCGTTAAGTGCGATAAGGCTCGGTAAAGAAAGCGTGCTTTTGCACGACATGAGAAGTACGGAAACGCTTGCCCGCGTTGACGTTTTGTGCGTGGATAAAACCGGAACCATAACGTCCGACCGTATGAACGTGACCGATTTTACGGCTTACGAAAACACTGCGCCGAGCGATAGAAAAACGCAGGAAATGAAAGCTCTTTTCTGCCGCTACGTTGCCACCATTACCGACGAAAACAGTACAATGTCCGCGCTTAAACGTTCGTTTGCGGGCGGCGCATTGTTTGAAAACGCGAAAGTGCACAATTTCGATTCGACGAAAAAGCGGTCCGAAGTCGAGTGCGAGGACGGCGCATTGCTAATGCTCGGCGCGCCCGAACGCGTGCTTGACGGCGATATGTTCGCGCTGTATGGCGATAAGGTGAAAGGCTTTGCAGAACAGGGCAAGCGCGTGCTTGCGTTTACCGTTACACGCAGCGGAAAAACCGAGGTTTCGCTCGTATGTTTAAAAAACGAACTGCGCGATAATGCCAAAGACGTATTTGCATATTTTGAAAAACAGGGCGTTGCGATACGCGTTATTTCGGGCGATAACCCGATCACCGTTTCGCGCGTTGCCGCAGAGGCGGGTATAAAAGGTTGGGAAAAGTACGTCGACGCGACGACGCTTTTAACCGATGCGGATATCGCCGAAGCCGTTAAAAAATATGTAGTTTTCGGTCGCGTCACGCCCGAGCAAAAGAAAAAACTTGTGCTTGCGTTCAAAGATTGCGGTCTTAAAGTCGCAATGACAGGTGATGGCGTAAACGACATTCTCGCAATGAAGGAAGCCGATTGCTCTATTGCCATGGGATCCGGCAGCGACGCCGCTCGCGAGGCTGCGCAGGTGGTCTTGCTCGATTCCGATTTTTCACACATGAAAAGCGTTGTTGCCGAAGGTCGGCGCGACGTAAACAATATTACAAGAACTGCTACTTTGTTTTTGTATAAAAACATTTTCTCGTTGTTGCTCGGCGTGTATTCTATACTTAGTCTGGATCTTTACCCGATTAAGCCGTCGCAGATCGCGCTCGTTTCGCTGTTCAATATCGGCGTGCCTGCGTTTTTGCTCACCTTAGAACCTAACGAAAGCAAGCAGCGCGGAAAATTCATAGTCGAAACGCTCGTTCGGTCGCTCCCTGCCGCACTTACTTCGTTTTTTGCGATTGTCGCGCTTGTTTCGTTCTCAAACTTGTTTTCTATACCATATGCCGATATCAGCACGTCGAGTACCTATCTGCTGTCGGTCGGCGGTTTTATAATATTGTGGAATATAATACGTCCGGTGAACAAATACCGCGGTGCGGTAATGGCGTTTTGCGTAAGCGGATTTGCTTTATGCATACTTGTTTTTTCCAATTGGTTCGACATCAATTCGGTATCGCTCAGGGCATGGGTGCTTTGTATTTTGTTCGCCATATGCGAAGCGTCGGTCATCCGCTGGATATCGCTTTTAACTCAGCTTATACGTAAAAAGGTTAAAAATCGTATAAATAAAAATATATTGAACAGGGAATAACAAATGAAAAATCTTCTCGGTACTGATCTGAAAAGTATAGTCAACGAAATAGAAAAACACGACGTGATAATTCTTCATCGTCATTCTTTTCCCGACGGCGACGCTATCGGCAGTCAGGCGGGCATGCGTTTTTTAATAGAAGAAAACTATCCCGGTAAAAAAGTATATCTGACCGGCGATCCCGCCGGGCGCTACGGGTTTGTGTGCGGTTGTGAGCCGCAAACGCTTGAAGACAACGTTTTTGCGGGTGCGCTTTGTATCGTGCTCGATACGCCCGATCGCGCAATGATTGCCGACGACCGTTATAGACTTGCCGATAAAAGTATCCGTTTCGACCACCACATTTACGTTGAAAAATGGTGCGATATCGAGCTAATCGACAGCGAAGCCGAAAGTTGTTGCGGGCTTATTACAGATTTCGCGCGCTATGTCGGCTGGAAGATAAACAAGAACGCCGCCGACGCGCTGTTCACGGGGGTGGCAACCGATTCGGGCAGATTTCGTTACGACTGTGTAAACGGCGACACAATGCGCCGCGCCGCGTTGCTTTTGGACAGCGGTGCCGACAGTCAGACCATTTACGGCAATTTATATAAAGAAAATCCGGAAAGAGTAAGAACTCGCGCCGCATTTACGCTTAAAGCAAAATTCACCGAACATAACGTGGGGTATTTGTTCAATACGGCAAAAGAGGTTGAAGAATCAGGCATGGACAGTTTTTCTGTCTCGCGCGGAATGGTCGGCGTTATGGCGGATATAAAAGGCGTTAACATCTGGGTTAACTTTACCGAAACAGAGCGGGGGGTGTTGTGCGAACTGCGCTCTTCGGGGTATAATATCAACCCGATCGCCGTCAAATACGGCGGTGGCGGGCATGCAAAAGCAAGCGGAGCAACGCTTAAAGATTTCGACGAGGCAAAGCGCATGCTCGCTGAACTTGACGAAATCGCCGCCACGCTCGAATAAGAGTATAAAAAACTATAAAGCCTAAAGTCAACCGCCGCAGAGTTGAATTTTTACCTCTGTGGCGGTTTAGTTTATAAAATCGAAAAAAAGTAAAAAGTTTTAAAAAATGATTGACAAACAAATATTAAATAATATATAATCTAAGAGTTGACGGCAAGACATATTGCCGAATAGAATTCGACTGGAGGAATGGCTGAGTGGTCGAAGGCGCACGATTGGAAATCGTGTATACGTCATAAGCGTATCTGGGGTTCAAATCCCCATTCCTCCGCCACCAAAGTAGTACGAAAAAGCTACAAAACACAAAAAGCACAAGATTTAGTAGGTCTTGTGCTTTTTTGATATAAAGAAAAACCACGCGATAGTCGCGTGGTTCGGTGAAGGTTAACCGATGAATCTTGAAATAAAAA
>CAKQKA010000088.1 GCA_934247855.1 uncultured Clostridia bacterium | reverse complement strand
GAACAGATTAGTATGAAAGAATATATAGATCCGTTCACGGGAAAGCCTGTAGAAGAGAGCTAAAAAGAAAACCACCCGATGGGTGGTAGCAGTGAAGACGGTGCAAGTGTCAGTCGTTCAAAGTGCGAGCAGCACCGCCGGCACCATGCGCTTGAAGCGCATAATCAAGCCACCGGCTTAGCCGGTGGTACTTGACTATCTTTTTTTGTTCGGTAACCGTAAAAATCTTTTTTTCTGAAAAGCAAAGAAGCGAAAGAAGAAAATCGTATAATGCAAAATGCGCGATAATATAATAAGTCGTGAGAGTTTTGAATATGGTTGTTTTTTCGGATATTTTGCTTTTGCTCGGCTCGGTTACGCTGTTTTTGTTCGGGCTGACGAAGCTCAGCGGCGAAATCGGCGGGCTGTGCGGCGGTAAAACAGATAAAATCGTGCGGCATGCCACGAAAAACCGCGTTGGCGGCGCGCTTGCGGGTATGTTTATCACGTCGGTTTTACAAAGCAGTGTGGCTACGAACGTTATCGCCATTACTTTTGTGGAAAAGGGCGTGATAGATTTCGTTGCCTGCGCGGCGGTGATAATGGGCACGAATATCGGAACGACCGTAACGGCGCAGATTGTGTCGCTTTCAAATGTATTCGATTTTGCGCCTGCGGCGGTCGGCGGCGGAGTTGCTTTTATCGGTATGCTGTTGTCGCTTTTTAAAAATTCCAAGGTAAAGGCGGTGGGCGGCGCGGCTGTGGGGTTCGGTTTTTTGTTCATCGGGTTAGGGCTGATGACCGAATCGGCTGCGAATTTTAAAAAATATCTGTGGTTTACCAATCTTTTTTTGGTGGATAGCCCCATAATATTATTGCTTAACGGCATTATGGTAACGGCGGTTTTGCAAAGCAGTTCGGTGGTAAGCGGCATTATAATCGTGCTTTCGACCATCGGGCTTATACCGTTCCGTTCGGCTGCGTTTATGATACTCGGCGCAAATATCGGTACCTGCCTTCCCGTAATATGGGCTTCCGCAAACATGAGTGACGAAGCGCGCAAAGCTGCCTGCTTTAATCTTGCGTTTAACGTTGCGGGAACTATATTGTTCTTTTTCCCGCTGTATTTCGGTATTTGCGATATATTGCCGTTTTTAAATACTGCGGACGTGGGCAGAAATATAGCCAATTTTCATACGTTTTTTAACCTTGTCGTGTGCTTTTTGCTGCTTCCTTTATTAAAGCCGTTTTGCCGACTTGTGGAAAAATTTTTCGATTTCCAACCTGCAAAAAATGCCGTGCGAAATACTGAAAAAATTACGATGAACATGCAAGCGGACGGTCTTAAAAACAGGCAAAAAAATAAGCGCCGAAAACATTTTATTATACGGCAAAAACGTTTGACATAGTTAAAATGTTATTGTATAATTACCGAAAAATGTTAGGTGGCTAACAACATGGGTAAGGATGAAGGCGTCGAACAAACGCTTAATATGTTGCTGCGCAAAATTCACATAGGCGTAAGGCGGTATATGGACAAAAGCAAGGTAAAAGCGCAACTCGATAACGTAACCGGGATGCATGGCTGCATTGTGGGGTATCTTAAATCACGCGAAGAAGAGGACGTTTTTCAGCGCGATATAGAAAAGAAATTTTCTATGCGGCGCAGCACGGCATCATCTATTCTTGCGCTGATGGAAAAGAACAATCTTATCGAGCGCATACCCGTATCTTACGACGCGCGGCTGAAAAAAATCGTACTGACGGATAAATCGCAGGAGTTCATTTCTTTATTTCAAAAGGAAGAACAAGCTTTGGACGGTATTCTGTCGAACGGTTTCACTGCGGAAGAACTTACGCTGCTTATGGGTATGCTGGAACATGTTTCGGCTAATTTAGAAAACGCAAATAAAGGGCTATAGGTCGATTATCGGCACTTTTGCACTGTTTGCGCAACATAACATTCAATACGAAAAACTTTTACAAGGAAAAATACATTATGTCAGGAGTATTTTACAATCTGGCGGCCGCCGGCGATATTTTAGAAACGTTGGGCATAATCGCGCTGATCATCGTTCTTGTGGTGGCGGCGTTGATTATTCTGTCGCAATTTTTGAAAAAGACGATGATCGGTAAACTCGCTTCGTGCATAAGGCAGTATAAAAAGGCGACAGTTCTCACGCCCATATTAATGGTGGGCGAGGTCATATTCGAGCTTGTAGTACCGCTGCTTATGTCGAAAACGGTACTCGAATATCTTACCGAACTAAGCTCGCCGACGGCGGAAACGTGGTCGCTCGTTATGTTCAATAAAAAAATAGTCGAACTTTCCACTGCTGCGCCCGATTTCGGTTATCTTGCGCTGTGCGGTCTTGTGTTGGTGCTTTGCGGCGTTATGTCGTTTGCGTTCGGTACGCTTTCGGGAATATTCTGCGCCAAGGCCTCGGCGGGTTTTGCCGGCAATCTTCGTCATGATCTGTATTACAGTGTGCAAAACTATTCGTTCTCGAATATCGACAAATTTTCGACTTCGAGTCTGGTAACAAGGCTTACGACCGACGTAACCAACGTGCAGAACGCGTTCATGACGATAATAAGAATGGGCGTGCGCGCACCGCTGATGATGATTTGTTCGTTTACCTTTTCGCTCAGCGCATTCGCGACGATAGGAAAGGCGCAACTCGATTCGATGACGACGGTGTACCTGATCGTCGTGCCCGTGCTGCTCGTAGGGCTCGGCGTGCTTATGGCAATCGCGATGCCCATGTTCAACAGGATATTCAAGCGTTACGACGCATTGAACGAATCGGTTCAGGAAAACATTAAGGGCATGCGAGTCGTCAAGGCTTATGTAAGAGAGGATTTTGAAAAGCAAAAATTCGGCAAAGCGTCCGAACAGGTAAGAAAAGATTTTACCAAAGCCGAAAAAATTCTTGCTTTCAATAACCCGCTTATGATGTCGGCAATGTACGCGACGCAAATAGCCATATTCGTTATTTGCGGCAGGTTCGGCATAATCCACGGCAATTCGGAAATAGTCAGCAAGCTGCAAATGCTTGTTTCCTACTCGATGTCCGCGCTGATGAGCTTTATGATGCTTTCTATGGTGTTCGTAATGATCACTTTCGCGTTTGCTTCAGCAAAGAGAATTTGCGAAGTGCTCGATGAAAAGAGCGATATCGTCAACCCCGAAAATCCGATTATGACCGTTAAAGACGGTTCTATAGATTTCGACAACGTAAGTTTTAAATACAGTAAAAAGGCTGAAGAATACGCGCTTTCCGATATCGACCTGCATATCGCCCCCGGCGAAACGATAGGCGTTATCGGCGGCACCGGTTCGTCCAAGACCTCGCTTATAAACCTTATTCCGAGGCTTTACGACGCGACTTGCGGCGAAGTTAAAGTGGGCGGAGTAAACGTAAAAGATTACGACCTTAAAACCCTCCGCGATAACGTTGCGGTGGTATTGCAAAAGAACTTGCTTTTTTCGGGCACGATAGCCGAAAACATTCGTTGGGGCGATAAAAATGCGTCCGACGAAGAGGTGGAGAGAGTTTGCAAACTCGCTCAGGCTGACGAGTTTATTCGTTCCTTCCCCGACGGCTACAACAGCAGGATAGAGCAAGGCGGAACCAACGTCTCGGGCGGACAGAAGCAGCGTTTGTGCATTGCGCGCGCACTGCTTAAAAAACCCGCGATTCTGATACTTGACGATTCCACGTCGGCTGTAGATACGCACACCGACGCGCTTATAAGAAAGGCGTTCGCCGAAGAAATTCCCGATACTACCAAGATAATCATCGCGCAGCGCGTGGCTTCCGTGCAGGACGCGGACAAGATTATCGTTATGGACGGCGGAAGGATAAACGGCATGGGTACGCACGAGGAATTGCTGGCTGCCAACGAGATTTACCGCGAGGTTTACCGGACGCAGAACAGGGCGCACGAAGGAGGTGAAGAGTAATGCCGAGAGGTGGTTTTAAAGGTCCGAGACCTAAAGTTTCCAAAGCGACGCTTCCGAGACTTATGAAACAGTTGTTCAAAAACTACACATGGCAACTCGTCATAGTCGCCGTTTGCGTGCTTATTTCCGCGGTAGGTTCGTCCGCCGCCGGCATCTTCTTAAAAAACATAATATCGTCGATAACCGAACAGGATTACGCGTCGTTCAGGCGCATACTTTTCATAATGATAGCGACCGTTTCATGCGCGACGCTTGCGGCGTTCTTCCGCTCGCTTGTAATGGCGAAGGTTACTCAAGGCTTTCTGCGCGATACGCGTAACGCAATGTTCAACCGCATGCAAAACCTGCCCATCGGCTATTTCGATACGCACACGCACGGCGACATTATGAGTTTGTATACCAACGACGTAGACGCGCTCCGTCAGTTGGTTTCCGAAAGTATGATTTCCATCGCACAAACGACCATAACGCTTATAGTGCTTGTGGGTACTATGCTGTCGTACAGCATATGGCTCACGCTTGTGGTCGCTTTGTTCGTGGTGTTTATGATGGTTATCGTCAAGAAAATCGGCGGTAACTCGGCAAAATATTTCGTAAAACAACAGCAAACGCTGGGTAAATGCGAAGGCTACGTCGAAGAGAGCATGAACGGGCAAAAGGTCATCAAGGTCTTTACGCACGAAGAAGAATCCGAAAAGGCGTTTGATAAGATCAACGGCGAACTCGTGGACGACGCAACAAAAGCCAACACTTACGCTAACATATTAGGTCCTATGATGAACAATCTCGGGCACTTGCTCTATATCGTGCTTGCGCTTGTAGGTACGGTGCTTGCCGTTGCAAACTTGCCCGCATGGATGAAGTCGTTTTCTATCACGGGTACGACGCTCAATCTTGCCGTAATAGTCGCGTTCTTGCCTATGAGCAGGAACTTTACGCAAAGCGTTTCCAACGTAACGCAGCAGATGAACGCCGTATTTATGGGGCTTGCGGGTGCGGAGCGTATTTTTGCGATTATCGACGAAAAGCCCGAAGCCGACGACGGTTACGTTACTTTGGTCAATGCCGAATACGACGAAAACGGCAATATCAAAGAGAGCGAAAAACGTACCGAGCTGTGGGCGTGGAAGCATCCGCACAAAGCCGACGGGACGGTAACGTACACTCCGCTTAAAGGCGATATAGTTTTCGACGACGTGGATTTCGGTTACGTTCCCGAAAAGATAGTTTTGCATAACGTGTCCCTGTACGCGCGCCCCGGTCAGAAGGTGGCATTCGTCGGCGCGACGGGTGCCGGAAAAACGACCATCACCAATCTTATCAACAGATTTTACGATATTGCCGACGGAAAAATCCGTTACGACGGCATCAATATCAACAAGATCAAAAAAGCCGACCTGCGCCGCTCGCTCGGTATCGTCTTGCAGGATACCAATCTGTTTACGGGTACGGTAATGGATAACATTCGTTACGGAAGACTTGACGCGACCGACGACGAATGTATCGCCGCCGCAAAACTTGCCAACGCACACGACTTTATTACCAGACTGCCCGACGGCTACAATACGATGCTTACCTCGGACGGTTCAAACCTTTCGCAAGGTCAAAGGCAGCTGCTTTCGATAGCACGTGCCGCCGTTGCCGATGCACCCGTTATGATAATGGACGAAGCAACCTCGTCTATCGATACCCGGACCGAACTTCTCGTTCAGCAGGGCACGGACAGACTTATGGAGGGCAGAACGGTTTTCGTTATCGCACACAGGCTTTCTACCGTACAGAATTCCGATGTGATCATGGTGCTCGAACACGGCAGAATTATAGAGCGCGGCTCGCATAAAGACCTTATCGCTCAGCATGGTAAGTATTATCAGCTTTATACAGGCGCGTTTGAACTCGAATAATTCGATAT
>CAKQKA010000087.1 GCA_934247855.1 uncultured Clostridia bacterium | reverse complement strand
AAATGCGCCGTTATACAACGAATATTGAAGCAGCCCCTGATTTTGCGCCTGCAATTCTTCATATGTAAACACTCTGCGAAGATCTATCGTTTTCGACGCGAACAGAGGAACGGACGAAACGCCTATCGCCGATATAACGGGATTGTTTCCTGACAGGATCGACGCCTGAAGCTTTTCGTTAAGCGTGCTTGATTTGCCTTGATACTCAACGGTTACCGTAATATTTTTTCCCGGATTGTTCGTCGCTTGTTCCTGATTGAACAAATCCGCCAGCGTCTGAATACCGACGCCCATCGTAGATGTGGCGGAGTTCGGTATCCACATGGTAATATTGACGGGTTCCGAGGGCTTTGACGTTATCATTTCCCAATTCTTTCCTTCCGGATAAAGTTCCCCGTCAACGATCTTAGACGGACCCTGCGAACATGAACATAATCCGAAGATCATAAAGGCTGCCGTCGCAGCAAACAACATTGAGCTAAATTTCCTACTCTTTCTCATAGTTTTTCTCCTTAACTACTTTTTTACTTTATTTCCAACCATTGACGTTTTAATTTTTCCGCTTGCAAAAATATACATCAACAGTATCGGAGCCAATTGAATCATCGTTCCCGCCATGGCAACGTTCCATTGGGGAACACCTTCGTCAACCTGCAACAACCCTCTCAGGGCGACAGGCAAGGTTCTTAAAGACTCGCTGTTCGTCATAACCAACACCCAATAATATTCGTTCCAGTTGCTTATAAAGGAAGTAATTAAATGAGTTATGAAAATAGGAGTTACCATAGGAACCATTATTTTTAACATAATTACGCGGTTGGAGGCTTTATCCATTTTTGCGCTTTCGATAACCTCTTTGGGAAGTTGTTTGAACGCGCCCATAAACATATAAATTCCGAACATGGAAAACAACGAAGGCAAAATCAACCCGCCCCAGGTATCGACAAGCCCCAGCTTGCTATAGAAAAAATAAACGGGTATAAGAGTCGCTTCGGCGGGGAGCATCATGCCTAAAAACTTTACTCCCCATAAAAATTTTTTACCCTTGAATTCCATCGTGGCAAACGCATAAGCCGCAGGAATAATCGTTAAGTATTGCAGCCCTATTACCAAAGCCGAATATATCAGCGAATTGCCGATATAATGCGAAATTCTCGCCTGATTCCAGGCAAAAATGTAGTTGTCCCATACCGGATTTTTTATTATGATATTCGGATTAAATTTTAAGGCTTCGGTAAGCGGCCTTAAAGACATAGAAGCCATCCAGGCAAACGGATAAACAAACATCAACCCTACGCCCAAAGCAAAAAGGCAGTTCAATACTTTCAAAATATATATAAGCCGCTTTTTAACTTTGACCCAAAGTAAAAACTTTTCTTTATCCTTAATCTCTTTCGGAGAATAAGCGTCGGTATAATTTTCTATCCTCATAGTTTATCCTTTATCCTTAAACGCTTTATTCGAAATAATCGTAAAGAAAGCAACCATTATCGTCATGACAATCGCGCCGGCCATTGCCTGACCGTAGTTTGAATTTACCCTGCCCACGGTGTATATCCAATATCCTAAAACTATACTCGACCCCTGCGGTCCGCCCTGCGTCATAACATCTATCGCCGCAAACGATTTGAAAGAGTTGATAAATTTCATTACGAACACAAACGAAAGCGTCGGCGCAAGCAAAGGCAGCGTAATTTTTCTGAGAATCGTAAACCTTCCCGCTTTATCCAGCTTTGCAGCTTCATACACGTCTGACGGAAGAGACTGCAACCCCGCGATTATTATCAACGTATAATAGCCTATCGATTTCCATACGGAAACGATTGCAACCGAGATAAGCGACGTTCTCGGATCCAACAGCCATCTCGGACCTTTAATTCCGAATACCGCCAATATCTGATTTATTATACCTATAGGATCCAGCATCAGTACCCACAATATGGCTACGGCGACCATCGAAGAAATATGAGGCGTAAAAATCAAGGTTTGTACTAAATTGTTTATTTTTGTGTTTTTTTGTAGCCATGACGCCATAAGGACGGTTATAACCATCAACAATATAATCGTTATAAACGCAAACAGCGCGGTATTGCCGAGAGCCTTCTGGAACTCTATATCTCTGGTAAAAATCATTATAAAGTTTTTGAAACTGACAAAATAAGAGGAGCCTAAATCGACCAAATCCACCTTAAAAAACGCACCGATAATCATAAACAGCGCAGGACAAAGCGTAAAGAAGAAAGCGCCGAATGCCGCCGGAATTATATAGATATACGCCGGGTTTACCTTTTTGAAAATTTTCCTTTCGATTTTATCGCCCTTCTTTCTAAACTCGCAATATTTTATATCGAGACGAATTTTCTTATAGTCCGAATAAGCTTCCAGCTCTTCTTTTGTCAGCGATGACTTATAGTCTTTAAGCTCTTGTTTTAAGTCTTGTATTTTTTTATTAAATTTAAGTTTTTCCGATTTGTCTTTTTGCGATTTTTTATCGTTTTTTGCCTGATCTATCAAATCGCAAAGTTCGTTATAACGCTTCCCTACCGCTCTTAAATTCTCTAAAGACTCTGTCGATTGTCTCTTCATCATACACCCTCTTTTCTTGTTCGTCGAAAACATAAATATTCTTTTTCAATATACCGAACGTTAAAATTTCGTCGATTTGTCTGCGATCCTTGCTCATTTCTTTAACAAAAATTTTCTGGCCGTCCGTATTCACCAAATATAAAAACTCCGAACCATGATTTTCAAAGCTGTTTATCTTATCGTTTATTATTATCGTATCCGAATCATGGCGCCCGCAGTCGAATATGACGTCTCGCGGTCTGAAGCCTATTTTATAACCGTTTGAGCATTCGATAATATTCATACCCGGATCCCCGATAAATTTGGCGACGAACACGCAGTTGGGATCGTTGTGAACCTCGCTGGGCTTTCCTTGCTGCATTACCTTGCCCTTATCCAAAATGACAACGTTTGTACCCATCGTCATCGCTTCTATCTGATCGTGAGTGACATAAATAAAGGTCGATTGCAATTTTTCATGAAGAGAAATGAGTTCGGAGCGCATATCGCTTCTCAGCTTGGCATCGAGGTTAGACAGCGGTTCGTCCATTAAAAAACATTCCGGATATTTTGATATTGCCCTTGCGAGCGCCACCCTCTGTCTTTGACCGCCCGACATTTTTGCGGGCTTTCTGTTTGCAAATTCCGTCAGTCCTACAACCTCTAACGACTCTTTTACTCTTTCCGCAATTTCAAATTTGGGTATTCTGGCATTTTTTAACCCGAATTCTATAATTTCCCTTACCGTCATATGAGGATACAAGGCATAGTTCTGAAAGACCATAGCGAGTCCCCTGTCTCCCGGGTCTAAATTGGTGATATTTATATCTCCCATTATTATCTGACCGTCGGTAATCGTTTCTAAACCCGCTATCATCCTGAGCAACGTCGTCTTACCGCAGCCCGAAGGTCCGAGCAAAACGGTAAAGCTACCCGACGGAATAACAATATCGACCCCGTCTATCGCCCTTGTACCCTGAACTTCCGCGCTTTTCTTTTTTTTGAACAACGATTTTTTCGGCACGATAGGATCGTATATTTTTACTAAGTTTTTTAATATGATGTCCGCCATTCTTCTACCTTTGGAAATAAAATTTCGAATGATTATAATTTATCAACTCTATATTGTTATCCGATAAAAATTTTTTGATATTCGAACCCGTCAAAGCTTTATGCTCGATTATCCGCTGGAGGTTATACGAAGAACAATTTAAGGCATAGTCATCAATAAATCCCGGATGAGCTAACACTTCAAGAATTTCGTCCGACTGTAAATGACCTTCTACTATTTTATAAAACTTTTTTTCAAGGTCTCTTTCGTTTTCGGCTTCCTTTACTTTGAAACATCCGTCATAGCCGATTGCCTTAAAAAAACTCGTCCCGTATTCCCTCACCGGTATTCTGTATTTGTCTGCAAGCCTTAGCACCGCAAGCCTCACGTTATCGTAGATCTGGTGCATATATAAATGCGAATCGATATGCGTAGGTTTTTTACCTGTCAGTTCGCAAAATTTTTTATATTGTGCGTCAAGTTCTTTATCGAGGTCTTCGTCTGTAAATTGATCGTGAATATCGCAATTTTTGGGTTTGACGAACATTCCTTCACAAGTCAAGCTGAAACAATCGGTTAAAGGCTTTCCAAAGCTTAAGTTCAAATGCAACCCGACGGAAAGAGAATCGTCCCGTTTGACCATTTCTCCCGCAAGCGCGCTTGCCCTCGTGTTTACCATCATAGTCGTCGATGTCACTACGCCTCGTTTAATGGCGTCGTAAATCCCGTAAGTCACGCCCTCCGACAACCCGAAATCGTCCGCATTAATAATTAATTTCATTTTAACTCCGGCCACTTTCCTTTATTGACATCCAATAAATCGTCAAGAATAGCCTTGGCTTTTCCCGCATCGACAACCGTTCTGTTCATCGTCAATGCCTGCAACGCTTTTTCATATGATTTTTCGAAATACGCATCGACGGTTAATCTTTCGTATGCCAGCTGTCCTTCCATCAGCCCCTTCATAAAAACGTCCAAATTTCCGAAATGATAACCTTTAACTCCGTCTCTGCCGACCTTTGCCCTGCACTCAACCATCGCGTCTTTGCTGAAATTATCTATAATGCCGTCGTTTTTGACTATAAGGATAAATTCCTGATTTTTATCGTAATAAATGCTGGACGCGACGTCCACTATCATATCGGCATGCGCTTCGTTTTTTGCAATTATCGATCCTTTTGCCGTTCCCGCTCTTTTAACCCTTGCGCACTCTTCAAACACTCTTTTTTCCCGGCCCTCCTTCACCTCGTCTGTCCGCGTATGATTTGCGTCAAGGTGTTCGACTACCTTTTCGGGATACAGATAATATTGAAGATAGGTATTGGGGATATACTCCGGAAAGTCCGAAACGATTCTTTTCACCATTCCGTAGGTCACAAGCCAGGAAGCGTCTCTTTCTGCCGCGTCGCTCGGTGCAAAGCCGTTATCCAATATATTTTCTCTTAACTCCGGCAACAAATCCTTTCCTTGCCTGTCGCTCAATTTTGTAAACCAGCCGAAATGATTGAGGCCTATATATTCCGGAATTATTTCCGTCGGAGCGACATTCAATATCTTGGCGAACGAATTGATTAAATTGACGGGCTGGTCGCACATATTGATGATTTTTTTATCGTTCGGAAAAACTCTGTCCAACGCCAAAGCCACTATAGCCGCAGGGTTTGTGTAATTTAATATCCAAGGATCTTTAGCATACCTTCTCGCGTCGTTGATAATTTCTATCATATCGGGTATCGAGCGCAAGCCATAGGCAAACCCGCCCGGTCCGCAAGTCTCCTGCCCCACCACGCCGTAAGATAAAGGTATGCGCTCGTCGTATTGCCTCATATCAAATCCGCCCGAACGTATCTGACAGAATACGAAATCGACGTCTTTATAGGCTTCTTCTTTGTTAATAGTATAAATAATTTTTGCTTCGGGATATTCTTCTTTAAATAATATTTCCGCAAATTCGCCTATCTGTCTTTGACGTTCCTCGTCTATGTCAAACATTCTTAATTCTTCTATTGGAAATTCTTCTTTTTTTATGCACAAGCTTTTTAGTAATCCCGGCGTCCAAGTCGATCCGCCACCCACCAATACTATTTTTAATCTCTTGCTTTTATTCATTATATTTAACTCCTCAAGCAACGCTTTTCACGACATGGACAGTATGACATACGTAAGCCGTTTTGTCAATACCCTTTGCCGAAAACGTACTAAATGAGATTAAAGTGTAATTTGTTACATAATATGTCACTTATTACATAATTTTTCATTTGCTATTGATTTGAGCGCTTTGTTGTGCTATAATATATATACTTGTATACAC
>CAKQKA010000086.1 GCA_934247855.1 uncultured Clostridia bacterium | reverse complement strand
CTGCCGAGCACGCCCATAGGCACGACTTCTGCTTTATCGGAAATTACGAGCGTTCCCTCTTTACCTCTGGGAACATAAGCAACTTCCGTATTTTTAAAGTTCGTTACTGCGGTTTCGTGTTCAAAATAGAGTACGCCGTCCTCGCTGAAATAACGTTTATCCTGTTCGAGAACGAGTTCGCCAACGTCGTATACGTTGATCGCTTCGAGATATCTGCAGTTCGAGAACGCGGAACCCGTATCGGTCGATATAAGCTCGATAGTGTAAACCGAGTTAGGTATGTTAAGTACCGTAAAGTCGCAATCATAGAATGCGTTACTTTCGATAAGCGTTACTGGTTTGCCGTTATAGGTAGACGGAATAGTAACCGCCGAGCCTTCGAACTTATCGATTTCGGAACCGGCCTTGACGCTGTAAGATTTGGCAGAACCGTCTTCGTTAGTTTTGGCAACTACGAATTCAAATGCGGCAACCCAGTGCGCGTAAACGGTGGTGTCGTAAGGACTGCCGTATGCCCTGAGCATTATGCCGTTTTCATCGGTAAGTCTTGTGCCCTGACCGGACTGTTGAGTATACCAGCCGTAGAACAGTTTGGAGTTATCTACACCGTTGAGTTCGGGCATGAAGAACACCGAGTCGCGCTTTCCGTATTTAACGGTTACGGTGTTTTTGCCGTCTTCTAATTTTCCGTAGTCTCCTGCGTCAAGAGTTACGGTATATTCCTTTGAATCCCAAGCGGCATAAAGCGTTACGCCTGCGTTTTCTTTGAGCACGAACGATTCGCCGTAAGGAACGTTTGCAATATCTATCCAGCCGGCAAAGTTATAACCCGTACGAGCAAGCTCCGTATCGGGCAATACAACCGTATCGCCGTATGCGTGATACAAAGTAGGAACGGTCGTGCTGTTGGTCATAAAGGTTATAGCATATGCGGTTACCTTTATCGTCTGAGAGATCGATCCGCTCTTTACCGTAAACATATTTTCACCGGCTCTGTTGAATTTTACAGAGTCGTACCTGTTGTCGGTTGTCATTACTTCGGTACCGTCGGGCAGCGTGAGCATATATTCGCTCGTTCTTCTCAGCGGAGCCCATGTAAGCGTGCCGTCGGAGTAAACGACGTCCTTGATTTCGCCGTACGATACCGCCAAAGCAGCAGGTAAAGAATTATTGGCTTCATCCGACGCTTTTGCAACGAGTTCGACATTGAGGGCGCAACCAATGCTGAATGTACCCAGAGCCAATTCAAAAGACGTTGTGTCTTTAGACAGATTTTCGGTTATGGTCTTATCGGAAGTACCGACCTTACCGGTAACTTTCAATTCGTACCCTGTCGCGTTTTCGCTCTTCGCCCATCCGATATATTCCTTATTGCCTTTGTAAGAATATTTAAGACCGGTAGGCGTAGCAAGTTCTTTCTTATCTATCTTTTTAGCCGTGCTTTCGGAATAATATCCGTTTGCAACGGGTTTAACCGAAACGTTAAGCTCGCCATAGAGGTCGGAAACGTCAAATTCGTTGTCCTCTACAAAAGCGGTCTTGCCGTTTACGGTCACTTCGTATCCGGTCGCGCCTTCGATCGCAGCCCATGCGAGTTTGCCGTCGGCACAAGTTATATTTTCAACGTTGGCAAGCGCTCTCACCAATACAAACTCAAAAGACTCGGAATCGCTATAATCTGCGGCATGCGCTTTTACAACGAATTTAAGACCGTCTTTCGGCATTTCGTAATCGGAGAAATCGAAATAGGTATTCGCGCCGAGCGGGATGTTCTTTCCGTTAAGCGTGAGGTAATAAGCGGTGGCGTCCTTTACAGCCGCGAACGAGAACGTGTTACCCTCCGCTTTTAAGCCTGAAGGTCTTGCAAGACGCTTGTTCGTGTAATAAGCGGTCATCGACGCACCGTTACCGGAAACGCTTACTTCATATTCGCCCGCAGCCTGCGCCGCAAAGTCGAAATTGAAAGAACTGCCTTCATAAGCCGTTCTTCCGCCGACATTCTTATCGTTTAACTTAATCGTTATATCGTAAAGAGTACCCGGAACAGCAGTCCAGCTAAGACCGCTTGCGTTTACGCTGACGTAAGGAGTTGCGTCATCCGAACCGGTTTTATATACCGCGTAAAGCGCCGTATCTTCGGTCAGCTTTGCGCCGCTCTTTACCTGCGCGGTAAGCTTAGTCGACTTCATAGAATCGCTGCTCCACCAACCGAGGAAGTTATCGCCCATATCGCCGCTTAACGAAAGCGTTCCGCCTGCCGCAACAAAGTCCTCGCCGAGAAGATTGTTACTCATGTCGTAACGTCTTACCTTGTACCCTTCGGCAGTCGAACTGACAAATCTCGCATAAAGTGTCAAGTTGCCCTTAACCGGAGTGCGGGTGGGATAAAATTGGTTTATGAAGGCAGCCTCCGTAAACCAACCGACAAAGCTGTATCCCTCTTTTGTCGGATTCGCGACTTCGCCGACGGTTTTGCCGTTTCTTACCGAGAGGGAGTTATACCCCTCCAAGCCCGAAAAACTGACGGTGTACGTTTCATCGACAATCAGAACATATTGTTGTCCTTTGTAAACGAATACAACCGAATCTCCGTTGTATTCGGCGGCATAACTGTCACCCGAGTTATCGGATAAACTGAGTTTTGCCCCGTCAAGCGAGTAATTGCCCGTTGAGTCATCCGCGCCGAGCTTCATCGAATAAGTTCCGTCGTCGCGCAGTTCGAGTTCGATTACAACATCGTCTTCGGTTGCGGTTGCGAGATAGAACTTTCCGCTAAGCCTTGTTTCGATCTGACCGCCGCTGTCGCTGCCGGAATTCTTCCCCGGCTTCTTGGTACACGCAGCTACCGTTCCGACGATTATCAACGATAACGCCGCAACAACCGAAAACAAAACTTTAAGTAGTTTCCTTTTGCTTTCCATGTTATAGCCTCCTGTTTTTCTTTGCAAGCCGTCCGCTTGCCAACTATAAAAACTTTTCTCGATAAAACGGCAATCGCGCCACCGCCTACGGTTTCGCGAGCCGCCCGAAAAGGCACTCTTTCGCCAAGTCGATTATCTGCCGACAGGCGACAATATACCCTTTCCGAACTATGATAGGAACATAATATGCATTTTTATTCATTTTGTCAACCGTTTTAAGACAACTTTTTTATTTCGCCACACATTTTTTGCATAGAATTTATTTATGCCGATTATAATTTCAGCTTATATCACACGTTTTTTTGCCATTCGCTTGAAGAAAATCCTTGCTATATAAAGAAAATGCTTACTATTATTATAAAATGCCTGACCGCGTTATAGCTGTACGATAATGTAAAATCTGCAAAAACGTTTACACGGTTTACCCCTTAAAGTTGTTCTCAAGCTCGCCCGATCGCCGGCTTTTTGAGTGTTTTTAATATAGTTTACTCGGCATTTTTAATGTTTTTTTTACTTGTTTTATTCAAAAATTATGCATAATTATTCATTATTTTGCATAAAAAATCTGATTTTATATTTTAAAAAAACAAAAATTTTACCGCCAATCGGCAAAATACCATTGTACGCCAAATAAACACAATTTAACCATTGCCAATTTTGTTTTTGTCAGATTGGTTGAATTTTATCATGATTTTTTGCTTGTTTTGTGCGTTTTTTGGCATGTTTTTTATGTTTGCCGTCAAAAATTAGATTTTATAAAGTACGTTTTTGTGCGTGATACAAATACACAACTTAACCGAAAGTTTACTTAAAAATAAAAAACCACCTGAAATAAGATGGTTTTTTAATTACGAAAATATGCAAAACGTATACATTCCGCAAATTATTCGCAAAGATAATCTTACAGCACTTTGGACAAAAATTCTTTAAGGCGAGGATTTTGCGGGTTTGCAAAAAACTCTTCAGGCGGGTTTTCCTCTTTGATAACGCCGTCGTCCATAAAAATCACGCGGGTTGCGACCTCTTTCGCAAAACCCATTTCATGCGTTACCACGATCATCGTCATCCCTTCGCGCGCGATTTCCTTTATGAGATCGAGAACCTCGCCGACCATTTCGGGATCGAGAGCGGAGGTCGGCTCGTCAAAAAGAAGCACTTCGGGATCCATTGCGAGCGCGCGTATTATCGCAATACGCTGTTTTTGCCCACCCGAAAGGGTTGACGGATAAGTCTCGGCTTTATCTTCAAGTCCGATTTTACCGAGCAGTTCGAACGCTTTTTTGCGGTTTTCCGCTTTGATTTCCTTAACGCTTTTAAGCGGTTCTATCGGCTTTTTATCCTCGGGCTTTCTGAATAAATTGGCAATTTTTGTAAAGAAATTCTTTCTTGCCTGCTTGTTGCGGTCGGAAATTTTGATATGGTTGGGCGCAAGCGTGATGTTATCGATCACGTTTTTATTGTTGAAAAGGTTGAAGTGCTGAAAAACCATTCCGATATTGCGGCGGTGCTTGTTGATATCCACTTTCATATCGGCAAGATCCTCGCCGTCGAAGATTATCGAACCGCCTGTAGGATCTTCCATGCAGTTAACACAGCGCAAAAACGTGGATTTTCCGCAGCCCGACGGACCGATTATTACCACCACCTCGCCCGCTTCGATATCGAGGTCTATACCCTTCAATACGTCATTGTCGCCGAACGACTTTTGTAAATTCTTTATAGAAAGTAACGTATCGCTCACTTTTACACCTCCGTCCCCTTAGCTTTTTTGGATTTTTTGGCTTTTGAACCGAAATTACGGTCGCTTTTCGCAAACGCCTTTTCCACAATTTTGATAAGCAACGTTATAAGCAGTACCAGAACGATATATATTACCGCCATAAACAAATACGGCACGACCGAATCGTACGTTTTCCCCGCGATCGCCTTCATTACCGTGTATAAATCGTAAACGGTTATAAAGCTGACGACCGAAGTTTCTTTTATCAACGTAATGAACTCGTTGCCGAGAGTCGGCACGATGTTTTTTATCGCCTGCGGAATGACTATTTTTATCATGGTTACGGGATAACTTAGTCCTAAAGCCCTGCCAGCTTCCATCTGCCCGACGTCTATCGAATTTATGCCGCCGCGCATTATCTCGGAAACGTACGCACCCGAGTTCAAACCGAACACGATTATACCGACGACAAGCGCGTTTACGTTCTTTGCGCCGCAAAGCGGAAGAAAAACATAATACGCAAGAAGAAGTTGCACAACCATAGGCGTTCCGCGGAACAGCGCAACGTACAACGAGCATATCTTATCGAGTACGCGCACGATCGGGCTGTATTTCGGAGATACTTTTACGATCGCTATCAACGTACCGATAAAAATACCGATCACAAGACCTAATACGGCTATTTCAATCGTGTTGGTTATACCTTTTATAAGAAGCTTTTGCCAGTACTCTACGTCAAGAGTTTTCCAGAAAGCCTGCCATTTTGCCGAAAAATCCATTTTTACTCTCTTTACGCCAAAAATTTCCGCTTGAAAAAAACGGAAATTTTTGCGATTATTTTATTTATTCTTGTAACGACCGTTTATTCAGGCAAAGGTGTTACCGATTAGCCTACGAACAAATCGTAACCGACTTTTTCGCCGATATTCTGATAATATTTGGCTTCGATTGCCTCATACGTTCCGTCGGCTTTTACCTTGGTAAGGAAAGCGTTGAATTTAGTCTGAAGCTCGGTATTACCTTTCTTGATAACGAAAGCATATTCTTCGTCGGTAAGTTTAACGTCTACGACCTTAACGCCCTGTTTGCTTGCAACTATGGAGTTCGCGGGACCTTCGTCTACCACTACGGCATAAAGGTTACCGTTGAGCATATCTTCTACGGCAAGCACAGCCGTGTCGTAGTTCTTTCCTTCGATGTTTTTGAATCCGGCAAAACCGAAATCTTCGTCGCCGACGATATACATTCCGCCGGTCGTACCCGTCTGATAGCCGATCTTTTTGCCGGTAAGAGCGGCAAGTTTAGCCTCTACCGCGCTTGCTTCGGTAAGTCCGTCAAAATCCTTGTTGGATTCGAGAACGATAAGTTTCTGAGAGGCTTTACAATATGTATCGGAAAAGTCGTAAATTTTCTTTCTTTCTTCGGTAACGGTAATACCCGCCATACCTGCATCTGCATAACCCGCTTCGACCTGAGTAAAAATCGCGTCGAAATCTATGTTTTTAACTACGAGATCAAGATTGTTTTCTTTCGCAAAAAGCCCTGCAAGTTCGATATCGATACCGTAAATCTTGCCGTCGTCGCCGATATATTCGTAGTTACCGAAAGGACAGTTCGTAACAACGGTAAATTTACCTTTTTCATTGTCGCCGCCGTCGGATATTCCGCAAGCGGTGAAAGCAAACGTGCAAGCAACTGCAAGCATCATCGTCATCATAAGTGCAATAAGTTTTTTCATTTTTATTTTCTCCTAAAAAAGTATCGGATTTCGGTTCGGAGCGCACCGCGCCGTGCACGACGCATCGCCCCTCGCTTTTTATGTCGCCATTATAATCCCCTC
>CAKQKA010000085.1 GCA_934247855.1 uncultured Clostridia bacterium | reverse complement strand
TAACAAATGTTTGTGAACAAACGACTCATTTTCCGGATGATGCCCGCACCCGCAATCGCTGTAAAGTTCTGTTTCGGTTTTATTATTCTTGATATTAGTCATTCTATCGGGTTCGAACTTAAAAATTAAATCAAACAAATACCCGACGGCTAAAGCAATAATCAATTTTAAAAGAAGTAACGGAATAATAGATATTGCTTTTGTCGGTTCAGAAAGCAGCACCGGAATAGCTTCGTCGCTTGTAGCCAAAAAGACGGCAAGCAATGTTCCGCCCGATATTTGTTTTTTGTTATATTCTTCGGCGGCTATTACCGAAAAACCGCATTGCGGCAGCAAACCGAACGCTGCACCTATCGGAACAGTCAGTCGATTGCTTTTTTTGTTTTGAAAGATGAAAGAGAATATTACGTTAAAAACAAAAACGAAAGCGAATATTTTAAGACTATCAAGTAAAGAGTCAAGCAGTGTTTCCCACATTTAATATACCTCCGTTTTTCAAATGATTATATATCTTTTTTCCCGAATTAGCAACTGTTTCAAAGAAAATATTTAAATATTTTCAACTATCGTATTTCCAACCCCATTAGAACAATTTTTGCGCCGTAAAGTCGATTTGTGCGGCGTTAGCCACAGTAGATTGCGTTCTAACTCAGTCTTGCATTGTGTTTTTGACTAATACGTTGTTGCGTTCACTGTTATACATACAGTATTAACACGTGCCGCAAGAGTAAGCAAAAAAACGATAAAACCGTTCCGGATTTACGGTTTGTTCTGCCGGGCTTGGAAATACGTACGAATTAATTAAAAAAAGTATTCTTTTGTATACAAAAAATCGTTTTATTTTTTTTATTCAAATGATATAATTAGTGTATAAAATATAACAGTGAGGCAATATAATGAAAGGCTTTAAAAACGCCAACGTATATGTTTACGGAAAAGGTGTTGTAAACACTTCGCTTACGGTAGAAAACGGTAAAATCGCATCTTTAAAAGATGAACCTGCAGAATTTTATGATATTCCTGAGGACGCAATAGTTGTGCCCGGGTTTATTGACGAACACATTCACGGCTCGGCCGGCGCCGATGCGATGGACGGTACAGTTTCGGCACTCGAAACGATTGCTCGATCTATTGCAGGCGAGGGAACTGTGGGATTCTTAGCTACAACAATGACTCAAAGCCCGGAAAATATCTCTAAAGCAATGTCGGCGGTAAAAGAGTATAAATCGGAAAAAAGATCTTATGGTGCGGAGGTACTGGGCGTTCATCTCGAAGGTCCGTACATAAATAAATCGAAAGCCGGAGCTCAGCCTGAAATTTACATTTGCAATCCGTCTATCGAACAATTTTCAAAATATAACGTTTTATCGGGTAATAATATCAAAATCGTTACTTTTGCGCCCGAAAGCGACGGAAGCAGGGAGTTTGTCGGTTATCTGAAAGAAAACGGAATACGCGCAAACGTAGGGCACACATCCGCTAAATTTACGCTCGCGGAAGAAGCTTTAAACTGGGGTGCAACCGGAATTACCCATACTTTTAACGCACAAAGCGCGTTTACGCACCGCGAAGCAGGCGTTGTAGGCGCAGCATTGTTACTTGACGATTATACTTGCGAATTGATATGCGATACTATTCACGTCAGTATTCCGGCGATTAAGATTCTCGTTAAAAATAAGCCGCATGATAAACTCGTTCTGATAACGGACGCAATGCGTGCTAAAAATCTTGGCGACACGGTAAGCGAACTAGGCGGTCAGACGGTTTATGTAAAGAACGGCGAAGCTCGTCTTGCCGACGGCACTTTGGCAGGCAGCGTTTTGAGAATGAATGACGCGGTAAAAAATATGGTAACAAAATGCGGTGTCGATTTTTGCACTGCGGTAGATTTTGCATCTGCTAACCCTGCCAGGAATCTCGGCATATTTGATAAGATCGGCAGCATCGAAGAAGGCAAGAATGCTTCTTTTGCAGTACTTGACAAAGATTTTAACGTATTAATGACTATACGCGACGGCGAAATAATTTATAAGGCATAGACGTATAACACGCGAATGCAACGCTGTATTAGCAAAAACACGGTCGCAAGACCGAGGTTCGCTTTATTCTTGTCCGGCATAGGATAGCAAAAGAAAATATACATCCAAAAAGAGCACCAAACCGATTTATTCATCGGCGGTGCTTTTTTTTGATAACAAAATATTTAAAAAATGAATGTATAAAAAATTCTTAAACTTATTTTACTCGTTCGGTAATAAATCTGACGAATAAAAGGCGGTTAAACCTTTTATCATTGAATAATAGTCATTAATCGCGAACGTTTCAACTGCAGAATGCATTGCAAGTTGAGCAATGCCGACATCAACGCTTATTACCGATACTTGCGACGAGCTTATCGCGCCCAGTGTTCCGCCACAGGGCAGATCCGATCTCATATAAAAATCACTATACTGAACATTAGCCGAATTTAAAATCATTTTAAACAACGCAGAACTTACCGCATCAGTTGTATAATTCATATTGCCATGGTGCTTAATTACAATGCCGGAACCGAGGTTCACATTGTTTGAACCATCGGCGAGCGAAGCGTGACAAGGATGCGTCGCATGAGCGTTATCGCACGATACGAGAAAAGTATTCTTCAGATTAATCTCTAATGATAAATCGCTCGTTTTTTCGTTTATGCGTTTAAGCGTATCCAATAAGAAAGTTGAACCTGCGCCTTGCTTTGTGCGACTGCCGATTTCTTCGTTATCTGCAAGATAGGCGATAACCGTGTTATTTTCGGAAGGCACGCAATCGATTAATGCTTGGATAGACGAAAAACAGCTTGTCAGGTTATCAACGCGCGGAGCGCAAAGAAATTCGTCGTTCCGTCCTGCAATAAACGGCGTTTCGTCGCATACAAGATACAAATCGCAGTCAAGCAATTTGCCGTCAAACGCAGACTCAAGATCTTTCTTTAAAACTTCCGCATCAATATCCAAAGCATAAAGCGGCTGGCAATCGGTCTGGACGTTAAAGGGGATGCCGTCATTTGCCGAACGATTATAATGAATTGCAAGACTGGGGATTACAAAACGCTTTTCAGACTCGTAAAAAACAGAAATAAACCTGCCGTTTTTTTCGCCGCATAATCTGCCGCAAAGTTTTAAAGGACGATCGAACCAGGTATACCTCAAACCGCCGCCATATTGTTCTACATAGGCGGTTGAACATCCTGCCGAAACCGGGTTTTTACCGAATTTTACCTTAAAACAGGGGGAATCTGTATGCGATGCGACAATCCGATATCCGGTTTGGTTGCCTGTAGCGGCTATGAAAGCTATAAGAGCGGAATCGTTCCTTGTTACATAGTATTTCCCGCCGGCTGAAAGAATGTAATCCTGATTTTCACATAAGCGCGTAAAACCGTTTTCTTGCAAGATTGTTTCGGCTTCTTTTACGGCCTGAAAATTTGTTTTTGAATCATTTAACAATTCACTGATCGATTTCATATTATTTGACAATTATATTTATTAATCTCAGCGGTACGACGACCGTTTTTACTATTTCTTTGTCTGCAATCAATTCTTTAACTTTATCATCCGCAAACACTGCAGCCTGAATCTCGTCTTTCGTGAGATTTTTAGAGAGGACGATTTTTGCGCGCATCTTGCTGTTTATTTGTACGCCGTACTCAATTTCGTCGAGCACGAGATAAGATTCATTACAAACAGGGTATTCGCAATTAAATACAGAACCTTTTACGCCTGTACGACTTCTTAATTCTTCGGCAAAGTGGGGCGTAAGCGGCGCTATAAGTAAGACGAGTGTGTTTACCGCGTCTTTTAAGAGTTTTAAATTCTTTTCTTCCAATCCGTCGTATTTATATATTGCATTTACGAATTCCATAAGACGAGCGACTGCGGTGTTGAATGAGAAAGAGTCGATATCTCTGTCTACACATTTAATTGTGTAGTTCATAACATAGAGCAATTCTTTTTCGTCTTTGCCGTAATCGGGATATGTTTTCGCAGGTTTATAAGCGTTAACTTTATCGAAAATTCTTTCAACTCGTTCAAGGAATTTGGCTACGGATTTTATACCTTCGTCGTTCCACGGTCCGCCTTCCACATAGCTGAATCCGAACATCAGGTAAAGTCTGAATACGTCGGCTCCGTATGTTTCGATATAATCGTCGGGTGAAATGACGTTCCCGCGTGATTTACTCATTTTAAATCCGTCGGGACCGAGTATTGTTCCTTGGTGCGTAAGCGATTTGAACGGTTCATCAAAATTCAAATAGCCCATGTCACGTAATGCCTTAGTAACGAAACGAGAATAGAGCAGGTGCATGCAGGCATGTTCCGCGCCGCCGACGTACTTATCGACAGGCAGCATTTTATTTATAATTTCGGGATCAAACGCTTTTTCCGAATCGTTTGCATCCGGATACCTTAAATAATACCAACTTGAGCAAACGAAAGTGTCAAGCGTATCTGCTTCACGTGTGGCATCGCCGCCACAGTGAGGGCATTTTGTGTGCATAAAACCCTCGTGCTTTGCAAGCGGAGATTTTCCGTCAGGTTTAAATTCAACGTCGTAGGGAAGCAGAACGGGTAAGTCTTTTTCGGGAACCGGAACTATTCCGCATTTTTCGCAATACACGACGGGAATAGGCGCCCCCCAATATCTTTGACGAGAAATAAGCCAGTCGCGAAGTCTGTAATTCACCTTCGGATTGCCTTTTTGCTTTTCCGACAAAGCTTTCATAATTTCTTTACGCCCTTCATTGCTCTTCAAACCGTCGAAATTAAGGCTGTTTATCATTACGCCGTCTTCGCAATAGGGAAGCGTGTCGTCGCCTTTTGTCGAATGTATGACGCGATTGATGGGCAGTCCGTACTTTGTGGCGAAAGCAAAATCTCTTTCGTCGTGTGCAGGCACACCCATAACGGCGCCTGTACCGTACGAATAAAGTACGTAATCAGCGATGTAGATAGGTACTTTTTTATCGTTTATCGGATTAATTGCATATGCGCCGATAAATACGCCGTTTTTTTCGCGGGCGGTAGAAAGACGTTCTATTTCGTCAACCTTGCCTGTTTCGGCGATATAATTTTCTACGTCTTGCTTACGGTCTTCAGTACAAAGCTTTTTTACCAAAGGATGCTCGGGCGCGAGAACAACATACGATACACCGAAAATCGTATCGGCACGGGTAGTGAATACTTTGAATTCATCTCCGCTTTCAGCGGTAAATATTACTTCGGCACCTACCGATTTACCGATCCAGTTTCGCTGCATTGCCTTTGTCTTTTCAGGCCAATCGAGCTTATCCAGACCTTGCAAAAGTTCTTCTGCGTAGTCTGTAATTTTGAAAAACCACTGAGTGAGGTCTTTTTTTATAACCTGAGTTCCGCATCTTTCGCATTTTCCGTCGACAACCTGTTCGTTTGCAAGAACGGTATTGCAGGACGGGCACCAGTTCACAGGCGCTTCTTTTCTATATGCCAAACCGTGATTATATAACTGTAAGAATATCCACTGAGTCCACTTGTAATAATCGGGCATGCAGGTTTTAATTTCTGCCGACCAATCAAACATTGCGCCCATGGCCTTCAACTGTTTCTCCATGGTTTCAATGTTTTTAAGGGTAGAATCTTGCGGATGAACGCCCGTTTTTATTGCATAGTTCTCGGCAGGAAGACCGAAAGCATCAAATCCCATCGGCTGAAATACTTCGTAACCTTTCATTTTTTTATAACGAGCATAACTGTCGGTCGGACCGTAGTTATACCAGTGCCCGGCGTGAAGTTTTGCTCCTGAAGGGTAAGAAAACATTTCGAGACAATAAAACTTTTTGTCTATATTTTTCCGATTGAATGTATTGAGCTTTTCTTTTTCCCAACGTTCTTGCCATTTCTTTTCAACTTCGTGCATGTTCATACGAGATAATACTCCTTTTTTACAAGGCTTTTCGGTCGGAATTACGAACTTTTAAAAGATCGGACGAATGCCGATTCAAGTCGTTGACCGTGACCGTCTTTCATAAATAACTGTTAAGATTATAGCACAAAAAAAACATATCTTGCAACGGTTTTCCGACGGAGAATAAATAAATTATGCCAGATTTAAGTAATTTGAGCGATTTTATAAAAAATATTAAATATTTGGTGACATTCAACACCTTTTGTGCTATCATAAGCAAGACAATTCTTTGAGGATAAATCGATGGACGAAATACATGGAATCGAACTTCTCGATCCTAAAAAACAAAAAATCAAATCAATAGCCAAAGAAGCGAGTATGAATATTATCGCAACGCTGTTTTATACGATCACTTCATATGTTTTTATTCTCGGAAACGACTTCGCTCCGAGCGGATTCAGCGGTATACTTGCAATAATAGCAAAGTTGAGACCGATACAAGACGCTTCTCTTGTGTTACTGGCAATGAATGTTCCGCTACTCATTTGGGCATATTTCAAATTACCCAAAAGATTTGTTATTTATACTACGATAAACGTATTATTGATGTGCGGAGGATTTTATCTTTTAGGCGAACTAGATCCCGAAGGAAAATTTAAATTCCATACTATGCTTGTAAAC
>CAKQKA010000084.1 GCA_934247855.1 uncultured Clostridia bacterium | reverse complement strand
CTTTTCGTGTTCAAGCACGGAAGCGGGAACTTCTTCAGGGCAAAGGTAAAGGGGGTTAGCAGCAGCAATATGCATTGCAATATCGTGAACCAATGCTTTGAACTGATCGCCACGCGCAACAAAGTCGGTTTCGCAGTTTACTTCGAGGAGCACGCCGATCTTTCCGCCCATGTGAATGTAGCTGTCAACAATACCTTCGGCTGCGATTCTTCCTGCTTTCTTAGCCGCTTTGGCTATTCCTTTTTCACGAAGATAATCGACGGCTTTATCCATATCGCCGTTGGTTTCGTTAAGTGCGTTCTTGCAGTCCATCATGCCTGCGCCCGTTCTTTGACGAAGCGTCATTACGTCTTTAGCTGTAAAACTCATATTATTTCTCGCATAACGTTGTTTGGATTTGACCGATAAAGTCAACAACGTCAATCTATATTTTTTATTTTTTGCAGCACCTGCGCGATGCCGCACTACGCCGAAAAAATCCGGCTGAAAATCTAAAGTTCAAACAAACGTAAAAGCTGAAAATCAGTCGTTTTTAGCGTTCTTTTCTTCAACAGCGGCTACCGCTTCTTCTGCAACGGCGTCTTCGCGAGCAACCTCTTCTGCGGTTACTTCAACGCTTGCCATATCGGTTACGTCTTCAACGTGTCTGACGGCATCTTCACCCTGCTTTGCTTCGATAACTGCGTCTGCAATAATTGAAGAAAGGAGCTTTACCGCACGGATAGCGTCGTCGTTACCCGAAATTACGTAATCTACCATATCGGGATCGCAGTTGGTATCGGTGATAGCTACTACGGGAATGTTGAGCTTTCTTGCTTCCTTAACGGCAATGTCTTCGCAGTTAGGATCTACTACGAACATTACGCCGGGAAGGGCTCTCATCTCTCTGATACCACCGAGGTTGGTCTGCAGTTTATCCCTTTCAGCCTTGAGCGCGATAACTTCTTTCTTGGGGAGAAGATCGAAATCGCCCATCTTTTCCATCTGGTCGAGTTTGTTAAGTCTTTCGACTCTCGAACGAATGGTCTTGAAGTTGGTGAGCGTGCCGCCGAGCCATCTGGAATTTACATAGTACATTCCGCATCTTTCGGCTTCTTGCTGAATAGCTTCCTGAGCTTGTTTCTTGGTTCCGACGAAAAGTACGGTCTTGCCTGCTTTTACGCTTTCTACTACGAATTTGTAAGCTTCTTCGATAAGACCGACGGTGATCTGAAGGTCGATGATATGAATACCGTTTCTTTCACCGTAAATGTACTTACGCATTTTGGGGTTCCATCTTCTTGTCTGATGACCGAAATGTACGCCGGCTTCAAGAAGTTGTTTCATGCTTGTTACTGCCATATTTTTATCCTCCGTTAATTCCTCCCCGCATAACCCTTTTGCATTTGGCTAAAACCAAGGCGCGGACGGCATTACTTTGTTAAAAGATTTCAAAGCACGAAGCCGTCGATATACGAGTGTGAATTCACAACGATTTTAATTTTAGCATATATATAAAGGATATGCAAGCCTTTTTTTCGGGTTTTTAAAAAAATTTCGACTTAACGTATTGTTTTTTTAAATTACTTCGCGGGCAAAATGCCGCTCTTTTAAGCGTGAGCAAAGTCGCTCAGCGTTCAAAAACGCACAGACACTCCACGCCCTTGCAATCGGCAAACATATCGTAACCTCTAAGGCTCTTTATCGTAAAAAAATTACCGATGCAGGTTTTTTCGGTTGATTGACCGTCTGCCGTGCGTTGGCTTTTTAAAAGTTTTTCGCCGTCGTAATGCAGCGTGCCGCAAAGCAGACCTGCGTCGCGCGAAAGGGTTGCGGGATTGCACGAAACGTACACTATTTTTTTAACGTTCGACGACAAAAGTGCCTCTATAAGTCGTTTATCGACACCTTTGCGCGGCGGATCGAGTACGACCGTGCAGTCGCCGCCAGCTTTTTTTACTATATCGGGGAGCACGATTTCGGACAAGCCGCAAATGAAAGTCGCGTTTAAAATATCGTTATCTTTTATAAGTTTTTCGGCGTTATCTACCGCTTCGCGCACGATTTCCACACCGATTACTTTTTTTGCTTTTGCCGCAAGCAATGCGGTCATCAAGCCGCCGCCGCAATATGCGTCTATTACGAGCGAAGGCGAATTTTCGCACGCAAAACCCACGGCGTCGGAATATAAAGACTGCTTTACGCTATCGTTTATCTGAATAAAATCGTGCGTGCCGACGGTATATTTAACGCCGAACTGCTCGCCAACCACAACGCCCGTGCCGAAAAGCACGCGTGTTTTTTCGCCGAGAACGGCGTTACCCCTGCCGCGGTTTTCGTTTAACGTGAGAGTTATGTTTTGGGTACATAAATGCTTTTTAAGCAGCTCAAAAAGTTCCGCAGAATGCGGCAAGTTGCTGCCGTTTATAACAACCGAAACAAGAAACCAATCGCAAACCTTTTTAACGATAAGGTGGCGTATAAGTCCGTTATCGGTACTTTCATCATAAAAGTCAAGATCGTAAATTTCGGCAAATTCTTTAATCGCTTTTATTGCGCCCGCACACCAATCGCCCTGAATCAGGCAATCATCGGTTTCGACAATGCGATGGCTATCGGGGGCGAAAAAACCGCAGACGTTTCTTCCGCCGACGCGACGAAGCGGTAACTGCAATTTGTTCCTGTATCGTAGTTCGGGAACGCTCGGCACGGTTTCGCCCACGGCTATATCCAAAAATGCAATTTTCTTTAACGTTTGTTTAATTAGCATGCGCTTGTAATCGAGCTGTTCGGCGTAATCCATATGCAAAAGTCTGCAACCGCCGCACTTGCCGAATACCGCGCACCCGGGAATGCGGCGTTTTTCGGACGGTTCTAAGATACTTTCGACTTTTGCGTACACGATATTTTTATCGACTTTTAAGACGCGATATCTGATTTTTTCGTTCAGGACGGTAAACGGCACGAATATCACGTAGCCTTCGGTCTTGATTATCCCCTCGCCCTCTGAGCCGTAAGCCGTGACTATTCCTTCATATATTTCATTCTTCTTCATATATCAAAACCCTCGATAATGGACTTATAGGCTCACTTTTACGATAAAAATACTATTTCTTTTTTATAACTCTTTCGATAATTGCGTTCATGCTTTTTTGCATACGCTGCATTATATAATCGTAAACGATGAAAAACAGCGCGCCGCCGACGATAATTATCGGAATTATATATTGTTTTATTACCTCGTTTTCGATAACGAAAAACGACGTAAAATAGTAAACGATGAACGCAACGCCGACAAACCATACGGTTTTTATTACTAGCGCAAGTATTTTATTGAAGTTCTTTTTTTCTATGATATCGTTAACAATCGGGTGCAAACCGAAAAAAAGCGCATACGGAAGCATGATCTGCAGCCGCATCCCCGTGAATATAAAGCCGAGAAAAACTCCCGCCAGATATGCAAGAAACGCGCCTGCCCTGCTGTTTTTCGCAAGCGGCAGCATAAGTGCAAGACTTGCAAAAAACAAACATGACAGATCAAGTACTTCTATATACGCACCTGCTATCAACAGCAATACGACAAACGCCGCCGATACGGCGGCAAGCGCGATTACCCTTGAATTTTTCATTTAATCACCTGATACTCGGGCAGCAGCAACAATTAAGCAATGCGCTGCAAACCACCGAGCGACAACAAAATTCCATACACGAATCGCCGCCCATCATGTCGGCGGGTTCTTCGTATGAAGGCTCGTTAAAACGACCGCTGCCCGATTTATCGTACTCGGGTTTGCCCTTCTTTGCATCTTCGTTATAATTGATTTGCTTGCAAAGTTTATCGTAGGCGGTCTTATATTTTTCCACCGAACCGTCCATAGAAATTGCGATTTCAAGCTGACGTTTACTCTCGTTCGCCCAATTCTTTTTATAAAAAATAACCGACTGCAAATAGTGCCACTCGGCGTTTCTTTCGTCGAATTTATCGAGCGCGGCTTGTGCTTCGTCGATTTTACCCGCTTTTATAAGTGAGTCGACCTCCGCAAAAGAACCATTGCTTTCGCTTGCGGCGGCGTTCTTGTTTTTGCGATATTCGGTCAGATCGTTATACGCGGAAACAAGTTCGGTGAGTTTTTCGGCGGCTTCGTTGCCCGCCTCGCCCTCTAAAAAACGGTCGTTCTGATATTTAGTTCTCAGTTCTAAAAATTTTGCATACAATTCTTCGTCGGTAACGTTTTCGTCGCAACCGAAAAGAGCGTACAGCTTTTCGATATCGTTCATATTATTCCTTTTTCTTGCCTTTCGCCTCGCCCGAGAGCACTTTTTTTGTACACTCGAACGTGCCTCGAACGGCTATATTTTTAATTAAATCAGCGTTAAACCTGAATTTCATACCCGATAGTCCGTCTTTTATACCCTCCAGCACGGACGACATAATAAACGCAAGTTCTTCACCGTTATTTTGTTTAAGTTCGGCAAAATTTTTGCCGCCGTATGCAACCACAAACGGATTATAGTTGTTTTTCGCCACGTCCTTATCGTAATCGTCGAGCGCGTCGATCAAATATATCCACTTGCCGAGGTGGTAGAAAAACTTGCGCGAACTATCGTCGGCAAACCTGCCGAGCAGGTTATCGGACAGTTCGACGAGCATTACCGCAAACGGATCGGCAGTTTTATCTATACTTTTTTCACCGCTCTTTTCAAGAAAACGCAATTTTTCGTAATTACGTTTCACAATCTCGTCTAGCTCGGGGCATTTTTTCTTTGCGCGCTTGTAGCCCGCCGAGAAAAACGCGCGCGCAGCACGGTGTTTTCCGTCGTCCAATACGTCGTCGGTAAGTTTATAATAGGTCAGAATTATATTCAATTCGCCCAAACGATCGGATATTTCGTCACGCAAAGCGATGGGGCGCGAAATTATCGGGTGTGCAATGCAACGCCTGCGTTCGATTTTTACGTCCTTGCCCGTTGCGTTGTGCACAATCGCAGACAAAAAAGCTATATCGTACGTCAATGAAAAACGCGCAAACTGACCGCACTTTTTACCTATACTCTTGCAAACCTGACAATACAGCGCATTGTATAAAGTTTCGTCTTTAACGTATAAATAGGGTTTATCGGGTTTAACGTAACCAAACATTACTTTTTACCGGGGCGATACAAGCCGACTTTTTTGTAGACTTTATCGAGCATTTTATATGCTATACGGCTCGCTTTGTCGCGCCCGTCGAGCATAACGTCCTCGAGATACGACTTATTTGCAAGATATTCCTTGCGCTTTTCGTCGATCGGAACGATTTTCTCCGCAACAGCCTCGCCGACGGCGGTTTTGAAATCGCCGTAACCCGCTCCGTCGAACTTTTGCTCGACCTCGGCGGGGGTAAGATCGGTGAACGCCGAGTATATGTTTATAAGGTTTGTTATTCCGGGGCGAGCGGAATCGCGCTTGATTAAATTATCGCAATCGGTAACCGCACGGCGGAACTTGCGTATAATCGTGTCTTTATCGTCGGACAAAGAGATAAACGCGTTCTGATTGGGATCGCTTTTGGACATTTTGTGCAGCGGATCCTGCAAACTCATGATATTCGCGCCCGTTTCGGGAATATACCCCTCGGGCATAACGAACGTCGGGCTGTACCTGTTATTGAACCTTTCTGCAAGGTCGCGGGCAATTTCGAGATGTTGCGTCTGATCTTTTCCGACGGGCACGAGCGCGGCACTGTAAAGCAAGATATCCGCAGCCATAAGCACGGGGTAATCCATAAGCCCCATATTCACGTTATCGGCATGGTTGCGCGATTTATCCTTAAACTGCGTCATGCGCGATAGTTCGCCGGGATAGGTCAGCGTATTGAGTATCCAGGTAAGTTCGGCATGCTCGTGAACGTGCGACTGAACAAACACAATAGACTTGTTCGGATCTATACCGCTTGCAAGATATAACGCAAGCAAGTTGAGCGTGCGGGCGCGAAGTTCCGCGGGATCTTGCCGAACGGTAAGCGTGTGCAAATCGGCTACCGCGTAAATGCACTCGAATTTGTCCTGCAATGCCGAAAAGTTACGGATTGCGCCTATATAGTTACCTATTGTCGGTACGCCCGATGGCTGAACCGCACTGAATAATCTCTTTTTCTCTTCCATTTTTACCCTCTGTGGCAAAATTAACCATGGCTTGAGGCATACTTTAAAGTCGGGGGACGTATTGAAAACACATCCCGCTATGCCCTGCGATATAAAACTAAGTCGGGTTTATATAGCATAATCGGCAGGAGTAGTAACATCCCGCCGATAACAGAAAACATTTTTAGCTGTTTTTAGCAGTACTTGCTTACGAACCCGGGCATATTTTCTTTCGCGACCGAGAGAGTAAGTACAAACTTTACGCCGTATTCTTTGCTGAGTTTATCAGCTTCGGCAAAGAAAGGTTCAAGCGAATTGGCATCGCAATCGGCTATACGCATTATTCCGTCGAGATATACATACTCGATATCGGCATTACCTGCCATAAGTCCGTCGATAAATCCGATGAGACCATCCAAGCCGTTCAATGCGTAATCTTCTGTGTATACGCAACGAACTTTAAAATCTATGTTGGCGGAATATCCTTTTTTCTGAGAGATAAACACGACATTGCCGAGTGCGGTTTTTGCCGTTTCGTTAACCGAATCGAGAATAATTTTCGTCTTTCCGCTGCCCTTTTCGCCGCAAATTAGTTTAATCATTTTACTGTCCTCCGTGTAAGGCACTATATTTGTTGATATTATAATATATCATTTCACGTTTTTTTTCAAGTAGTTTTTGATATTTTTTTGCATATATAAGGAATTTTATGGTTTTTGGAGTTTACCCGAGGGGGACAGCTCAAATTTTGATTGCGCAAAACCGTAATATTTTTTGCGGTATAGATACAAGCAGTGCAAGGCTCGCCGAGTTGGACGGGTACGATAGACCTATATGGTCATCGAAGTCTTTTGCCCGAAG
>CAKQKA010000083.1 GCA_934247855.1 uncultured Clostridia bacterium | reverse complement strand
GTAAGCATACTGAACGGAATCGATTATTTGGCTCGTCTTCGTGTCGAAATAAACGTTATGCAAATTCGTCCAGCCTGCATAGAACGTAAGAACGCCCGATTTCGCATAAGATACATCGATTGCGTTTCTGTCAACTTTTTTCATGCATTCGGTATCGTAATACCAACCGGTGAACGAAAAACCGTACATTTTCGGATCGCTTCCGATACTCGGCGTGGGAAGGTTTAACTTCTTGCCGGTTTCGTACACGCCGTTTTTGACAGCGGCTCCGCCGCGCGAATCGTACACTATCGTGTATTTCGTGGTTTCATTTGTGCTATCGTCATGCCTGCAGCCGACTAAAAATACGGCTGAGGAAGCGATAAGGCAACAAACAAGCACTAAAATAGCGATCGTTTTTGAAAATGATTTTTTAATCATAATTCCTCCTTAAAAACTTCAATATTAGTCGTTTTTATTTTTCATTTAAGACGTGTGCTTGACAAAGAAACTTTGTCAAGCAAAAGGCATGCCTTTTGCATTTTTTTGCAAATATTTTAAAAAATGCTTGGAAACGCACCCGAAAAACACGTTTGCCGAAGATAGACTTCGACCTTTTTCCGAAATTTATTATATCACTCGCAATTTTTATTACAAGACAAATTTTTTTGCTAATTTTTCAAAAAAAATAGTACGTATTTCCAACCTCTATAGAACAAACCGCAAATCCGGCACAGTTTTATCGTTTTCCACTTACTCTTGCGGCACGTAGTGTTTTTACGCCGTAAAGTCGACTGCAAAATATACAAGTCGGTCTTATTTTCGCATACGGTTGCGGCTTGTTTGAGCAAGGCAAACGACTGAACACGTACTGGACGTACTTGGAAGTCGTTTAACGCAGCACAAATCGACTTGACGGCGCAAAAATTGTTCTAATGGGGTCGGAAATATGTACGTATTTATTAATCGCCGAGATTGATTTTACCGTCCTCGCCGTCTAACTTTGCCGCTATGGCAACGTCTATAGTCCCTTGCTTCAAGGAATAAATCGCCTCGCCGCGCCGATATTTATCGCTTGCATTCTTAAGCCATAGCGCCATGGCAATCTCCTCTTCCGAAAATCTGCAGCCGATAAACGGATTTTCGAACAGCACTCTTCCGTCACAGGTAAGCTGCAATAAATCGAGAGCATGCAAACCGCAATCCGCGCCCGAAAAAACAGGCGCGACCGAAAACGGAATTTCGCTGCCGTTTACAAGCCTGTAACCGGAGCCGTTTATACATTCCCCCTTTGTGCCTTTGACCGATATCCGCTCGCCGCGAATCGAGGAAAAATATTGCCCGTGCGAAAAATCGTATATCGCGCGTTTGTTGCCGAAATCGAGAAGAGCGATCGTTCTTTTATGATTTTTGAGTTCGGGTTCTTTCCTGCCGTTCCGTCCGTCACTCTCGTAGTATTCGTCATCGATGACAAATTTTGTGATTTTCGGCATTTTATTGCCCGTTTTAAGAATTTTGCGAGCAACCGCAACCGCGTGATATGAATGGCAACACGAAATTTCTACCGTATGAACCTCGCCGAAATAACCCTCATCTATAAGTTTTTCTACCGCCATAATCCGCGGACGAAGCGGATACTGTTCGGTGATTTGCAAATTTATGTTTTCGGCGTAAAGCAAGTTATCGCTATCGGGCGATATATCGGCGGCAATGCCTGCGGGCGTTTCGCAAAACACCGAAAAACCGCGATTAACAAGCTCGCAAGATAACGCCAAATTGCTCGCCTTGTTAACGCATAACAAAACATGATCTACATTGCCGAGTTGCTTGACGTCGGCAAGAATTTTCGTATTCGGATATTGTTTTTTAAGCATTTCGGCTTTTTCCGAATTTCTGACAACAATCGAATCGAGCGAAAAGCCCGGCATAGAATTTATAACGTTAAACCATGTCATTGCGCGCCAACCTGCGCCGACCACCGCTATTTTTTTGATATCCATATCTGACCGCCTTTTCGTTATTTTTATAAAACTATGCCGGATATAGCACGCCGCAGCAATATATTTCTATGCTTTGCAGCCGCACCGACAAATGTATGTCCTTATATATATTAACATGAAAAACTCGGTACAGTCAATACATATTTTTTTTGCAAATTTCGCAAAATTTTTTAGCCGAAGCTTATAAAACGACCGGAACAAATGAAAACGTTAAACGTTTTTAAAAGCTCGTTTTTTAGTAATAAAATCGGTCTATAGGTCGATTATCGGCAGTTTTATAAAATAAAAAAACCGCAAGACATACAATCCTGACGGTTTTATCTTTTTGCTTAATTCTATTTTCTTAATATATCTCCGTGAGTAAGTTTAAGCGTCGTGTAAAGACGAATTTTTTGCTGAACGAGTTTTGCGTCGTCTATCGCCGAGCCCGTTAAATCATCAGTCATTTCGCATACTTTTATAACCTTATTGAAATTCTCGCCGGGCGATAGTATTTCGAGTTCGTCGCCGATTTTGAAGCGGTTTCGCATTTCTATAAGAACGTACTCGCCCGTTTCATCCCGCCCTGAGCCTAACACGAACGCCGCAAAAGTGCGATCGCCGCGGCTTTGAGAATCGGAATAATTGACCGTCTGATCGTTATTACCGAGCGTATATGCCGTAGTAAACGCGCGGTGCGCCGTCTTATTGACCTCTTCGTCGAACGTGCGGTCCTGCTTGTAATCCGCACCGAACTTCTCGTATGCGTCGATAGCGCGCCTGTATGCGTTGACAACCGTGGCAAGATAATATTCGCTCTTCATTCTGCCCTCGATTTTAAGCGATACCGCGCCCGTCTTTTTAACCTCGTCGAGATAGTCTATAAGGTTTAAATCTTTACTGTTAAAGATGTATGTCCCGCGCGAATCTTCCATAACCGGCAAGAAATCGCCGCCCTTGTTTTTTTCGCGTATCTCGTACTCCCAACGGCAACACTGCACGCACGTTCCTCGGTTGCCGTCCCTGCCGCTTAAGTAGTTGGAAAGCAAGCACCGCCCGCTATACGATATACACATTGCGCCGTGAATAAAAATCTCGATTTCGCCGCCGCAATAATCGGCAATTTCTTTTACTTCGGCAAGCGACAGTTCGCGCGCAAGCACTATTCTTTTCACGCCCTGTTTAACCCAGAATTTCGCCGAGTATTTATTGAGCGTACTGCTTTGCGTGGACAAATGAATGGTAAGATTTTTGCACTCCCTTGCGCAAAGTTCCACAATCCCGGGATCGGACAAAATAACCGCGTCGACCTGTATGCTTTCCAAAAATTTGAGGTATTCGCCGATACGCTCGAAATCACGGTTGCGTGCAAGTATGTTCACGGCAACATATATTTTTTTGCCTGCGGCGTGAACATATCCGACCGCCTGCTTCATCTCTTCGTCGTTGAAATTTTCGGAAAATGCGCGCAGCGAAAACGCCGTACCGCCGACATATACCGCGTCGGCGCCGAAATAAATCGCCGTTTTAAGTTTATCGAAATTGCCCGCGGGGGCTAAAAGTTCAAAATTTTCCATTGTTGTTCTTATGTTATGTTCGTAAGTCTTTTGCGCTGCTTAATGAGCAAAAACCGTTTACGCTTAAAAATCTTTGTGCGCTATAAGCACTCCGTCGCCGATATCCAGAAGCGAGGTCGTGTAGCGTTTATCCGCCACCAGATCGTCTATAAACGCGCGCATATTGCGCACGATCGTCATTTCGCTGTGCGGAACTTTTTCCATTTCCACAAACCCGCGGAAAAGCACGTTATCGGCAAACAGTACCCCGCCCGCGCGCAACAAACGCTTGAGGTCGGGCAAATAATCGTAATATCGCGCTTTCGCACCGTCGAGAAATATAAAATCAAAATACGGCTCGTAACACCTTACTACGTCGCCCGCATCGCCTAAAATGGCGCGCACGCGGCTTTCCACGCCGAATTTTTTAAAGTTTGCTTTCGCCTTGCTATAGCTGTCCTCATCCTGCTCGACGGTAACAAGCCGCGCATCTCCGACGGCATTAAGCATGCAAATACCGCTCATGCCGACGGCAGTACCGATTTCAAGTATCTTTTTCGGCTTGCACATTTTTACCGAAAGCAAAAGCATGTTTAAACTTTCGTCGAGTATAACGGGTATTCCGTTACTTTTTGCCTCTTTACGTATTTTAACGATTTCTTCGTCTATGCCGAGCGAAACTTTAGACCTTGTAAACTCACTCATTACGTTTTAAATTACCGTGATTACGGGGATGATCATCGGAGTGTTTTTAGTCTTTTTGAATATAATGTTCTTAAGCGTTTTGCGCACTTGATGACGGCATTCCTGATTGTCGCCGATATCCTTGATATCGAAATCGGAAAGGGTTTTTATAACGCCCGCTTTGCAATCGGCAAGTAACTGATCGCTGAGAGATATACCCTTGCAAATGAACGACGGTTCCTGAATACATTCGCCCGATTCGGCGGAAACGCAGCCGATAGCAACTATTATACCGTCCTCGGCAAGGTGAATTCTGTCGCGCACGACCGTAGTGGCATCGTCGATCGTAAGCCCGTCAACGAGTTTGCTGCCGGCGTGGAACTGTTCGCCCTTTTTCATGGAACGTTCGGTAAGTTCCACCGTGTCGCCTATTTCGCAAATCAGCATACTGCTTTCGCGCATGCCGAGGTCTTTTGCAAGCATGCAATGTTTTTTAAGATGTCTGTATTCGCCATGCACGGGAATAAAGAATTTCGGCTTGACTAGCGAGTGCAATATTTTTAACTCTTCCTGGCAGGCATGCCCCGAAACGTGAATACCTTTCAGATCGTCGTAAACAACTTCCGCGCCCTTGCGGTACAAGTTGTTTATTACGTTATATATACTCTTTTCGTTGCCGGGAATCGGGCTTGCGGAAATGATAATCGTATCGTTTGCGCCGATTTTAACCTGCGAATGATCGTCGGACGCCATTCTCGTGAGCGCACTCATAGGTTCGCCCTGACTGCCCGTCGATATGATAACGAGGTCTTTATCCTGTATATTCTTAATCTTTTCTATATCCACGAGCACGCCGTCGGGTATTTCCATTTCGCCTATTTTGGCGGCGGCTTCGGTAACGTTTATCATACTGCGCCCTGACATAGCCACTTTGCGCTTATACTTCGCGGCGATGTTTATAATTTGCTGTATGCGGTATACGTTGCTTGCGAAAGTAGCGATGATAAGACGACGTTTCAAGTTTGCGGCAAACAGACTTTCAAACGTTTCTTTGACCACTTGTTCGCTCATAGTATAACCTTTTCGTTCAACGTTGGTGGATTCGCACATAAGCAGCAGCACGCCTTTTTTGCCGAGTTCGGAAAAACGGGTTATATCCGCGATTTCGCCGTTTATCGGGGTTAAGTCTACTTTAAAATCGCCCGAATGAACGATAACGCCCACAGGCGTGGTAATCGCAAGCGCGCAAGCGCCCGGTATACTGTGGTTTACGTTGATGAACTCCACCTGAAAACAGCCGAGCTTAATTCTGCTTGAAGGTTTTACGGTGCAGAGTCTGCAACCTTTTACGCCTTGTTCGCGCAGTTTGTTTTCGGCAAGCGCGAGCGTAAGTTTCGTGCCGTAAACGGGCACTTCTTTCATATCTTTCAATAAATAGGGCAAGCCGCCGATATGATCCTCGTGTCCGTGAGTAAGCACTATACCGCGAACCTTATCTTTATTGGCAAGCACATAGCCGTAATCGGGAATGACCAAATCTATTCCCGGCATATCTATGGACGGAAAAGTCAGCCCGACGTCGATAATGATTATGTCGTTGCCGTACTCGACGGCGGTCATATTCTTACCGATTTCGCCTACTCCGCCTAAAAATCTTATTTTTAAACTTTTATTCTTTTTTTTCATTGTTCTCCTGTTACGCCGCGTTTTTTCAGCCGAGCCGTATTTGCGCAGACCGCAATATAAACCGAAAAAGAGCGTCGGTTCACCATTCGGCGGCTGCGCCCTTTCATCGATTACCGCATGCGGCATAACTTATTTTTTAAATTTCATATTCTTTAAGCGAGGCAAGAAGTTTTTGTTTGATTTCCTGACTTGCCGCAAGTTTTTCGCGCTCTTTATCGACTACTGCCTTAGGCGCTTTTGCGGCAAAGCCGGGGTTGCCCAGCCTGTTTTCGGAAAACGCTATATCGCTTTCCGCTTTTTCGAGTTCCGCTTTTAATCTTGCGATCTCTTTTTCTACGTCCACGAGTTCGCCGAGCGGAACATAAATTTCAAATCCCGCAAGGACGACCGACAGCACTTTTTCGTTTATATCGGACTTGCCGTTCACAAAATTGATAGTATTTACGCCCGCAAGTTTTTCGATATAAGACGAGGTGCGCTCTATAAGCTTTTTCTCCTCGGTAACGATATATAAATCGACCTTTTTGGACATAGGAGCGTTAACCTGCGCACGCAGATTTCTTAAGCCCTTGATGATTGCCATAACCGTTTCAGCAGCCGCTTTATCTTTACGATAAGCGAACTTGGAGTTATATTTGGGGAATTCGGATACGACTATGCTGCCTTTCACACCCGGAATGTGCGTGTAAATTTCTTCCGTGATGAACGGAATGATCGGGTGAAGGAGTTTAAGCGATTGTTTAAGCACGTAGACAAGCACGCTGAGCGTATCCGATTTGAGTTTTTCGTTTTCGGAATAAAGCGCGGGCTTGGAAAGTTCGATATACCAGTCGCAGAAATCGTACCACAAAAAGTCGTGACATACGGTTGCCGCAAGACCGATTTCAAATTTTTCCATATTGAGCGTTACCGCCTTGACGGTGTCGTTCAGTCTTGAAACAATCCACTTATCGGCAATGCCGAGCTTGCAATCCGCGATATCTTTGATTTCAACGTTTTCGGCGTTCATCAGCACGAAACGGCTTGCATTCCAGAGTTTATTGATGAAGTTACGCGTACCGTCTATCTTATCGGTAGAAAAACGCA
>CAKQKA010000082.1 GCA_934247855.1 uncultured Clostridia bacterium | reverse complement strand
ATTCCCGACAATGCGTCCGATATAAACAAACTCGACCTGCTCGAAAATATTTTATACTGTCCGACGGACGTATGCGCATTCATGCCGAAAGGCGATTTGTATATAAAAGCGAGAGATAGGGATTTATTCCATTCTTTTTCTACGGGTTATGAAAAATATGTCGAAGAAGAAAAGACGGAACTTACGAAACTTTTAGGCGAAGACATACGCGTAATTACGCTTTACGATAATTACAGTTTCAAATCGATCATCGCAGCCGCGGATAAGGTTCGAGGGATAGGCAATATTTTAATGGTGATTTTTATCGCCGTAACCCTTCTAGTCGTATTGTCGTCCATGATGCGGCTTATGGATGAAGAACGTTCGCAAATCGCTTGTCTGAAAACGCTCGGATACGGTTCGATGAGTATCGTGTTGAGGTATGTTTTCTTTGCGCTCGTCGCGCTTGCCGTCGGCGGCTGCGTCGGCTTTTTTGTCGGATACGGCGTTTCGTGGCTGATATGTATAGTTTTTGGCTACGGACATGTTTTGCCTCCCATATCCGTGGTGGTCAATCCGAGCTATTACTTTATTTCGCTCGGCGCAATTATAGCGGTTACGTTGATTGCGGTATTTTCCGTCGGCATGCGGCTTGCGAATAACGCTCCCGCCGAGCTTCTACGCCCGAAGCCCCCTAAAAGCGGTAAGAGAATACTGCTTGAGAGAATTCCTTTTATATGGAAACGTCTTTCGTTTAAGTATAAATCTTCGATGAGAAACGTTTTCAGGTATAAAACGAGATTTTTCATGATGCTTGTATCGGTAGCCGTTTCGTCGGGGCTCGTGTTTGCAGGGCTTGCCCTTCTCGATATGTGCCTCTTCGGTGATTTCGGCTCGCCTTCGATTATCGGGGTAGCTTTGGTAATCGTTGCTTTCGCGGGGCTTTTGACCGCGGTCGTAATAAATACGCTTACGACGATAAATATCAGCGAAAGAGAAAGAGAAATAGCGACTCTTATGGTACTCGGTTATCACGACGGAGAAATATGCGGATATATATATCGTGAAATATACATCAGTACGTTCTTTGGCATTCTTCTCGGATATCCGGTAGGAACAGGACTTGCAACGCTTGTGTTCAAGACGATAGGCATCGGAGCGGTAGGAGACGTCAATTGGTTCATGTGGCTGTTGATTCCCGTTATAGTTTTTGGATTCACTCTGCTTGTAACGCTTATGTCGAGACCAAAAATAGTAAAAACAAAGATGAACGAGAGTCTGAAAGCAGTTGAATAAAAACATTAACAAACGAAGGTCGGAAGTATAAGTCAAAGTTGTTTTCTGACCATTACCCGGTTCTGTAGGCTCGTACCTTTCAATTTCGCGTACAATTCGGTAATTCTCAAATAGAGTAATTTAAGCAAGGCGTTTTCCTTATGGAAGGCGCCTTATTTCATCCCCTTGCGGAAAAACGAATTCACGCTCTCTGCCGCATTTGCGTGTACATAACATTAACGTGCAATGCTTAACCTGCATGTTAATACTGCTTTTGCAACCTGCGAATACCTCTCGTACGTTCATCTTTTCATCGTCGGTTTAGCATAATTTTCAAGCCATACAGACAGATCTCGCTGTGCTTTTCTATTTTAAATTTTTTCGATTTTAATAAAAATTACAAAAAAAAGACGACAGCAATATGCAAAACCTGCATTTCACCGTCGCCTGCGAAAAAATTTGCTATTAAATTATTTTTTTAAAAAATCTTTATAGAGCATGCTCGGCTGAACGCTTTCGTTGTTGTTGTATTTGCCGCTCTTATATGAATCGTAATCGCCGTCAATCGTGTGATAATAAATCTGACAAATTTCCACGTTCGGATATATTTTTATAGGCTGAACGCAATATAATTCAAGAGTCCAGAACCCGTTGAATCCGACATCGCCGAAACCCGCGGTTATATGTATGCATAAGCCCAACCTGCCGACCGACGAGCGCCCCTCTAACATAGGAACAAACTTATCAGTGCGGGTATGTTCGACCGTTCTGCCGAGGTATAGTTTGCCCGGCGTAAGCACTAAGCCTTCCTCGGGTATTATTATTTTATGATATGCGTTGGGCTTTTTCATGTCGAGCACGTCTTCGTCGTACACCAACATTTCGTTATGCAAACGTAGATTATAACTGTTAGGGTTAACCTGATCAAGGTTGAACGGCGTAATCTCTATTTCCTTGCCCTGTCTTTTTATTATTTCTTTTCCGGATAAAATCATTTTTTTCTCCTGTAAATCGTAAAAGCTATGCCCGCTTTGTAATGCTGCCCATTCTGCCGAGCGGCATCGGCGGAGTTTGTTCGGACGCGCGATCTACGCGCACAATGGTCGCGACGTATTCTCGGCCGTCTTTCCCGAACGGCGCAAGCACTTTTTCACCCACATTAAGCCCGATTATTGCGCATTTGTACCAATAAGGACGTTTTTCGGCAAGCGGATTATCGTCAAACGTTACTTTGGCAAAAGATAAAATTTCGTTATCTTTCAGCCCGCCGCCACACATCGAATGAATCATATTTTTTGCAGAATTTTATATATTATTTAATGCACCCGCAGTAAAGCCGATCAGCACTTTTCGGGTGCGGGATAGTCAACGCCGAAAGTTTCCACCGTCATAGATTTAATGCGTTGTTCGTCATACGGTCTATCGCTGTAATCGGTGCGCGTTTCCGCAATAGAGTCGAGCACGTCGTACCCTTCGGTAAGTTTGCCGAAAGCGGCGTACTGCCCGTCGAGATGCGGAGCGTTATCGTGCATAATGAAGAATTGAGATCCTGCGGAGTTCGGTCTTGCCGATCTCGCCATCGAAAGCACCCCACGCGAATGTTTAAGGTCGTTTTTGAAGCCGTTCGCGGAAAACTCGCCTTTAATCGAATATCCCGGTCCGCCCATACCCGTTCCTGTAGGATCTCCGCCCTGAATCATAAAGCCTTCGATAACGCGATGAAAAATAATACCGTTATAAAATCCGCTTTTTGCAAGGCTTATAAAGTTATTTACCGTATTAGGCGCGATTTCGGGGTACAGCTCGGCTTTCATAACGCCGCCGTCGCTCATTGTTATGGTTACAATCGGTCTGGTGCTCATGTTACAACAATCTCCACTGTAAATGTCATTGCACATTTTACCATACGCTGTCGTTTTTTGCAATTATTTGCGCTATAATATCGCAAAAAAAAATTCTTAGTTGCCGCTTAATATTTTTTTGAAAAAAAAGCGCATAAAACTATTGACATTTTTGTTTTGCCGACTATAATAGTATTAGCAGTCGTGAAAGAAGAGTGCTAAGACAAGCAGACCGAGAGTGCTAAAACAAATAGCGCAAAACGGCTGAACTCTTATATTCGCTCGGCAATGCGGCGAGTTATTTGCAACGCACTCACACAGAGCAAAGCAAAAAAAGTACGCAGCCGCAAAGCACCGACTTCATATAATGAATAAAATCGGAGGAAACCGAAATGAAAGTTAAACCTTTGTTTGACAAAGTTGTTGTGAAAGCAACGAAGAAAGAAGATACGACCAAGAGCGGATTTATACTCCCCTCTTCCTCGCAGGAAAAATCGCAGACCGCAGTCGTAGTTGCGGTAGGACCCGGCGGAATGGTCGACGGTAACGAAGTTAAAATGCAGGTTAAGGAAGGCGACGTAGTTCTTTACGCCAAATATTCGGGAAGCGAATTCAAAATCGACGGCGAAGAACTTACGATTATTCGTCAGAGCGACATTCTCGCTATAGTCGAACAGTAAAGTTTTCGGGCTTGACAAAAAAGTTTTAAGGAGGATTTTTAATTATGGCTAAACAGATAAAATACGGCGAAGAGGCAAGAAAAGCATTGGTAAACGGCGTTAACACCCTCGCCGATACGGTTAAAATCACGTTAGGACCTAAGGGCAGAAACGTTGTACTCGATAAAAAGTACGGCGCTCCGCTGATTACCAACGACGGCGTTACCATCGCCAAGGAAATCGAACTCGAAGACCCGTTTGAAAATATGGGCGCACAACTCGTTAAAGAGGTTTCGACCAAAACCAACGATGTTGCCGGCGACGGAACGACTACAGCAGTCGTACTCGCTCAGGGCATGATTCGCGAAGGCATGAAAAACCTCGCCGCAGGCGCTAACCCCATCATGCTTAAGAAAGGCATTATGAAAGCCGTTGAAGTCGCTGTTGACGAACTTAAGAAAAAGAGCAAACCCGTCAGCGGCAAGACTGCCATCGCGCAGGTTGCTTCTATTTCCGCAGGCGACGAAGAGGTCGGCAAACTGATCTCCGACGCTATGGAAAAAGTCGGCAAAGACGGCGTTATAACCATTCAGGAAAGTAAGACCATGAAGACAGAACTCACCACCGTTGAAGGCATGCAGTTCGACAGAGGCTACGCCTCCGCTTATATGGTAACCAATACAGACAAGATGGAAGCCGTACTCGATAACCCTCTCATCTTTATAACCGATAAGAAAATTTCTTCTATCCAGGAGATTTTGCCCATAATCGAACCTATCGCGCAGCAAGGTCAACGCTTGCTCATTATCGCCGAAGAGGTCGAAGGCGACGCCCTTGCGGCACTCGTCGTTAACAAACTCAAAGGCGTATTCAACTGCGTAGCCGTTAAAGCGCCCGGTTTCGGCGACAGAAGAAAAGCCATGCTCGAAGATATCGCCATTCTTACAGGCGGCAGAGTTCTTTCGTCCGATCTCGGTATCGATTTCAAAGACTTCACGCCCGATATGCTCGGCAAAGCCGCTCAGGTTAAAGTCGATAAAGACAACACCACCATCGTTGACGGCGCAGGCGATCCCGAAGAAATCAAGGCTCGTATCAACGCTATCCGCGCGCAAATCGAAGAAACCACATCCGATTACGATAAAGAAAAATTGCAGGAACGCCTTGCAAAACTCGCAGGCGGCGTAGCTGTCGTAAACGTCGGCGCGGCAACCGAAGTGGAAATGAAAGAAAAGAAACTGCGTATCGAGGACGCTCTTGCAGCAACCAGAGCAGCCGTGGAAGAAGGTATCGTTCCCGGCGGCGGAGTTGCATTACTCGGCACTATCCCCGCACTCAAAAAGTTGGCTGCAACGCTTAGCGGCGAAGAAAAGACCGGCGCGGAAATCATTTTGCGCGTAGTAGAAGACCCGCTCAGACAAATTGCTAAAAACGCAGGTCTTGACGGTTCGGTTATCGTCAACAAGATCGTTACTTCCAAGAAAGCCGATTATGGTTTCGACGCTTATCGCAACGAGTACGTCGATATGGTCGAATCGGGTATCATCGATCCTACCAAGGTTACGAGATCGGCATTGCAAAACGCTGCGTCTATCGCATCGACCTTGCTTACAACCGAAAGCATCGTTACAGATATTCCCGCACCCGAGCCTGCAGCTCCCGCCGGCGGCAATATGGGCGGTATGTACTAAGCCGATTAAGCAAAAAACTGCATAACAATACGGGCGAGGCAATTATGCCTCGCCCTTTTGTAACAAATTCATATAACAACGGAATACTATGTAATGAACGACGGATGCCCGACAAAAAACACGAACCGATAAGGGACGTATTTTGAGAGAAATACATATTTTGAGGTTAAAATATGTGCAGACTTTGTTTTATCGGGTGCGAATTCCACAGAAGAAGATGCCCCGTACGCAGACCTTGTGTAAGGCAATACAAAAGATGTTGCCCGAGAATCAGACCGTTGTTCGCCGCAATAAACGGTTTAACTTAGCCGCTTAAACGGTTTAAATAGTCAAAATCGCCGCAACTCGTTTGCGGCGTATTTTATTCGCGTCCGGCATGTCAGGACAAGAGCAGAGTACCGAAAAGAAACGCTTACGGTTTAAAAAAGTTGCATATATAGCCAAAACCTTAAATTGTAGCCGTTTAGACAATTTTATCGTGCCATTTATCGTGCCATTAAGATCATTCGTCTATTATGTTTCGAGTTCGTTATAAGTCTATTTCGGCAACTCGTACCGAGTAACTTCTACCGTAATCGAAAGGTTTTACAGCAAACGAATTGTCTTTGTTTATCTTGATTTTTTCACCGTTGTCGAGCCATTTCGCCCGCTTTGCCGCAAAGCTTAATTTTACAGCACTAACGTCGCCGCCCAATGCAACGTTGGGATCTGCGTTCATATTCACGTTTTTAATCACGGCGTAATATTTTTCTCCGTCGGTTAAAACATCGGCGTTTTCGGCTTGAAACTCGTTATCTGCGGGATATGCACCGTAAATAAAGCCTTTGTTCGCCTTTACCCACTTACCGACTTCGGTTAAAAGGCATTTAAAGCAAGCGGTAAAAGATCTGAAAACAGTTGCTGTAGAACGCATAGGCAACGAATACCGCGTTTACGGTCCATTCAGACTTGTAAAATATGCAAGGTTTTTATGCGATAATTCAGAACCCGAAATAAAGGCTATAAGAAAAGGTACGGCAAGCAAAATTGCCGAAGTGATAGCGAGTAAAAACGCCGAAATTATGACAAAAATAGAAGACGTTTCGCAAAACTATAAAAAGAACTTTTTCGGAAAATAAAAAGTTCTACAATAAATGTTGGGGTGTACCCAATATAAAATAGTTTAACGGCGGCGGCAACTTTTTTAAGTTGCTGTCGTTTTTGTGTGTTAATTTGCTTTTTTATGCAGCTAAAAGAATACGTTTTTACGCTCTTCAATCGGAAAAGCGGCAAAATATTGCGAAAAATACAGTTTTTTCATCCATAAAGAACGCGCCGTGCGTTTCAATGTCGGCTTCGTCGATAACGTAAAATCCCATTCTGTCGCAAAGCTCCAACATCGAACTCGGACGGATAATGACTTCCCTGACTGTATCCGACATATTTGCCGTTAATAAACAAATCGAACCCTGAGCTTACACCCTGAAAAGTTATAATCGAACGAGATAAATTTTTTGCTTTTTTATAACTGAATTTCCTGTTATAAACC